>NZ_AP025506.1:2726896-3029885 GCF_024347595.1 Vibrio pomeroyi | reverse complement strand
TAATGCTGCAATAGCAACACCGGCACCTTGTCGGTAGCCTGCTTGCAAATCTGTAGACTTATGACCTTCTTGAGTGGCGTATGCGCAGATGTCGCGTTGGTTGATATCTTTGCTCCACTTGTCGAATACTGTCATGTAGAAGTATCCAGCCGCGTCTTGCATACGAACCAAGAAATCAGCACCGAATAGTGCTTCTTCTGTTAGGCGAGTCATCGAGAATTTAGGGAAGTCTGGATTGTCGCTGGTTAAGCGCACGCTTTTGAGCATGTTCCAAACCACCATAGGAATCTGTTGTGGGTTGAGGTAGTTGCCGTAAGACAGGTGGCTAAAGTACTTACTTACATCACCTGATGCATCGTACCAACCACCATGCACATCAACGTATCTGTCGGTGCCGAGAATTTGTGCTTGTCGATCTTTCTTGTCAAAAGTGCCACCACAACGTTGAGACTTAAAGTAATGGAGCACATCAGAAAATGTGTGGTTCATTAGTAGGTTGTTGCCAATCTCAAACACTTCTGAACGCAGGTTATCAAAGCGCAGGTAGTAGCGACCGGATTCGGTAAATGAACTGAAATCGATTGTGAAGAATTGTCCTTGATGCCAGTTTGCTACGCGGCCTTGTTTTACAACATCAAAGTTGCCCACAGTAATATGGTTGTCGGCACACACCAAAAGTGCAGTCGTACTCGATAAACGAGTCTTTTTAGTTTGTAAGATCGCCTGCTTAGGAGCCGAAGATTCGTAGCCAATATGGTTGGTCAATAACAGCATCAATGTTCTCCAAAGGTCCCAGTTTCTTTTGGCTAGGTACCTGAATTGGTTTGGATATGAGTAGTTAGGGTCCACAGACCCTAACTCAGTCTTAATGTTTAGCTTTCGTGCAGGTAACAACGAACAAAGTGGTTATCGGCTAATTGAGTCACACCCGGTAGTTGCTCTTTACACTTGTCCATTGCGTGAGTACAACGGCCTGCAAAAGGGCAGCCTGCTGATACTGGAGTCCAAAGAGGAATTTCACCTTTGTTACCTGCCAATTGTTCGTGGATCGATTTCTTAGGGTCTGGAACAGCAGAAACCAGTAGCTGAGTGTAAGGGTGTTGAGGGTTAGCAATAACGTCATCGGTATCGCCCCATTCCACCATGTGACCGACGTACATCACTGAAAGATCTTCAGCAATGTAACGAGCTGTCGCGATGTCGTGAGTGATGTAAAGCAGAGACATTTGCTTCTCAAACTTCATCTCTTCCATTAGGTTCAAAACACCAGCACGAATTGAAACGTCCAGCATTGAAGTTGGCTCATCCGCTAGAACAACCTCAGCACCAACCGCGATATTACGTGCTAGGTTGACACGTTGACGCTGACCGCCAGACAGTTGGTGAGGGTACTTCTTCGCTGTCTCTTTTGGCGGAATCAGGCCCACTTGCTCTAAAAGATCGTAAACGCGTTCTTCTAGTTCTCTCTTATTGCCCGGAGTTACCTTCTTGTGAATCAGCAGTGGTCGAGCAATGTGGTGGAAGATATTGTGTGTTGGATTGAGTGAACCAAACGGGTCTTGCCATACCATCTGCACACCTTCACGGTAGTGCATAAGATCTTTTCTGCTTGAGATCTCTTGGATATCGCGGCCTTTGTATTCAATCGTACCGCCTGAAGGCGCGTACATCTTTGCGATCATTTTTGCGGTTGTTGATTTACCTGAACCAGATTCACCAACGACCGCTAAGCCGCGGCTTTTGTACATCTTGAATGACACGTCGTTGATCGCACGCATCATTGGGGTTTGAATGGTGGTACTGCTTATTGGGAAGTCTTTTACGACATTCTTACCTTCTACCAATAATTGACCGAAATCTTTGCTCATAGTTGTCTCCAGAATCCTTGTTCGCTTTGCTTGTTTTTAGGCGGTCGAGCCGCCTGTCTAGTTATTCACACCGTAAAGCGTGCAAGCTATAGCTTCCTTTGTACTATTGGGTCGCCGTACAGGTGGCAGTTAGACAAATGTCCCGGTTCGATAGAACGCAGCTTGGTTGGCACCTTGGTACAGGTTTCATGTACACGGTCACAACGAGCTTGGAAACGACATCCTTCAGGAATCTCTAATAGGTTCAGAGGGTTGCCCGGGATACCTGCTAGTTTTGTCTTTGGCCCTGTTAGTGGAGGGAAAGAACTTCCCAGCCCTTTGGTGTAAGGGTGGTAAGGGTTTTCTAGAATATCTTGAGATTTAGCGACCTCGATAAGCTCACCTGAGTACATGATGCCGATGCGGTCAGAGAACTCGACCATCAATGACAAGTCATGGGTAATGAACAGAATCGAGAAGCCAAACTCTTCTTTCAGTGCATAGATCTTTTGTAGGATTTCGCGTTGAACAACCACATCAAGTGCGGTCGTTGGTTCATCCATGATGATCAGTTTTGGATTCAGTGCTAATGCGATAGCAATAACCAAGCGTTGACGCATGCCACCAGAGAATTGGTGAGGGTAGTCACTCAAACGGCTAGGGTGAATATCTACGATTTCTAGTAGACCTTCAGCACGTTGCTTCGCTTGCTCACGAGTCATGTTGGTGTGACGCATGATTACGTCACAGAACTGCTCTTCCATTGGTAGTACTGGATTGAGCGCGTTCATCGCACTCTGGAATACCATCGACATCTCGCTCCAACGAAACGCTTGCATGCGGTCATCACTGTACTCAAGGATGTTCTCACCGTTGAAGATAACCTCACCACCACTGATGTAAGCGGGCGGCTTATGAAGACGCATTAGCGAGAAAGCAACGGTTGATTTACCACAGCCAGACTCACCGGCTAGGCCGAATACTTCACCTGGTGCGATATCGAAGCTTACGTTGTTACACGCACGAACATCGCCAGACTCTGTGATGTAATCCACGCATAAGTTGCGGATAGAAATTAGTGGTTCAGACATGATTATTTATCTCCGCTCCAAAGTGCATTTTGTGGTGGTAGTTCTGGTTCACGTTCTTCTTTGTCTTGAGCTGCTAGTTTCTTCCAACGCTTCATGCCTTTGTGAGAACGCAGTTGCGGGTTAGCAATTTCATCGACAGCAAAGTTAAGTAGAGCAAGACCAGTTACTAATAATGTCAGTGCGATACAAGGAGCCAACAGTTCCCACCAAGCGCCAATCAGCATTGATGAAGAGGTTTGAACGTTGTAAAGCATGATGCCCCAGCTGATTGTGTTCGGGTCACCAAGACCTAGGAACGAAATCGTTGCTTCCATCATGATTGCGTACATCACCGAGCCGATGAAACTCGCACCAACGATAGAGATAAGGTTTGGCAGAATCTCTACGAAGATGATACGGAATGAAGATTCACCCAAAACTTCTGCGGCTTTTACAAACTCTTTTTCACGTAAAGCTAAGGTTTGGGAGCGAACAACACGGGCGCCCCAAGCCCAGGACATAAAGCCAATAACCAAGGTTATGGTGAGTGGCCCTGCCTCACCGATAAAGGCTGCAACTACGAACAATAATGGGTATTGAGGGATAACCAACATAATGTTCATTGCGGCAGTTAGAACGTCATCGACACGTCCACCGAAGTAGCCTGCAGAAACACCAATAACTGTTGCTAATAGACATACGGTTAGACCCGCACCAAAACCTACAGCAAGAGATACGCGTGCGCCGTATACCACTTGAGACCAAACGTCACGACCCATACGAGTTGTACCAAGTACGTGGTCTGCCTTTTTAGACATAATCAATGTACGACGGTCATCTGCTAGGTTTTGAGCAACCCAGCCATCAGGGTTAGTTTGTGCTGATTTAACAACGAAGCCAGGGTATTCGTGTGGATTACCTGTACGCTTGTCTGGTACATGTTTTGTGATCAATGGAGCAGCAAGTGCGCCAAGGATGAAAATACTTAGGATGATGACGCCTGTTAGTGCCATCGGGTTACGCCAAATGAGTTTTAGAAAGTCTTTCATGATTATTTACCACCCTTACGAAGACGAGGGTCAAGAACAACATAAAGCATGTCTGCAACTAGGTTAAAGAACAGCATGAATAGCGTCATGATAAGCAGCTGACCTTGCAGTACTTGGTAGTCACGCGCGTTAATTGCGTTGAAAAGTACACTGCCAAGACCTGGGTAGTTAAAGATGATTTCGATAATTAACTGACCACCGATTGCCATACCTAGCGACATTGAAAGCGCTGTCACACTTGGTAGCATCGCGTTACGAGCTGCGTAGTTGAATACCACTCGGTTTTCGCTCAGGCCTTTGCCTTTCGCCATGGTGATGTAGTCTTCTGCCAGTAGGTTGATCATGTTGTTACGCATGTTTACTAGGAAGCCACCAATTTGAACAACAGAAGCACAGAACAGTGGTAAGAAGGCATGGTAAGCGACATCTTTAATGAATGCCCAGCTTGTCCAGTCAGGCATAGTACCTGCGGTGTAGGCATAACCGGTTGGAAACCACTTCAAGCCAATCGCAAAGGTAAATAGTGCAATCATCGCGATAACAACTTGAGGAACGGCTTGTAGAATCAGCATCCCTGGCGTTACGAAGGCATCGTATTTACTGCCGCGTTTCCACGCTGCGAAAATACCTAGGATTGAACCAATCGAGAAAGAAAGAATAACTGCGGTGCCAGCTAAGAAAAGCGACCAACCGAATGCTCCGCCCAACAGTGTGTTTACAGAAAGTGGGTAGAATTGAATTGATGTACCAAGTTCCCAGCTAAGAATGTTCTTCATGTACGCTACGTATTGAACCAGTAAGCCGCCATCAACGAAGCCTAATAGCTCTTTCATTGCAGCAATACGCTCTGGAGTAACTTGTACAGAAGCGTTCGCAAACATCATGGTAACTGGGTCACCAGGCATTGCTCTTGGAATAATAAAGTTTAACGTCGCAGCAACTAATAGCGCGACAAAATAAAATGACAAACGTCTTAAAAAATAACCCATAACTCACACCTTACTCACCCAGATTGTTTCCCTGTTTCTGGATTCAGGTCGCTCCTAGCGAAATTTGGAACGAAAAATCCCCTGACGACTAGCGCCATACTTTCAATTGAGAGTGTGGGGATTTTTATAAGCGGCGTAAGAGGTTACGCCGCAAGGATTGAACGATTACTTATTTAACTGGTTTTAGGTCCAGTACATGAAGTAGACGCTCTGGAATACCAGCCCAAATGTTTGGACGGCCTTTTGGATTTTCTTCGTTCCACCAACCAGTGAAGCGAGTTGTGTTGTATTGGTACATGTAAGCACCAGACATCACAGGGATTGTCACTTGGTCTGCAGCGATGATTTGCTGAATACCGTGTGCAATATCTAGCTGCTCGTTCTTATCAGCTGTTTTGTAGAAGCTGTTTAGAAGACCATCTAGCTTTTCGTTTTTGTAGAAGTGCATTGCGAAACGAGGCATACCATCACCAGATTGTAGTGATGAGTTGTAAGCACTGTTCCAGTACGTGTATGGATCCGCACCGTGGAAGTAGTTTGTGTATGCTACGTCGTATGTACCTTCAAGCATTGCTTGGTTGTATACAGAGAAATCTGGTGTACGAGCTTTCGCTTTGATACCGATTTCGTTTAGCTGTTCTACCGCTAGTTGAACTGTGTTGTTGAAGTCAGTCCAGCCGTTTGGCGATTGGATCATTAGTTCGAAAGACTTGCCAGATGGAGTGTCAACAAAACCATCTTTGTTTACATCTTTGAAGCCAGCGTCAGCAAGAAGCTTTTTCGCGCCTTCAGCGTTGTAAGTGTTGAAGCCTTTGTACTTGTCATGAGTTTTTTCATCAGACCAAGCTTCAAACGCGTAACCAAGACCCGATGCGAAATCGTTCACAGTACCGCCGCCGTAGAATGCGATGTCGATGATAGTTTGACGGTCAAGAGCCATAGAGAAAGCACGACGGAAGTCAACGTTGCTCAACGCTTCATGCTTCGCAGCATCAGGGTGTTTGAAGTTAACGATGAATGCCTGTGTACCTGCTGGCGGGTACCAGTAGTGGTGTTTAGGGCTAGCTGCTGCGTATGTACGGTCGATATCTGGAACGAAAGAAGACGTCCAGTCCATTTCACTGTTTACAACTTTACCTAGGAATTGGTCGTTGTTCGCAATTTGTGGAACACGTAGACAGTCAACATCTAGGTTGTCTGCATCCCAGTAGTTCGGGTTTGCACACTGGATGTATAGTTGCGCTGTAAACGTATCGATTTCTGTAAACGGACCAGAACCAACTGGATTTTCATTGGTAAACGTTGATGGATCTTTAACGTCTTTCCAGATGTGCTTAGGTACTACTGGTACTTTAGCAATCTCATAAGGTACGTTCGAGTTTGCTTCTGTTAGGCTGAACTTAACTTGGTTGTCGTTCAGTTTTTCTACAGAAGTTACCCAAGAGTTGATACCAGATTGGTCAAGCTCTGGCTTCTCTTTTACAAGGTTGAAAGAAAAAACAACATCATCAGCAGAGAAAGCTTCTCCGTCAGACCATTTAACACCCTTACGAATGTCGAAAACTACGCTCATCAGATCATCTGACATTTTGAAGTTTTCAGCTAGACGGAACACTGGAGTGTTACCGTGCATTTCGTTAAATACTACTAGCGGCTCATACATGAAGTCAGTTGTAGTATGTAGGTTAGTAGCACCAAGGTACGGGTTAAAGTTACGTACGAATGTAGTGTACTCTTTCGGGTGAACGGTCAGTTCACTGCGTTCTGCAGCTGTTGCTACTGATGCAAAACCTGTTGTAGCGGTCGCAATAATTGCTGTTGCTATTGCTGTTTTTTTTATATTGGCAAGCATAGCTGTTCCTTACTATTTGCTTTCATTTCACTAATGGATTGAATGTTATCTGTCGCTAAATGGTTTAGTAGATACACACTCTAGTTAAAGGCCTACCTCTTCTTCGTTGCTCCAGATTCATCGTTGATTCCGAGAAGTGGTAAGAGTGGCCTGTAGGCCTTTGGCAGGAGTAAGAAAACACCTTATCGATGAATTAATCAAACTCGTTTCCCGTCAAAAACGTTAAAAACACATAACCACACGTCATTAACGTCAAAATAGGGTGGTTTGATGGTTTTTTGCACGCAATTGTTATGGTGATGTGACTCGCAATTGAATTTGTGTTGGTAATTAAATGTTAGTGCTTACTTACTTTCTGTTCTTTTAATTATATAGCCTTGTTCTGTTTTAATGTAATTGTAGATCTTGGTCACTTGCTCGTTTTACGTTAAATTTCCCTAGAAAATTAAATCTGCCGTTCTGTTGTGACTCGCTTCTCAAACTGCAACAAAGAGTCAGCTAATGGTTAAGAATGGTGAAGAAAAGGGCAAGTAACCGTGAATTTTAACAGTGCCGTTTGCGCTCAAGTAACGTGATATTTTGCTTGTTTAATGATGTGAAAAAAGTGGTTTCAAGGAGGCGTTATTGTGCCTTTTACTGGAATGCCATGCACAAAAAAGCCCACACGAGGTGGGCTTCATTATTTGAAGTATCGTGATGTTAGTTCAGGATTAGCTGGTCAGTAATTTCTGTAGCTTGTCTCTGAGCATCTCAATGTGTGTTCTTTCTGGCGTTTGCTCTTTGCAGTGTTCGAGAATGAATTCGATAGAGCTCAATACCGTTCGCCAGCGAGGTGTTTTCGGCAGCGTTTCTACGCGCAGGTATTTGTCCAACGTTCGCGTTTGAAGCGTGCTACGGTCTAAGTAGACGCGCCACAACCCACTCTTTTCTGCGAAAGCAAACTTGGTCTCACCGGTAACAGACTCCCAGTAGATAATGGCGTTAGTCATGGCATCCACTAGGACTTCACGCATTAATTCTTGCTTGTTTTTCCCTTCTCCAGTCGCTTTATCAGCAAGGCGAGTAAATTCACCACCAAGTTCTTTGAGTTGTTGCAGCTTATCTTTGTCACCTTCAAAGGCATAACTAGAAAGCGCTTCAACGGCCGTCTCAAGGTTATTGATACGGTTTGAGTTAACGCCACCACCAACATTAAATATGTACATGGTGTCGAGCCCAGAACCTTCTGGCAGCTTGAGGATGTCACTTGGTATGCGCTGACGGGTATCGTCAATATAGATGTCGATATCACCACAATAGTGCGCCTGTTCCACCTTAAGGTATTTAGGTGCGATGATCTCATCGGCCATAGAGCGCTTAAGTTGTTCTTGTCCGCGTCTAAACAGTTTCGCTGCGGCTTCATTGGCAAAGCGAATACGCTGATCGTCACGAATACAGATGATGGCTTCTGGAGCCGACTCTAACTGTTCTAGCAAACGTCCTTGAGTTTCTAGCAAGTTAGCTTCAACCATGGCTCTGTGTTTGAGCTCAAGTTGCAATTGGTCATTCTCAAGGCGCCTTTGCTCTGCTTTACTTGCTGATAAGTGAGCCGTGATTCGCGCAGCCAGTTCCTGTTTGTTGAACGGCTTAGATAAGTAATCATTAGCACCCGCTTCGAAACCGCGTACACGGTCTTCTGCTTGGTTGAGTGCCGTCAGCATGATGATTGGCAACTGTGCGTGATCATACTGCTTACGTAGCGATTCACACACTTGATAGCCACTCATGCCCGGCATCATGATGTCGAGTAGAAGTAGTTCTGGCTTCTCCTTCTCAATCAATTCAATAGTTTCCGGTCCGTCACAGGCTGTGCGTACTCGATAGCCTTCTAATTTCAAGAAGCTGTCCAATACTCGCAGGTTAACTGGCTCATCATCAGCGATAACCAGTAGTGGGCCATCAGGATTCTCACTGATAACACTGTTCTCTTGCTGAGCGTTATCAATCAAATCAGGCGCTTGGAAGTGTGAGTAGCTGCCTGATTCGTTGTAGTTCTTAAGTTCTTCTTCTGTAGCCAGAGGTAAAGTAAAGCTGAACGTGGTACCAAGCATCGGTTGACTACTTACATACAGCGATCCACCCATTAGCTCGATTAGCTGGCGACTGATTGATAATCCAAGCCCTGCACCTTGGCGGTAGTTACTCGCATCTTGTCCTGCTTGAATTAACGGCTCAAAGATGTGCTCAAGGTACTCTGCTGGTATGCCTTGGCCAGTATCGACCACTTGCACACGAATGTTATCGTCGATAACGCTCGCTGAGATAACAATCTTACCTTCGGATGTGTACTTGATGGCATTACCGACCAAGTTATACATCACTTGCTCAAGTCGTTGAGGGTCGGAGGAGACGAGCCCTAGATCGCTTGGGACTTGGTTAATAATACGGATTGGCTTGTTACCCAGTAGGTGATGAGATAACTCAAGCACTAAGCTGGTGGCTGCAGACAGATCAACTGCGGATTTCTTAATATCTAAGCTGCCGTAACGCATCTTGTGGTAATCAAGCAGGTCATCAACCAACGTAGCTAATCGCTGACCACTATTGATGATGATATCTAATTGATATTTCTGGTTAGCCGGAATAGGACCATTCGCGCCAGATATCAGTGCTTCAGCGATACCAACCATACCATGCAGTGGTGTTCTCAATTCGTGAGAGGTGGTCGCTAAGAATTCATCTTTAAGTTTGTTAGCCAGCTGTAGCTCTTCGTTTTGCTTCTGGATTGTCTTGAGGTTGTCTTCGAGTTCATCATTTTGACTTTTGATGAGCTGCATTTTTTCACGAATAGAACGCTGCATTCGTTCAAAACTGACCGCCAAGCGACCGATTTCATCTTTACGCTCGGTGTTGATCATCGTCTCATCAAGATCACCAGCAGATACTTTTTCAGCTGCCCATGTCAATTTAAGCAGCGGTGAGGTGATGAAGTTAGAGAGGTAATGCGATGCGACAACCACCAGAATGATCGCGGTTAGCATCACGATCACGAAGATCTTTTCTAGTTGATGAATACGGGCAAATGCTTCTTTTTCTGGAAGCTCGACAACGAGAGCCCAAGTCGCGTACTTGAGTTCAATTGGTGTATAGGCCGCGATAATCGCCTGATCTAGAGTGTTATCAAATGTGCCTACGGCTGTTTTGCCCGCCAGTGCTTTATCAACCACGTCTAGGCTTAAGTTAATCGACTCTTGAGAGTGCGCAAGGCTACGAGGTAAGTGATCACTACCTACAAGAAGCGTTTGAATGTTAGAGCTCTTGTTTAGATCGGCAATCAGTTTGGTGATGCCGTTGATCGGCAGTCTGAACATGGCATAACTGTGTAGGTAACCCTGCTGTACGATAGGCGCACCTAGCCATGCCGTCTGTTTACCGTTCTCGTCTTTAAAGTCCGATACAATAACTGGTGTGTAATCTTCGTTGGATTTGCGTCGTTCAGTGACATCTTTAGCTAGTCGTTGAAAGGTAACGCCTAGGTTTGAGTCTTTGTATTTACCAGTCAGCAAGTTAGTGCCGTAATCGTCATTTTTAAAGACGGAGTAAGCAACGTTGCCATTGATATCAACCAATAGAATATCGTCAAAATCGGAGCGTTTAAGCAGCTCTAGGTAAGCGTTATGGTAGCGCTTGTGCAGTAGGCGGTAACGTTCACTACCAATGTAGCTACTCGACTCAGGAAGAATCGATGTTTTGATTTGATCGCCCGATCCTGGAATGTAGCGTTGCTGCGCATTACTGCGTGCTTCGTCAATATCTAGACCAAGTCGCTGGAAGGCATTGATCAAACCATAGAATCGGCCGCCACTGGCATTGGCTAATTCTGAGCGAACAAAGCCCATCACTTGGGATTCTTGAGCTTGAAGGTAATCGACAATTTGTTGTTGCTTAGTATCACGGACTGAAACAAGGTGTGAGGTACTTTGTTCCTGAAGATCCTGACTGTGCGATTGAAGGAAAAATATCGCGATAAGTGTCACTGGGGTAATACTGAGGACAAGAAATGCCAGCATTAGGGTATTTTGAAGGCGCTTAAACTTCTGCTTACGATAAAATCTAAACATAAATTGGGTACTACTTTCCTTTGATGTACTGCTAAAAAGGGGCGAAAACAAGTACAGAGAATAGAATTAATGGTTTCCAATTTAACGAAATTAACGAGTTTTTTTACTTTGACAAGTAAGTGGTATTTAAAGCGTGTGCAAAAGCTCACTTTTATAGACTTTTGATAAAAATATGAACAGACAGCGCAGATAATGACCCTGCGCTGTGCTAGAGAGGCTACTTACTTGCGTGGTAGATCGCGAATTTGGTGGTCTTATTTAGAGTCGCGCATTTTCCAAACGCTTGTTCAATAATTGGGGTGTATTTTAAGAAACTGTTCGCGACAATAATCATCTCACCTGAGCGCTTCAAATGTTTAGGTGCCTGCGCAAGTAAGGTCTCAGTCGCGCTGTAGCTGGTGTCTAAACCGGAGTGGAATGGTGGGTTACTGATGATGAACTGGTAGTCTTGTGCTGTATCAGAATAGACATCTGACGCGAAGACTTTGCCTGTTAAACCATTTGCTTCTAGTGTTGCTTGGCTTGATGCTACGGCAAATGCACTGATGTCGCACATCTCTAGCTCGATATCAGGGTTACGAGATGCCATTACAGCGCCTAACACGCCTGCACCACAACCGAAGTCCAGAACTTTGCCTTTCAGTTTTGGCAAAGTATCCAACAGCAGTTGACTACCCACATCGAATTCACCGTGGCTGAATACGCCAGGAAGGCTTTTCACGGTCAGCGATTGCTCACCAATGTTCACTGTGTAGGTTTTAAACCAGTCTTGTAAGTTGAAAGCTTGTGGCTGTTCGAAGCATTGGCCCCAGTAGAAAGAACAGCGACGCGCTGAATCGTATTTTACGACCTTACCGTAAGGCGCAAACATCTTCTCAATACTTTTGACGCCAGAGCGGTTTTCACCGACAACGACAATCTCTGTGTCCTTACCTAGCTTGGCAAACAGCATCGCCAATAAATACTCAGCTTCTGCCTTGGCTTTCGGCCAGTAGAGCATCACTAAGTCAGCTTTGGTCTCTTCGGTAAACTCAGCACCGTAAAAACGTTGGATGCTGCTATAACCTTCAAGCTGACGGTAGTAGCTGTAGTTTGAAGTAAATACAGTGACTGATTCACAGTGTTTTGCTAATTCAACAGGGAATAAGTCTTCAGCCTCACCTGCAACTAAAACATGTTTGCCTTCAAAGTAGGCAAGTTGGCGCTCAGCAATCTGGCTTGGGGCAATATAAGCTGACATAGGACACTCTATTGAATCGTTAGCAAAAATGAGGGCGGATTTTCGCATAATCCGCCCAAAGCTTGAAGTGTTTAATACTCGTTCGGCAAGCAAGTTGCCTCGGAGTCGATTAACTTTTGTCTTGCTGGTTTAAAAAGTCCTTAAACTCTTCATCGTAGATGTTGAATAGGACAATAGTAATAGCAAAAATCAGTGGGCCGTAGATAAGACCAATCAAGCCAAACAGTTGAATACCACCTAGCAATGAGAAGAAAATCATTAAGGTGTTCATGCCCGCGCTGCCTTGCATTAGCAGCGGACGCAGAAGGTTGTCGATTGAGCCAACAATTGCGACACAGTAAACCGTTAGGAAAATTGCCCACGTAGTATCACCAGTTAAGAACAAGTAGGTCGCTGCAGGGATCCAGATTAGTGCAGTACCGACCACAGGGATGAACGAGGCGAAGCCCATCATTGTGCCCCAGAATAGCCCTGGGAAACCTGCAATCCACATACCTAAGCCGCCGGCAAAACCTTGTGCAATCGCCGTTAAAAATGAGCCCATAACTGCTGATTTAGAAACTTGCTCAATCTCAGTGAGGAGCTTGTCTTCTTGGCTGCGAGATAACGGAAGAATATGACGAACTACACTGATGATTTTGTCGTGATCTCTCAACAAGAAGAACAGAACAAACAACATCAAGAAGAAATCCATTAAGAAGTTGGTCGCATCACCAAGGATTTTTGCGCTGATTCCAACAAGTTTAGAGCCAAAGCTTGTCGCGAATTCACCGACCTTCTGCGCGATCGCTTGAGGTTCAATATTGTCAAAAGGCAGATAGTTGTTCACGAACGACAGGGCTTTCACAACCAAAGGGTGTTCGAACAGGGTTTGAATGCCGCCGTGTGTTACCCATTGGTAGGTGTTCTGAGAGAACAGAGAACCTTGCTGCACAATAGCTGCAAACACCGCCAATAAGGGGATCACGATAATAAAGGTTAAGATGACACAAGAAAGCAGGGAGACCACGTTTTCTTTATTCGGTATCTTTTTTTCAAGCCACTCATGGATTGGGAACATTAAAAGTGAAATGATAAAGGCCATCACAATCGAGTTAACGTATGGTTCGATAAGCAGGTAACAAGCATAAGCCGCCGCAAGCAGGGCAATGATGATCACCCAGTGGCTGGAATTGATTTTGATTTTTTCTGACACGGTAATGGTCTCTATATTTGCGTTCTGAGTTTATAATGGCTGCAAAACAGAGAGTTAGCAATGAGGAGTTTTGATTATGGGATGCTGTGATAAAGATAAGAAATGCCAAGACGAACAACAGCAAACAAAAAAAGAGATCCCTTGGTTCAGAATGTTCCTTGGTACGCTGATGTTGTTGGTTTTTCTGTTCTGGGAACGTTAGACGCTTTTCGTTAAATTTTCGAACAAATTGATGGGTAATCTAAGCGGAAATACTCGAGTTTAATTTAGTCGATGTATTAAAAAGGGCTGCGTTAATGCAGCCCTAAATTCAATCGGTTAGCGACTTATAAAGTGCTTTCGATTATTTGCTTTCAGCAGCAATGATAGCAAGAGAACGGTCAGCGGCTTCTAGTGTCGCATCCAGCTCTTTTGAACCATGAGCAAGAGAAGTAAAGCTTGCTTCGAATGCTGAAGGAGCAAGGTAAACACCGTGATCTAGCATTAGGTGGAAGAAGCGCTTGAAGCGTTCTACATCACACTTAGTTACATCTTCGTAGCACGTCACAGTTTCTTGGTCTGTGAAGAAGAAACCAAACATACCACCAACTTGGTGTACTAGCATCGGGATGCCGTGCTTGTCAGCAAGCTGCTTGAAGCCATTCGCCAGTTGTTTAGTTTTTGAAGCTAGACGCTTTTCGTTGCCTTCTTCACGTAGAAGGTTCAAACATGCGTAGCCAGCAGCCATTGCAACAGGGTTACCTGAAAGCGTACCTGCTTGGTAAACAGGGCCGGTTGGTGCGATGTATTGCATCACTTCTTTACGACCACCAAAAGCACCCACAGGCATACCGCCGCCGATAACTTTACCAAGACACGTTAGGTCTGGCTTGATGTTGTAGTAAGCCTGCGCACAGCCTTCAGCAACGCGGAAACCTGTCATTACTTCATCAAAGATTAGCAATGCACCTTCTTGATCACAGATTTCACGTAGACCTTCGTGGAAGCCTTCTACCGGTGGGATACAGTTCATGTTGCCCGCAACTGGCTCAACGATGATGCACGAGATCTCGCCTTTGTTCGCTGCGAATAGCTCACGTACTGAATCTAGGTTGTTGAAGGTTGCTGTAAGCGTGTGCTTAGCAAAATCAGCTGGAACGCCTGGAGAGCTTGGTTGACCTAAAGTAAGCGCGCCAGAACCTGCTTTTACAAGTAGGCTGTCTGCGTGGCCGTGGTAGCAGCCTTCAAACTTAAGAATTTTGTCACGACCTGTAAAGCCACGAGCAAGACGAATCGCACTCATTGTTGCTTCTGTGCCTGAGCTAACCATACGTAGCTGTTCCATTGATGGAACCATCTCTGATACAAGCTCAGCCATTTTGATTTCAGTTTCGGTTGGAGCACCGAAGCTAAGGCCGCGTTGAGCTGCTTCAATAACCGCATCACGGATAACAACGTGGTTGTGACCAAGGATCATTGGACCCCAAGAGCCAACGTAATCGATATATGCTTTACCATCAGCATCAAAAATAAGTGGGCCATCAGCGCGTTCAACGAAGATTGGAGAACCACCTACGCCATTGAATGCACGAACTGGAGAGTTTACGCCACCAGGAATAGTTTGCTGTGCTTTTTCGTACAGCTCTGCTGATTTGGTCATTGATATATCCTCTTTTGACTGTCGGACCAATTGCCACGCATTGTACCTATCCCTAATCCAACTAGGAATGCTTTCGCCCAGATAATCGCCCGAATCTGGTTGTTTTGTGTGGTTACACGTTTTAATTGCCAGATATTGACGAGTTTACAGCAGTAAAAGGAAGGATCCGGTGGTGAATACTTGAACGTTTCAGTCAGGTATTAGATAATCACCCGAATATAAGAAAATACTCAACAACACTGGTCTCGAATTAGATTTGTATCATGTTGTTTTTGACACAGGTAAGAGAGGTTGTCGTGAGCGAAGTAAATATCCCATTGTCTTTTTCTGATGCAGCAGCTACCCGCGTACAAACGCTAATCGCTGAAGAAGAAAACCCAGAACTAAAACTACGTGTATACATTACAGGTGGTGGTTGTAGTGGTTTCCAATACGGCTTCACATTTGATGAAAAAGTAAATGATGGCGACACTACGATTGTAAACAGCGGTGTAACGCTGGTTGTTGACCCAATGAGCCTACAATACCTAATGGGCGGCATGGTTGATTACACAGAAGGCCTAGAAGGCGCACGCTTCTTTGTGAACAACCCGAACGCTACAACAACATGTGGTTGTGGCGCATCATTCAGCGTATAGCTTGAAAGATAGCTAGAGTTAAAAGACAGCTTTAGCTGAAAGCTACAGCAGAAGGTTGTAAACGCCGAACTTATGTTCGGCGTTTTTGTTTTTATATCCCCAAATTTCTCTTCATAACAAAGCTCGGTTCTGATCAAGGCTGTTGTTTTTCACGCAGCCTCAAAATTGCTAAGACATATTAAGTCATTGCTTTTAAAACCATTCCAACCTTCTATTTTGTCATTTTTAGTACACGGCATATTTTTTAAACTGTCGATAGCGTCCAACTTCGTTTGGTTTTGGTCTGTTAAGGTTACCTATGTGTATCAGGAAGTTGCACATGACAGTGTTAAGCCATTTAGCGCGTCTTAATCACATCGGACAAAAGGATTTGCTATGCCCACTCTATTTTCTAACTCACCACTTTTTCAGAAACTGAAACAGCCGTGGCTGGTGTCTTTGATTTTAGTGATGTTGTTGTCTATCTGGCTTGGCCTAGGAGTGGGGCAAGCAGAAGAGTCGCCAGAGAAAAAAGCGACAGAAATCCCGTTAGCCAAGGTCTCTTTTCAAACATTTACCTCATCACCCACCTTTAAAACCATTGATTTATACGGTCGCACGGCACCCGACAGGCATGCTCGGTTAGGGGCGGAAGTTGCGGGAAAGATTGTTCGCTTGAACGTCGTGAAAGGCGATGTGGTTAAAGCGGGGCAGGCGATTGCTCAGATAGATAAAGGTGATTTGGAGATACAGTTAGAGCGAGCATCGGCTCTGTATCGTTTAAAGCAGAAAGAGTTCAAAGCGGCGCAGTCACTTAAGAAAAGAGGTCTGCAAGGTGAGATAGCTTATACCACCGCTGAGGCTTCGTTAACTGAAGCGAAAGCCATGATGCGAAATGCAGAATTGGCTTTAAAGAATACTGTTATTACCTCGCCTTTTTCGGGTGTGGTTCAGGATTTGATGGTTGAGTTGGGTGATTTCGTTGGTGTTGGTGATCCAGTCGCAGGCGTGATTGACCTTGATCCTCTGGTGATTGAAGCTGATGTTAGTGAGCGCCACATTCAACATCTGCTAGTCAATCAATCTGCTTTGGTTCGCTTGCTAGGAAGAGAAGAGGCAGAAGGGCGCTTGCGTTATGTGTCTCGAATTTCTTCGGCCTCAACTAATACTTTTCCAATCGAGATTGAAATCGATAACTCTGAAGGTCTATTACCTGCAGGGGTTAGCGCTGAAGTGAAACTCAACCTAGAAACAAGAGACGCAATCAAGGTGACTCCAGCGATGTTGGCTTTGGATGAAGTCGGTAATCTTGGGGTCAAAACGTTGGTTTCAGTCGATGATTCACCCATCGTAAAATTTGTTGGGATTCAGCTAGTGAAGGCAGAACAAGATGGGGTGTGGCTCACGGGTTTAGGTCAACGGGTCGATATCATTACTGTAGGACAAGGGTTTGTGCGTGATGGTGATTCGGTGATTGCGGTTGAGCAAGGTGCTGAACTCCCAAACGTAACAACTGAGTAGGAGATAACAGATGTATTCAATTATTGATGCAGCCTTGTCTCGTGCTCGAACAATGCTCTCTCTGTTGGCGCTTATTCTGGTTGCAGGTGTCATTACCTATATCACGATCCCCAAAGAGTCGAGCCCTGACATTACGATCCCGATTATCTACGTTTCCGTCGGGCACCAAGGGATCTCGCCAACTGATGCTGAACGTCTTTTAGTTCGACCTATAGAGCAAGAGCTGAGGTCGATTGAGGGCGTAAAAGAGATGACAGCCACTGCAGCGGAAGGTCATGCCTCTGTGGTGTTGGAGTTTAACGTTGGAGTCGATCTTACCAAAGCGATGGCGGATGTTCGTGATGCCGTAGACCTTGCCAAACCAAAGTTACCAGAAGACAGTGATGAACCAACCGTAAATGAAGTCACACTCGCTTCTGAGCAACCAGTACTTTCTGTTGTGCTATTCGGTACTGTTCCTGAACGTACTATCGTACAAATTGCCCGAGAAGTAGGAGATAAACTCGAAAGCTATCGCCAGATATTAGAGGTCGATATTGCAGGTGATAGAGAAGACATCGTTGAAATCATCGTTGATCCTCTATTGATGGAGAGCTATAGCCTAGATCAAGCGGATATCTACAACTTGATCGCTTTGAACAACCGAGTGGTTGCCGCGGGTTTTGTTGATACGGGCTATGGTCGTTTCTCGGTTAAAGTGCCCTCGGTGTTTAATTCCTTAAAGGATGTGCTTGAGTTACCTATTAAAGTGGATGGCAAACAGGTGGTCACTTTTGGTGATGTGGCTACAGTTCGTCGAGCATTTAGAGATCCAGAGAGCTTTGCGCGTTTAGATGGTAAATCTGCGGTGGTCTTGGACATCAAAAAGCGTGCAGGTGAGAACATCATCGAAACCGTTGAGCTAGTGAAAGCCGTGATGGCTGGGGCTCAGCAGCAAGCTGAATGGCCAAATAACCTGTTGGTTAAATACACTTGGGACGAATCCAAAGATGTGAAGATCATGCTGAATGATCTGCAAAACAATATCTTATCCGCCATTATTCTAGTCGTGATTGTGATTATCGCGATTCTTGGCGTGCGTACCGCGTTATTGGTGGGCATCTCAATTCCAGGATCATTCCTGACGGGGTTATTGGTTCTGTCTGTATTCGGCTTAACCGTTAACATCGTGGTGCTGTTCTCTCTGATTATGGCGGTCGGGATGTTGGTCGACGGTGCGATTGTGGTGACTGAATTTGCCGACCGGAGAATGCAAGAAGGGGAAGTGCGTAAAGCAGCCTATCGAGATGCAGCCAAACGAATGGCATGGCCAATAACGGCATCAACGGCGACAACCTTAGCGGCGTTTGCTCCACTTCTATTTTGGCCAGATGTAACAGGTGAATTCATGAAGTTCCTGCCACTCACTCTGATCGCTACCTTAACTGCTTCATTGATTATGGCGCTGTTATTTGTGCCCGTGTTAGGTGGCTTAATTGGAAAACCGCAATACGTATCGTCCCAGAGCCAAGCTCGAATGGTGGCTTTGCATAACGGTGATTTCTCACAGGCGACAGGCTTAACCAAGGCTTATTACCACACACTGTCGATTGCGATTAAACACCCATTTAAGATTCTGTTCAGTGCGATATTACTTGCGGTGGCGGTTGGTTTTACGTATTCAAAAGCAGGACTCGGTGCTGAGTTCTTCCCTGAGGTTGATCCACCATTCTTTAACGTCAAAGTTCGTTCTCATGGCGATCTTTCAATTCAAGAAAAAGATGACATCATGCGCGATATTGAACAGATGATGCTGAATCATGACGAGTTCGATACCGTTTATACGCGTACCGGCGGGGACGACCAGATTGGTTTGATATCGATTACTCCTGTTGACTGGCAATACCGCCGCAGTGTTAAAGCGATTATTGATGAGTTAAAGGTGCAAACCGATCAATACGCTGGTGTCGAGATTGAATACAAGTTTCCCGATGCTGGGCCTCCGGTTGAAAATGACTTGGTGATTGAGCTGTCGGCTAAAACACCGGAGCAACTTAATCAGGCAGCAAAAATTGTGAGAAATTGGGCGGATGGCAATCAAGCACTGACCAATATCAGCGACACTGCGAGTAAAGATGGCATCGATTGGAAGGTGGATATCCGTCGAGATGATGCTGCGCGTTTTGCAGCAGACGCAACCTTGGTTGGCAACACCGTTCAGTTTGTCACTAACGGGCTAAAGATTGGTGATTACTTACCTGATGACTCATCAGAAGAGGTCGATATTTTGGTGCGTTACCCGAATGATAAAAGGGATATCGGACGCTTTGATCAATTGAGAGTCAAAACACCTGCTGGCTTAGTGCCAATTACCAACTTTGCTCAGATTGTTCCCGACCATAAACAGGACACAATTAAGCGTCTCGATGGTAAGCGAGTCGTGAACATTATGGCGGATATGGAAGAGGGATATAATCTTACTCTTGAACTGCCAAAGATCGAGCAAGCGTTAAGTGAATTGGGACTGCCGAGTAGTGTTGAGTTTCGTATCCGCGGCCAAAACGAAGAACAAGAGAACTCGTCAGCCTTCTTACAAAGTGCTTTCTTGGTTGCACTGGCGGTAATGGCCTTGATCCTAATTACTCAGTTCAACAATTTCTATCAAGCGTTCTTGATTCTAAGTGCGGTGCTGTTCTCTACGGTTGGTGTGTTTGTTGGTCTGCTTATCTTCCAGCGCCCGTTTGGCATTGTTATGTCGGGTATCGGAGTGATCGCACTGGCAGGGATAGTGGTGAACAACAACATCGTACTGATTGACACTTATAATCAGCTGATCAAAAGAGGCTTAGATAAGCGAGATGCGATTCTGAGAACCGGTGTTCAGCGTTTAAGGCCAGTAATGCTCACGACTGTTACGACTATCTTAGGATTGATGCCAATGGTGTTAGAGATGAACATCGACTTGATTAATCAGAAGATAGAGTTTGGCGCGCCAAGTACACAATGGTGGTCACAGCTCGCGACTGCTATTGCTGGTGGGCTAGCATTTGCCACGGTACTGACCTTGGTACTGACACCATGTCTATTGATGTTAGGTCGAGAAAAGAAGCCTGAAAAATAACAGAACATTTGGATTCTGCGAAAATAAAAAGAGCGCCTTGATAGGCACTCTTTTTATTTTTAACGTGATTAGACTTTGAATCTAATTAGTTGCTAGCAACTGACCGTATCGCTCAAGGTTCTTCAATCGAATCTCTGAATTCGCAATGAAAGTAGCTTTTGCTTTACCGGTTAGCGACTTGGATTGTGGCAATTTCACGGTACGTGCATTCTTGTGAACGCCATTAACCAAGAATTCATAGTGTAAGTGCGGACCAGTAACACGACCTGTACCACCCAAAGTACCAATGGTTTGGCCTTGTTTGACTCGTTGACCCGTTTTCACCATGCGTCGCTTCATGTGCAAGTACTTGGTGATGTAGGTGTTGCTGTGGCGGATGAACACATAGTTACCATTGAACTGGTTGTAGCCAGATTTCTGAACGATACCATCACCTGCCGCCCAGATAGGCGTACCAACAGGGGCTGCGTAGTCAGTACCACGGTGAGCACGAACCTTGCCTGTTACTGGGTGTTTTCTGCGTGGGTTAAAGTTCGATGTTACACGACGGAAATCAATCGGAGAGCGTAGGAAGGCCTTCTTCATTGCTCGACCATTTTCATCGAAGTAGTTGCCGCTTTTGTCATCCAATACCGCGGTAAATGAATCACCTTGGTTTTTGAATACTGCCGCCATAATCTTGCCTCGACCAATAACTTCGCCTTCAACTACTTTCTCTTGATACAAGATCTTGAAACTGTCGTTTTTACGAATATCCAATGCGAAGTCTATATCCCAACCGAAAATACCCGCCAGTTCCATGATTTGGTTTGCTGTTAGGCCTGCACTGACACCGGCATTCCAGAAGTTAGAGGTGATGTTGGCTTCGGCATAGTTGTATTGGTAGGCCACTTCTTTCTTGTCGAAGCTAGAAGAAAATGAATCGCCAGATTTAGTGATTTTGAAGCTTTCAAAGGCACTAAGTTGTCGTTTTAACTGAATAAGGTCGTTGTTTTCATCAAAGCCGAATTGCAATACATCGCCAGGTCTCAGGTTCGACAGCTGTTTCTTAATATCATTATTGGTATTGAGTAGCGTGATTAACAGGCGGTATGAGAGGCCAATACGCTCGAATAAAACAGAGGTGCTTTCGCCAGAACGAACGGTGTATTTTTCCCAATTGAGTACTGCCGTTGGTGGTGCATCACTTGAGCTAACCAGCGCAGATGCATCGATAGTCAGTGGATAATGTTTTCCCACGACTAAAGCGCCCGAGTCGTCACGCAAACTGTTGACGTCGGGGAGTAGAAAAATCGCGACGAAAATTACGGCACTAAAAAATGCGATAAAAGCCCGGTGCAAAATAGGAAGGCGTGCAAAAATAGACAACATGTTCCGGTTCGTTCTGTAAATATTATGAAAATCGGCGACGGAATAGTGTAACTGGTTTCAAAATACATCGCTATTCAAGTAAGATGTCTAATTAATGTATTTTTGCCAAATCTGTGGGAGTGAACAAGAATGGCGAGTATTGAAGCTGCACTAGCCGAGATCAAACGTGGCGTAGAAGAACTGATTCCAGAAGACGAACTGATTGATAAATTAAAAGAAGGTCGTCCTTTACGCATTAAGCTGGGTGCCGATCCAACAGCTCCAGATATCCACTTAGGCCATACGGTTATCTTTAACAAGCTTCGTGCTTTCCAAGAGCTTGGTCATGAAGTGACATTCCTTATCGGTGATTTCACTGCAATGGTTGGTGACCCATCAGGTAAAAACTCAACGCGTCCACCGCTAAGCCGTGAAGACGTATTGAAGAATGCTGAAACTTACAAAGAGCAAGTATTCAAGATTCTAGATCCTGCGAAAACGCAAATTCGTTTCAACTCTGAGTGGCTATCTGAGCTTGGTGCTGAAGGTATGATTCGTCTTGCTTCTAACCAAACTGTTGCTCGTATGCTTGAACGTGATGACTTTAAAAAGCGTTACGCTGGTGGTCAACCGATCGCTATCCACGAATTCATGTACCCACTTCTTCAAGGTCACGACTCTGTTGCACTAGAGAGCGACGTTGAGCTTGGCGGTACTGACCAGAAGTTTAACCTTCTAATGGGTCGTGAACTGCAAAAAGCAGCAGGTCAAAAACCACAAGCGGTACTGATGATGCCACTACTTGTTGGTCTAGACGGCGTGAAGAAGATGTCTAAATCTGCGCACAACTACATCGGTATCAGCGAAGCACCAAGCGAGATGTTTGGTAAGATCATGTCTATCTCTGACGATCTAATGTGGAGCTACTACGAGCTATTGTCTTTCCGTCCACTTGAAGAAGTTGCGGAACTGAAAGCTGGCGTTGATGCAGGTAAGAACCCGCGTGACGTGAAAGTGCTACTAGCAAAAGAGATCATTGCTCGTTTCCACTCTGAAGCGGATGCTGATGCAGCAGAGCAAGAGTTCGTTAACCGTTTTGCTAAGAATCAAGTGCCAGAAGATATGCCTGAATTCGAATTCGAAGCAGGCCTACCAATTGCTAACGTTCTAAAAGAAGCGGGTCTAGTAAACTCGACTTCTGATGCGATGCGTATGATCAAGCAAGGCGCAGCTAAGCTTGAAGGCGAGAAGATTGAAGACAGCAAATTTGTACCTGAAGCAGGTACTGCGGTTTACCAAGTTGGTAAGCGTAAGTTTGCTCGTATTACTATCAAGTAATAACGCTCATCAATAATTGAACAAAAGGCATCTACGGATGCCTTTTTTATTGACCTAAAATTGACGAAACTTTGAAACGCCTATTGCTACACTATGCGCGCTGTCAAATTGACAGTAATTCTGGAGATTTTTATGAACAATACCGACCATCCTCCTAGTTTGAATGGAGAAGAATAACCTGTCTCGGTATTGATCTATTGTCCTGCCGTTCAGGTAGGGTATCTGTGTTTTTTCCCCTCATTCTTTTCCACACTCTAGATTCTAACAAGTAGACACACCAGTAGTTTTCAGCTTTTGGTGCGCCTAGTTATACGTTCTTGGTGCGCTTTGCTACATCCTCTTGGTGTAAACGCTATATGCCCTTGGTGTATTAGCTATAAGCTATTTGTTTTGATGGTCGTTACCTTTGCCAATCGGGAGATTCGCCATGACGGTAATGAACAACACTTTTTTATCTATTGAAGCTCTGTACTCAGAGCAAGACATCCAAGCTGTATCGAATGCATTTCAACAGTACGGACGTGAGCAACAAGTTAACCTTTTGAACCGCATGCCGCTTGAAGATGCGGTGATAGTACTTGGGCAATGTTCTCTTAGTACGATTCAGACTTTACTTAGTGAGTTAGAAGAGCAGGGCTTTGAGAAGCGCTCTCGACATCTAGCTCACCAACTAGGGCTGATCTACTCGGAGGTTGAACCTCAACAGGGTTACCTTTCAACAGGGGTGATGAGCCACGTTAGGCAGCGCATCGGTTGGATTATTGCCTTAGCACTGCTGGGTATCGTTTCTGGGCTTATCATCGCTCAGTATGAAGACATCCTTAGCCAGTTAGTACTTCTGGCTATTTATATGCCGGTAATCGCTGCTGCGGGGGGTAACACAGGAACACAAGCAGCGACTCTAGTGATTAGAGCCTTAGCCACCGGCGAGTTGAAGAAGCGTCAATGGGCTAACGTTTTATGGAAAGAGTTTAGAGTTGCTATTTGCTTGGCACTTGCGATTGCTGTGGTGATGATTGGTCGTATTTTGCTGTTTAGCGAAAACCAATCGACTGGCGGTTATGACATCAACATGATTGCTTTAGCGATTGCCGTAGCATTGTTTATTCAGGTGACGATATCCACAGTGCTCGGTGGTGGGTTGCCGATCGTTGCTAGGCTATTTAAGCTTGATCCTGCGGTTTTAGTGAGCCCAGTACTTGCATCGATAGTCGATATATCAGGAATGTGGATCTATTTCACGGTCGTGAATTCATTCCTCGGTATCGCTTAGCTCCTATAAAAACAGGCACCTATAAAAATAGCTAAAAATATCTTAGAAACAAAAATGGCGCTGAAGATTCAAGATCTTCAGCGCCATTTTCTATTGTTTAATTGAACGCTTACAAGAAACTAGCCGCTACTGAGATTTGTTCTGTGTTTGACTAAACTCGACCACATCTTTGTAGAAAGCGCGTTCAAACTGCGTGATCGGTGCTTCCACTGGTCTGTCAGGATTTGGCTTTTCAGGAAAATAATCACGAACAAACTGCACGAAGACCGAATTTGGATTCCCTGATTTATCTAAACCAAACCCCGCCATATTGTAACTGCCGTATAGAGAGCCGCTTTTGGCAATGATGTTGCCTTGAATCGGTGCTTTTCGCATGCTATGACGATACTTAAGCGTTCCATCAATACCTGACGTTGGCATTGCATCAATTAGGTTGAGCTGCTTGTCGTTCTCCCAGATGTAACGCAGAACTTGCACCATGGTCTGCGACTTCATTCGGTTATTTCTAGATAACCCTGAACCATCGACTAACTGCGCTTTGCTGAGATCGATGTTGGCCTTAGTCAGTAAGATCTGCTTTATCGCTTCAGTGCCGTTATTGAAGCTGCCCGGTTGAACATAAAACGTCGCACCTAGCGTTTTGGTAAGGTTGTCAGCAATTAGGTTGTCTGATTTCTTCAGCATAGTATCGAGCAGTTCTGGAAGTTTTTCAGAATGGTGGCTAGCGACTAATGTTGTTTTGTCTGCTTTCTCTTTTTCCCCAACGATAACATCGCCCTTAACCTGGATCTTCAGTTCTTTAAGCAATGAACTCACTACTTGAGAGGTATAAAGCTCTGGATTTTGAATCGCAAACTTGAGTGGTAGTGGTTTCTTACGCTCTACCAAGCAACCGGAGAGCTTGTAAGCGTTGTCTGGGGTAGTAATGAGCTCTAAGTCGCATTGTGTCGCCTTCTGCCCTGAGCGCGTTACGGTGGCAGCAGTAGTTGTCACGTCTATCGGGTAATGTGCAGGGATATATACGCGCGTTGTCCCGTTATCTTTTGTATAAATAGAGGCTTGTGCGCAGTTGCTGTCTAATGTCATCGCGCTAGAAGGCGCGCTGTAACAAACCCCTAGAATATCCCAAGGCCAACCAACCGCTCGTTGATAGCCAGTATAAGCCGAGTTATCGAGGTATAAATTGCCCTTGATGGTTCTAGATTGCGACTTAGCGTATTGAGCTAAAAGGCTTTTTAGGTGCTCTCGTTGTAGTGTTGGGTCACCGCTGAATGAGATCACAACATCTTCGTTAGAACGAGCGATGTTGGTTGTGTAGTGAAAGTCATCTCCTAACTCCAATTTAGCCGCTAAAGCTGTAACCAGTTTTAAAGTGCTGGCTGGTGGATAAAAGCCATCACTGTTGGTATTCATTTTATTTGAACTGCCACTTAATGACTCTAAGATTAAGCTTGTGCTACTGCCATCGGGCAGTTTATTCAGCGGAGAGTAAGCAAGTACCGAACAAGATATTAGGGACGCAGTAAGAAGATAAAACTTGAACATATTTGTTCCAATAGGAGAATAGTTTCAAAACTGTTGCCAAGTTATCTCACTATGACTCAAAGGTCACGTATGTGAGCTAAGTTTCAATGCAAAGGTAGAACTATTTTGATTATAGCCCCAAAAGATGGTGGGTTAATATCAATCAGAGTACGAATTTTTAAAGTTGAGTTAGGAATGGTGGGAGCAAATATGAAAAAGGTCCAGCGTTAGCCAGACCTTTAGTTTTCATATAACAAACAGAGTGTTTGTTAACGCATTAGAATGCGTATTTTAGACCTAGACGCATAGTATCTTCGCCTTCAGTTTTAACACCTTGAGCATTTGATACGCTATCAAGGTTGTTCAGTTGGTAAGCAACGTAAGCATTTAGGTTGTTGTTAAATGCATAGTCACCTGTGATTTCGAAGAAATCACTCTTATCCTGAGATTTACCTAGTAGGTTATCTTCTTCAGTTTTTTGGTATGCACCCATTAGAGTGAAGCCGTTACCAAAACCGTAAGTAGCTGCGAATTCCATACCGTTGAAGTCAGAGTTGGATTTGTCGTCTGCTTCACCAGTAGTGTATGTACCTGCTAGGTATAGAGAGTCAAGCGTGTAGTTCACACCAGCGATGATAGCGTTACCAGTACCTGCGTTCTCACCGTTGTCACCTGCTGAGTAACCAAGACCGAAGCCTAGGCCCATAGGAAGAGTGTAGATAGCAGATACACCGTAAGCATCAGTGTCTTTATCTTCGCCTGCAACTAAACTTGCTTTCACTGTTAGAGCGTCAAATTCGCCAGTGTAAAGGATTGTGTTGTTGATTTGCTCGTTACCAGCGCTGATGAATTCTTTTTGAGCACCAGTAAATGTCGTTACGTCAGACATTTGAGAGATTTGTACTGCTGCTGTATCTTGGCGACCGAAAGAAACGGCACCGAACTCACCTTGAAGACCTGCAAACATGTAACGCTGTTTGAAAGTATCGTTAGCGTCATTGTCGCTAGAAGAGTTTACTGTTTGTTCTGCTTCGTAGAAACCAAAGCCGCTTAGTGATTCGTTGATTTCTGTAGTACCACCAACGTTAAGACGGAAACGGCTGTTGTTAGCCATAGTGCCTTCGATTTCTTCACCACCGTTACCAATGAAATCACCACGGAATTCCGCGCGACCACCAACGTTTAGTTCTGTGCCATCTTGGCTGTATACGTTAGCTGCATTTGCGCCAGCTGATACTGTTGCTGCTACTGCTAGAGCGATCAGAGTCTTGTTATTCATGTTATTAATTCCTAATTACTGTCCATAAAGGTATTTATCAAGGATTTGAATCCTTTTTGTGTATTGCTCGTATTAATCAAGCTTCATAATCATGCTTAGAACAAAAGCGTGAAACTTGCCAGAGCAATTCATGGGGTACTTTTTACCTCTAAAGTTCCATTGCCAGTTAGTAAAATGATATCAATAAAAATAGTGAACACTGTTTTATTATATTTACTGTTATTTAAGTAGTTGTTTTTATGTTGTTTTTATAAAAGTGTGATCTGTGTTTATTTGGTTTGTTTTTGTTTTTTTTAGGTATTTTATCGCAGACTTATTGATGGGTAGGTTATTATTCATTTTTGTGATGTCTGTAATTTAGACCTAGATAAAGCTTTTATAACGCAAAGTGGAATAAAGGTGATTTAGCTATCAAGTTTGTTTACACTAAGCCAAATCGTTTTGTTTCTATCACCCAATAAATATGTTGGGTGGATTTATGTTGGCCAAAGAAAGCTTTGGCATAGAGGTAAAAAATGGAAAAGGTTCCAATGACAGTACGTGGCGCTCAGCAGCTACGTGATGAATTAGATCGCCTACTTAAGCTGCGCCCTATTATTTCAGCAGCTATTGGTGAAGCACGTGAACTGGGTGACTTGAAAGAGAACGCAGAATACCACGCGGCTCGTGAAGAGCAGGGTATCTGTGAAGCTCAAATTCGAGATATCGAATACAAGCTATCACTTGCTCAGATCATCGATGTAACTCAGATGGATAACACAGGTAAGATTATCTTCGGTACGACAGTGACTTTGATTGATGTGGATACGGATGAAGAATTCCGCTACCAAATCGTTTCTGAAGACGAAGCTGACATCAAGACTGGCCGTATTTCTGTGAAATCACCAATTGCTCGCGGTCTTATCGGTAAGATGGAAGGCGACGAAGTAATGATCTCTACCCCTGGTGGTGACAAAGACTTCGAGATCGACAAAGTAGAATATATCTAATTGAATTTTCTTTGTTTCTGATAAGTAAAAAGGTCGCTTAATGCGACCTTTTTCGTTTCTCACGCTACACTAAAAGATAAGCGCTGAGGCTTTCTCTTGGTGAAGTTAGCTTATATTAAGCTTTTATTTACGTGGAATCTCGATTTTACGTGCTTCTGACTGACGGAACAGTACTAGAACTTTACCGATAGTCTGTACTTTTTCAGCTTTAGTTTCACGTACAATTGCATCGATAATCAGTTGCTTAGTCTCACGGTCTTCTGATGCAACTTTAATCTTGATCAGTTCGTGGTGGTCTAGAGCTAATTCGATTTCCGCTAGAACAGCTTCAGTAAGTCCATTTGCGCCCATTAGCACTACAGGTTTTAAACTGTGAGCTAGGCCCTTTAGATGCTGCTTTTGTTTGGTACTTAGGTTCATTACGCGGCCAATTTTCTTTACTATTAGGGTTGAAAAAACCTATTTTAACGCCATCTAAAGCTGAAGACTATAATTTATTCAGCAATTAGTACTTTCCTCCAATTTAGGTATCCAATGAGCAAACAGAAACACTCGGCCAGTTCAGGCCGTTGGTTGAAGGAACACTTCGACGACAAGTATGCAAACGAAGCAAGAAAGAAAGGCTATCGTTCACGTGCTTATTTCAAAATGGAAGAGATTCAAACGAAAGATAAATTGCTGTCTCCTGGGATGACCATTGTGGATTTAGGTGCAGCGCCTGGCGGTTGGTCTCAATATGCTGCTAAGATTGTTGGAGACAACGGACAAATCATTGCGTGTGACTTGTTACCAATGGATCCGATCGCTGGCGTTAGCTTCTTACAAGGCGATTTTCGTGAAGACGCTGTGCTAGAAGCTCTATTGGAACGTATACAACCAAACATGGTTGATGTAGTGATGTCAGATATGGCGCCTAATATAGCAGGCAACAATTCTGTGGATCAGCCAAGAGCTATGTATTTAGTTGAATTAGCTTTGGATATGTGTCGACAAGTTCTAGCTACCAATGGTAGTTTTGTTGTAAAAGTATTCCAAGGCGAAGGCTTTGACCAATATGTTAAAGACGTCCGTGAGATGTTTAAAACAGTCAAAGTTAGAAAACCCGACTCTTCTCGTGCTCGATCTCGTGAAGTGTTCATCGTAGCCACTGGTTACAAAGGTTAACGATTCTCTTCCAAGAGTGAGAGTTAACAACATGGCTACAGGTTACAAACTGTAGTACCCTACCTTTAATTACAATTAGTTATCGAGAGGCTTACACCTTGAGTGACATGGCAAAAAATTTAATTCTGTGGCTTGTTATCGCGGTAGTGTTGATGTCGGTATTCCAGAGCTTCGGCCCTGGGGAAAGTAACGGCAGAGCAGTAGATTACACCACGTTTGTACAGGAAGTTGGCCAAGGCCAGATTCAAGACGCACAGTTCAATAACAGCGAAATCACTTTCACACGTCGTGGTGGTGGTTCTAAGTATGTAACTTACATGCCTGTTTATGACCAAAAGCTACTTGATGACTTAATTAATCAAAACGTAAAAGTTCAGGGTACACCACCTGAAGAGCAGAGCCTGCTTGGCACTATCTTCATCTCTTGGTTCCCAATGATCTTACTGATTGGTGTGTGGATTTTCTTCATGCGTCAAATGCAAGGCGGTGGCGGCGGTAAAGGCGCTATGTCTTTCGGTAAGAGTAAAGCTCGAATGATGAGCGAAGAACAAATCAAAACGTTGTTTGCGGATGTTGCTGGTTGTGACGAAGCAAAAGAAGACGTGAAAGAGCTTGTTGATTACCTTCGTGACCCAAGTCGTTTCCAAAAGCTAGGTGGTAAGATCCCGACAGGTATCCTGTTGGTTGGTCCTCCTGGTACTGGTAAGACATTGCTTGCAAAAGCGATTGCTGGTGAAGCAAAAGTACCGTTCTTTACTATCTCAGGTTCTGACTTCGTTGAAATGTTTGTTGGTGTTGGTGCATCTCGTGTACGTGACATGTTCGAACAAGCGAAGAAAGCGGCACCTTGTATCATCTTTATCGATGAAATCGATGCTGTAGGTCGTCAACGTGGCGCTGGTGTTGGTGGTGGTCACGATGAGCGTGAGCAAACACTAAACCAAATGCTGGTTGAGATGGATGGTTTCGAAGGTAACGAAGGTATCATTGTTATCGCCGCAACTAACCGTCCAGACGTACTAGACCCAGCGCTACTTCGTCCAGGTCGTTTCGACCGTCAAGTTGTGGTTGGTCTACCTGATGTACGTGGTCGTGAACAGATTCTTAAAGTACACATGCGTAAAGTTCCACTATCTGGTGATGTTGAACCATCTCTGATTGCTCGTGGTACTCCAGGCTTTTCTGGTGCAGACCTTGCAAACCTTGTGAACGAAGCGGCTCTATTTGCTGCTCGTGGTAACAAGCGCAATGTCTCTATGGTTGAGTTTGAACTTGCGAAAGATAAGATCATGATGGGTGCAGAGCGCCGTTCAATGGTTATGTCTGAAGAAGTGAAAGAGTCAACGGCTTACCACGAAGCGGGTCACGCGATTGTTGGTCGTTTGGTACCTGAGCACGATCCAGTGTACAAGGTGTCAATCATTCCACGTGGTCGTGCACTTGGTGTGACTATGTACCTACCTGAACAAGACCGCGTAAGCATGTCTCGTCAACATCTAGAATCAATGATTTCTAGCTTGTACGGTGGTCGTCTTGCTGAAGAGCTTATCTACGGTAAAGACAAAGTGTCGACTGGTGCGTCTAACGATATCGAACGTGCAACTGATATTGCTCGTAAGATGGTAACGCAGTGGGGCTTTTCTGAAAAACTGGGGCCTCTTCTTTATGCTGAAGAAGAAGGTGAAGTTTTCCTAGGTCGCGGCATGAGCCAAGCTAAGCATGTTTCTGACGATACAACTAAGCTGATCGATGAAGAAATTCGTATTCTAATCGACCGCAACTACGCTCGAGCGAAGCAAATTCTTGAAGAGAACATGGATATCATGCACTCGATGAAAGATGCGCTAATGAAGTTTGAAACGATCGATGCAGGTCAAATTGACGACTTGATGGAACGTAAAGACGACATTCGTGAGCCAGCTGGTTGGGGTGATCAGGTAAAAGCTGGGCCTGCCAAGGAAGAAGCTAAACCTGAAGCAAAACCAGAAGAAGCTGCAGCCGAACCCAAAGCTGAAGAGTCGAAAGTTGAAGAAGTTAAATCTGAAACAGATGATGCTCAAAACAAAGATTCTTAATCGCTAAGTTATAAATTAAAACCCTGAGTACGCTCAGGGTTTTTCTGTTTATAGCCCAAGATGTTTTTACCTTTTAAGACCCGCCTTTCATGATATTAAAAGCACACAATAAAACACTCATTTTAGACCGCCCACATGTAATGGGTATTCTCAATGTCACGCCTGATTCTTTCTCAGATGGCGGAAAATTCAATTCACTAGACAATGCCTTACTGCAAGTAGAGCGTATGATTCAAGCTGGCGTGAGCATTATTGATATTGGTGGTGAATCGACTCGTCCCGGTGCTCCTGACGTTTCCCTTGAGGAAGAGTTAGCTCGAGTTATCCCTGTGATTGAAGCGATTCGCGCTAAGTTTGATGTTTGGATCTCTATTGATACCAGTAAAGCGGAAGTGATGCGCCAAGCAGTTGAAGCAGGTGCAGATTTGATCAATGATGTGCGCGCGTTACAAGAGCCCGGAGCTTTAGAAGCTGCCGCTGATGCGAATGTTCCGGTTTGCCTGATGCACATGAAAGGTCAGCCAAGAACCATGCAAGCAAATCCTAGTTACGACGATGTTCTAATGGATGTTGAAGCTTTCTTACAAGAAAGGGTTGAAGCTTGTGAGGCGGTTGGTATCTCAAAAGAACAGCTGATTCTAGACCCAGGTTTTGGTTTTGGTAAAACCATCGAGCACAATTACCACCTATTATCGCACCTTGAGAAGTTTCATACGTTGGGCTTGCCTGTTTTGGCGGGGATGTCGAGAAAATCGATGATCTTTAAGCTACTAGACAAGGCGCCTGCAGATTGCATGGTAGCAAGTGTGACTTGCGCGACCATTGCAGCAATGAAAGGTGCACAAATTATTCGCGTTCACGATGTCGAAGATACATTGGAAGCGATGAAGATAATCGAAGTGATGAATAACAATCACTAATCATAATTAAGGAAATCAACATGTCTGATAAAAGACGTTACTTCGGCACAGATGGTGTGCGTGGCAAAGTAGGCCAGTACCCGATTACACCTGATTTTGTTCTGAAGCTTGGCTGGGCTGCGGGTCGTGTTCTTGCGAAACAGGGCACAAAGAAAGTGATCATTGGTAAAGATACTCGTATCTCAGGTTACATGCTTGAATCAGCTTTAGAAGCTGGTCTTGCTGCTGCTGGCCTTCAAGCTACATTTACTGGCCCAATGCCAACACCTGCAGTTGCATACCTAACACAGACATTCCGCGCAGAAGCGGGGATTGTTATCTCTGCATCGCATAACCCTTATTACGATAACGGCATCAAGTTTTTCTCTTCTGAAGGTACAAAGCTTCCAGACGATATCGAGCTAGCAATTGAGGCTGAGCTTGATAAAGACATTGAGTGTGTTGATTCTTCTGAGCTAGGTAAAGCTGTACGTTTAAACGATGCGGCTGGTCGTTACATTGAATTCTGTAAGAGCACGTTCCCAAATCAGATGACGCTTGCTGGTATGAAGATTGTTGTCGATTGTGCGCACGGTGCAACTTATCATATCGCTCCTGCGGTATTTAAAGAGTTGGGCGCTGAAGTGATTGCTATGGGCGTTGAGCCAAACGGCACTAACATCAACCATGAAGTTGGCGCAACCGATGTGCGCGCTCTGCAAGCTAAAGTGGTTGAAGAGAAAGCTGCGCTAGGCCTTGGCTTTGATGGCGACGGTGACCGTATCATCATGGTCGACGAGCTAGGCAACAAAGTTGATGGTGACCAAATCGCTTACATCATTGCACGCGATGCATTGCGTCGTGGTGAGCTGAAAGGTGGTGTTGTTGGTACACTAATGACCAACCTTGGCATGGAAAACGGCCTTAAGCAGTTAGGTATTCCATTTGTGCGTGCTGCTGTTGGTGACCGTTACGTGATGGAACAACTTCTAGCTAAAGGTTGGAAGATCGGTGCTGAAAACTCGGGTCACGTTATCCTATTAGATAAAGTGACAACTGGTGATGCTATCGTTGCTGCGCTGCAAGTTTTGGCTTCGGTTGTAGACAGTGAAATGACACTGAACGAGCTTTCGCAAGGTATGACTCTATACCCTCAGGTTCTGGAAAACGTTCGTTTCAGCGGCGATTCAAATCCTCTAGAAGCAGAAGCAGTGAAAGCAGCGGTTGTTGAAGTGGAAGCTGAGCTTGGTGAAAAAGGTCGTGTGCTATTACGTAAATCTGGTACTGAGCCATTGCTACGTGTGATGGTTGAAGGTGAAGATGCCGATCTCGTTCAAGCATCTGCACTTAAGATTGCTGATGCAGTAAAAGCAAACTGCTAATTTAACCTTTTACTGAATAGGCGTAGTGAGTAGCGCCTGTGATTTGAAGTGATTGACTTATATAAAGGTCAAGAGATATAACGGTCAAAAGAGACGTAAATGAGTTTTGTGTCGCTTTTGACCTTTTTTTGACCATTCACTTGGTAAAGGCTTATTTTTTAGCAAATTCTCCTTGTCAGCCATCGTCGCATTCGCTAGTATTGCTCGGCCTTCAGTTAGGAGGTCGCTAGCCTTGTTCTTAAAAATAGTTTTTTGAACGGCGCTGGCTCAACAATTAGGAACATAGGTGGAAAAATGTTTACAGTTCTACTTGTGATTTACCTGTTGGCAGCGCTTGGTGTAATTGGCCTAGTGTTGATTCAACAAGGTAAAGGCGCAGATATGGGAGCCTCTTTCGGTGCTGGCGCTTCAAACACTGTGTTTGGTGCTGGTGGCTCAGGAAATTTCCTTACCCGAATGACTGCAATTTTTGCAACTACATTTTTTATCCTTAGCTTAGTGCTTGGTAATATGTCTACACATAAGACTGAGTCACAGTGGATTGACCCGACCCAAGGTCAGGTAATTCAGCAAGCTGATGATGCAGTGAGTGAAGTTCCATCGCAAGGCGATGAAATTCCACAATAATCTGTAAAGATTTGATGCCGAGATGGTGAAATTGGTAGACACGCTAGCATGAGGTGCTAGTGCCTTAGGGTGTGAGGGTTCGAGTCCCTCTCTCGGCACCATGTTTACAAACTTGTAAAACATCTTGTTGGGCGTATAATGCTCGCAAGTCGGACGCGGGATGGAGCAGCTTGGTAGCTCGTCGGGCTCATAACCCGAAGGTCGTCGGTTCAAATCCGGCTCCCGCAACCAATTTCAATGCTATTATATAGCTTGTATTGGTAGCAAGTTTGCACAGTGTGAACCTCACTGTGAGTTAAGTGCGATATCGAATGTGATGGCACTTAGCATATAAGGGTCCAGCAACAAAAACCCCGGCTTATACGGGGTTTTTTGTTATCTAAGCATTTGTAAATGTATTTAGATAATGTTTGCTTGGAATTTAAATTGGGCTTTGAGCCCTTTTTTTGTTTCTGGAGTGGTTAAATGACTGGTTTAGAAAGACAACTTACTGAAATGCTTGACGCTCCAGTAGCAGCATCAGGTTATGAGTTAGTTGGATTAGAATTTATTCGTGCTGGTGAGCACTCAACGCTACGTATTTACATCGATTCACCAAACGGTATCAATGTAGATGATTGCGCTGAAGTTAGTCACCAAGTAAGTGCCGTAATGGACGTTGAAGATCCAATTTCAGTGGCTTATAACCTTGAAGTGTCTTCACCAGGTTTAGAGAGACCACTGTTCAAAGCAGAGCATTACCAACAATTTATTGGTCACGAGGTAAGCATCGTTTTGAAAATGGCTGTCGGCAACCGTCGTAAATGGAAAGGTGATATCCAATCTATTGAAGGCGAGACAGTAAAAGTATTGGTTGAAGGACAAGAAGAAGAATTCGTCCTGAGCAATATTGCGAAAGCGAACCTGATCCCTAAATTTTAGTTCTCCTAGAGAGAAGAGCTTAAGAGGCTAGATTAATGAACAAAGAAATTTTGGCGGTAGTAGAAGCTGTTTCTAACGAGAAAGCAGTTCCTCGTGAGCGTATTTTTGAAGCGCTTGAAATCGCGCTTGCAACAGCAACTAAAAAGAAAAGCGAACTAGAAATTGAAGTTCGTGTTGAAATCGACCGTAAAACGGGTGATTTTGAAACTTTCCGTCGCTGGGAAGCTGTTGAAGAAGTTGAGTTCCCAACGAAAGAGATCTCTCTTGAAGCTGCAAAGTACGATGATCCAGAGATCGAACTTGGCGGTTTCATCGAAGACGACATCGAATCAGTTACATTTGACCGTATTACGACTCAAACAGCTAAGCAAGTTATCGTACAGAAAGTACGTGAAGCTGAGCGTGCTCAAATCGTTGAACAGTTCATCGACAACGAAGGTGAGCTAGTAACGGGTGTTGTTAAGAAAGTTAACCGTGACACTATTATCCTAGACCTAGGTAACAACGCTGAAGCGGTAATCCTTCGTGATGACCAACTTCCTCGTGAAAACTTCCGTCCAGGTGACCGTGTTCGTGGTCTTCTATACGCAGTTAAGCCTGAAGCTCGTGGTTTCCAGCTATTCATTACTCGCTCTAAGCCTGAAATGCTTGCTGAACTATTCCGCGTTGAAGTACCTGAGATTGGCGAAGAGCTAATTGAACTTAAAGGTGCTGCACGTGACGCTGGTTCTCGTGCTAAAATCGCTGTGAAAACAAACGACAAGCGTATTGACCCTGTTGGTGCGTGTGTTGGTATGCGTGGTGCACGTGTACAAGCTGTTTCTGGTGAGCTTGGCGGCGAGCGTATCGATATCGTACTTTGGGACGATAACCCGGCTCAGTTCGTAATCAACGCAATGGCTCCTGCTGATGTTGCTTCTATCATCGTTGATGAAGATGCACACTCTATGGATATCGCTGTTGAAGCGGATAACCTAGCACAAGCTATCGGCCGTAGCGGTCAAAACGTACGTCTAGCGTCTCAACTGACTGGTTGGGAACTGAACGTAATGACGGTTGAAGATCTTCAGAAGAAACACCAAGAAGAAGCAGTTGCTTCTATTGAAAACTTCATGAAGCACCTAGACATCGAAGAAGACTTTGCTCAACTGCTTGTTGAAGAAGGTTTCTCTACACTAGAAGAAGTGGCTTACGTACCAGTAAACGAACTTCTTGAAGTAGATGGCCTAGACGAAGGCATCGTTGAAGAACTTCGTAGCCGTGCTAAAGATGCACTAACGACTCTAGCACTAGCGAAAGAAGAAACTTTCGACGGTGTTGAGCCTGCTGAGGACTTGCTAGCACTTGAAGGCCTAGAACGTGAAATGGCTTACAAACTGGCAGCTAAAGGCGTGGCAACATTGGAAGACCTAGCTGACCAAGGCGTTGATGAACTAGAAGGCATTGAAGACCTAACTGCAGAGCGTGCGGGCGAGCTAATTATGGCTGCGCGTAACATCTGTTGGTTCGGCGACGAAGAATAATTCAGCAAGGAGAGAAAGCGGTATGACACAATTAACAGTTAAAGCACTGAGTGAAGAGATTGGTACGCCAGTTGACCGCTTAATTGAACAACTTGCTGATGCAGGCATGAAGAAATCAGGGTCGGATCAAGTAACTGATTCAGAGAAGCAAACATTGCTAACGCACCTTAAAAAGGAGCATGGCGATACTTCTGGTGAAGCAGAGCCGACTCGTTTAACTCTTCAACGCAAGACCCGCAGCACGCTAAGTGTTGCCGCTGGAGGCGGTAAGAGTAAGGATGTTCAAGTAGAGGTACGTAAAAAACGTACTTACGTGAAGCGCAGCGCTATTGAAGACGAAGCGAAACGTGAAGCTGAGGATGCAGCATCACGTGAAGCGGAAGAGAAAGCACGTCAAGAAGCTGAAGAGCTTGCGAAACGTGAAGCTGCAGAGAAAGCACAGCGCGAAGCTGATGAGAAAGCAAAACGTGAAGCGGATGCAAAACGTGATGCTGAAGAAAAAGCTCAACGCGCACAAGCTGAAAAGGCTAAAAAAGACATGAATTCAAAAAATGCAGACGCTAACGCACAAGCGAAAAAAGAAGCGGATGAACTAAAAGCTCGTCAAGAGCAAGAAGCAACTCGTAAAGCAGAAGCTGAAGCAGCTAAGCTTGTAGAGGAAGCTCGTAAGCTAGCTGAAGAAAACGAAGCTCGCTGGACTGAAGAAGAGAAGAAGAAGAAAGAGCAAGAGAAGTCTGCGGACTACCACGTGACTACTTCTACTTACGCGCGTGAAGCTGAAGATGCAGCGGATCAGAAAGAAGAAAAAGCGCCTCGTCGTCGTAAAAAGAAAGCAGCTCCAGCTAACCAACCTGGCAACAACCGTGGTGGTCGTAACCAACGTGGTCGTGGCGCTAAAGGTAAGCTTGCGAAACCAACTTCAATGCAGCAAGGCTTCGATAAGTCAGCAACTGTTGCTAAATCTGACGTTGCTATCGGCGAGACTATCGTTGTTTCTGAACTGGCTAGCAAAATGTCAGTTAAAGCAACTGAAGTTATCAAAGTAATGATGAAGATGGGCGCTATGGCGACTATCAACCAAGTGATCGACCAAGAAACAGCACAACTTGTTGCTGAAGAAATGGGTCACAAGGTAATCCTACGTAAAGAAAACGAACTTGAAGAAGCAGTACTAGCTGACCGTGATAGCGATGCAATCGCTGAAGGTCGTGCTCCTGTTGTTACTATCATGGGTCACGTTGACCACGGTAAAACTTCAACACTGGATTACATTCGTAAAGCACACGTTGCTTCTGGCGAAGCTGGCGGTATCACGCAGCACATCGGTGCTTACCACGTAGATACTGACAACGGCATGATCACTTTCCTTGATACTCCTGGACACGCGGCGTTTACTGCTATGCGTGCTCGTGGTGCTCAAGCAACAGATATCGTTGTACTAGTAGTTGCAGCAGATGATGGCGTAATGCCACAAACAATCGAAGCAATCCAGCACGCGAAAGCGGCAGGCGTTCCTCTGATTGTTGCTGTGAACAAGATCGATAAAGAGGGTGCAAACCCAGACAACGTTAAGAATGAGCTAGCTCAATACGACGTAATCCCTGAGGAATGGGGCGGTGAGAACATGTTCGTTCACATCTCTGCTAAACAGGGTACAAACATCGATGGTCTTCTAGAAGCTATCCTTCTTCAGTCTGAAGTTCTTGAACTAACAGCTGTTAAAGAAGGCATGGCGTCTGGTGTTGTTGTTGAATCTCGCCTTGATAAAGGTCGCGGTCCAGTTGCAACAGTACTAGTACAGTCTGGTACTCTAAACAAAGGCGACATCGTTCTTTGTGGTCAGGAATACGGCCGTGTTCGTGCAATGCGCGATGAAAACGGTAAAGAAGTAACTACAGCGGGTCCTTCTATCCCTGTAGAGATTCTAGGTCTATCTGGCGTTCCTGCTTCTGGTGATGAAGCAACTGTTGTTCGTGACGAGCGTAAAGCACGTGAAGTAGCGAACTACCGTCAAGGTAAATTCCGTGATGTTAAACTAGCTCGTCAACAGAAAGCTAAACTAGAAAACATGTTCGCGAACATGGCTGCTGGTGAAGTTGCTGAACTGAACGTAGTACTAAAAGCTGACGTTCAAGGTTCTGTAGAAGCAATCGCTGATTCTCTACTGAAACTATCAACTGACGAAGTTAAAGTGAATATCGTAGGTTCTGGTGTTGGTGGTATTACTGAAACTGATGCAACACTTGCAGCAGCTTCTAACGCTATCATCCTTGGTTTCAACGTTCGTGCTGACGCAACTGCGCGTAACACGGTTCAGAACGAAAACCTAGATCTACGTTACTACTCAATCATTTACCAACTGATCGACGAAGTTAAACAGGCAATGGGCGGTATGCTTGCTCCTGAATTCCGTCAAGAGATCATTGGTCTTGCTCAAGTTCGTGACGTATTTAAGTCGCCTAAACTTGGTGCAATCGCCGGTTGTATCGTTACTGAAGGTACGATTAAGCGTAGCAACCCAATTCGTGTACTTCGTGAAAACGTTGTTATCTACGAAGGTGAGCTAGAGTCACTTCGTCGCTTTAAAGACGATGTTCAAGAAGTTAAGAATGGTTACGAGTGTGGTGTTGGCGTTAAGAACTACAACGACGTACGCGTTGGTGACCAGATCGAAGTATTCGAAATCGTTGAGGTTCAACGTACTCTAGACTAATCAGTCTGTACGACTCGACATATTGACTAAGGTTACTAACATTACTAATAAAGGTAATAAGTAATCGGTTGTTGAATACACCATGGGGGGCTGGTAATTACCAAGCCCCCCATCTTTCTAAGTGAGAAAAGAAAATGTCAAAAGAATTTAGCCGCACACAGCGTGTGTCTCAGCAGCTTCAAAAAGAGCTAGCACTTATCCTACAACGTGAAGTTCGTGACTCACGTATCGGTATGGTAACCATCTCAGACGTAGAAGTGTCTCGTGACCTTGCTTACGCAAAAGTATTCGTTACTTTCCTATGTATTGGCGAGCAAACACCTGAATCATGTCTTGCTGCTCTTAAAGAGCACGAAGTGCCAATCCGTATGGCGCTAGGCAAGCGTATTCGTCACCGTCTAACGCCTGAAGTTCGTTTTACTTACGACAACACACTAGTAGAAGGCATGCGTATGTCTAACCTAGTAAGTGAAGTTCTAAACGATGATAAGCGTAAGCAACAAGAAGCTGGCCGTACTGACGAAACTCAGTCTAAGGGCGAAGAGTAATGGCTCGCCGTCGTAAAGGTCGCCCTATTAACGGGGTAATTCTGTTAGATAAGCCAACAGGCATTTCGTCTAATGATGCACTGCAAAAAGTAAAGCGTATTTACTTTGCAGAGAAGGCAGGGCACACTGGTGCTCTGGATCCTCTTGCGACTGGCATGCTGCCAATTTGTCTTGGTGAAGCAACGAAGTTCTCTCAGTTTCTTTTAGATTCTGATAAGCGCTACGTAGTGATCGCTAAGCTTGGTGAGCGTACCAATACCTCTGACTCAGATGGTGAAGTGGTAGAGACACGTGATGTAAACGTGACTCAAGAACAACTTGAGCGTTGTATCGAAACCTTCAAAGGTGAAACTGACCAGATCCCTTCAATGTTTTCTGCATTGAAATATCAAGGTAAGCCTTTGTATGAATACGCCCGTGCAGGTATTGAGGTTCCTCGTGAGTCTCGTAAGATCACTGTGTACTCTATTGAGCTGCTTCGCTTTGAAGGCGATGAAGTGGAGATGGAAGTGCATTGTTCAAAAGGTACTTACATCCGCACAATCACCGACGATCTTGGTGAGATGCTAGGTTGTGGTGCTCACGTGACTATGCTTCGTCGTACAGGCGTAGCAAAGTACCCTTACGAGCGTATGGTAACCTTGGAACAACTGAACGAGATTTTAGAGCAAGCCCAGGCGCAAGAAATTGCACCGAAAGAGCTGCTTGATCCACTGTTGATGCCAATGGATACAGCCGTTGAAGACCTGCCAGAAGTTAATTTGAACGCGGAACTGACTGACTTAGTTCAGCACGGTATGCCTGTTCAAGTTGCTGGTGCCCCAACGGAAGGTACGGTTCGCATGACAAGCGGTGAAGAGAAACTGTTTGTTGGCGTTGCTCAAATTGCTGAAGATGGCCGAGTAGCACCGAAACGTTTGGTTGTTTTCAGAGATGAAGAACCACAAGTGAGTGCTTAAATCGAGTGAGATATTCGTGCTGAGTCGTTAAATACGAGCAAATAAGACAGAAAGCGGACGCCTAATTTAGGCGGTTCGCTTTTTTCGTTTTTAAGGCGTTCGATTGTTATTGCACCAACTGGCAAACTTCCCTATAATCCTCGGCTCGCGTAGCGGCTGAATCAGAGATTGGCTGCTACAAATATTAAACTACTCTTATCAGGAGAGAATTATGTCTCTGAATGCAGAAACTAAAGCAGCAATCGTTGCAGAATACGCACGCGCTGAAGGCGATACTGGTTCACCAGAAGTACAAGTAGCACTACTAACTGCTTCTATCAACCACCTTCAAGGCCACTTCAAAGCACACAAAGGCGATCACCACAGCCGTCGTGGTCTTCTACGTATGGTTTCTAGCCGTCGTAAGCTTCTTGACTACCTGAAAGGTAAAGACCTTTCTCGTTACCAAGATCTAATCAAGCGCCTAGGCCTACGTCGCTAATAGCGATGTCTGCAAAGACTGTTTGAAGAAAAGGAGCATTTATTGCTCCTTTTTTTGTGCCTGAAAGACAGAGTTTGAAGTAATTCACGGAGCTTTTTCAGCGCGAAAATATCCCTGTATATAAAAATAGTTTATACTATGCCTCGCCTGTACAGCTATCTGTATAGGTATTATACGACCCAGAAGTTACAGTCACAGATGTCGGCCAATAGGTCGCGACTATTCAAAGTGGATGCTCGTTGTATTTTTGATATAACGAATCAATTCCGTCTGCTTTGACTAGTCGCGATTGGTGATTTTTGGGTTCCAACTTACTGACTCTAAAGAGCACTCTTTAGATAAAGGAAATACAATGTTTGAGAAACCAGTTGTAAAAACGTTTCAGTACGGTAACCACACAGTTACTCTAGAAACTGGCGTTATTGCTCGTCAAGCTACTGCAGCAGTTATGGTAACAATGGACGATACTTCAGTATTCGTATCTGTTGTTGGTAAAAAAGAAGCGGTAGAAGGTCAAGACTTCTTCCCTCTAACAGTTAACTACCAAGAGCGTACATACGCTGCTGGTAAAATCCCAGGTGGCTTCTTCAAGCGTGAAGGTCGTCCATCTGAAGGCGAAACACTAACGGCTCGTCTAATCGACCGTCCAATTCGTCCTCTTTTCCCTGATTCATTCAAGAACGAAGTTCAAGTTATCGCTACAGTAATGTCTGTAAACCCAGACGTTCAACCTGATATGGTAACAATGATCGGTACTTCAGCAGCTCTTGCTATCTCTGGTATCCCGTTCAACGGTCCAATCGGTGCTGCACGCGTAGGTCACATCGACGGTCAACTTGTTCTTAACCCAAGCACAACTGAACTTGAAACTTCTAAACTAGACCTAGTGGTTTCTGGTACTGAAGGCGCGGTTCTTATGGTTGAATCTGAAGCTGACAACCTAACTGAAGAAGAAATGCTTTCTGCAGTTGTTTTCGGTCACGATCAACAACAAGTTGTTATCAACGCTATCAACGAGTTCGCAGCAGAAGTTGCTACTCCAGCGTGGAACTGGGAAGCACCAGTAGTAAACACTGAGCTTAAAGCTCGTGTTGCTGAGCTTGCAGAAGCTCGTCTATCTGACGCTTACCAAATCACTGAAAAAATGGCTCGTTACGAGCAAGTTGGCGCAATCAAGAACGACGTTGTTGAAGCACTACTAGCTCAAGACGAAGAACTAAACGAGCGCGAAATCCGCGGCATGCTTGGTTCTCTAGAGAAAAACGTTGTACGTAGCCGCATAATCGCTGGCAACCCACGTATCGACGGTCGTGAAAAAGACATGGTTCGTGCACTAGACGTGCGTACTGGTGTTCTTCCACGTACACACGGTTCTTCTCTATTCACTCGTGGTGAAACTCAAGCTATCGTTACTGCTACTCTTGGCACACAACGTGACGCTCAAATCATCGATGAGCTGACAGGCGAGCGTAAAGACAACTTCCTACTACACTACAACTTCCCTCCATACTGCGTTGGCGAAACTGGTTTTGTAGGTTCTCCTAAGCGTCGTGAAATCGGCCACGGTAAGCTAGCTAAGCGTGGTATCGCTGCAGTAATGCCTTCTGTTGATGAGTTCCCATACACAGTTCGTGTTGTATCGGAAATCACTGAATCTAACGGTTCTTCTTCAATGGCTTCTGTATGTGGTACATCTCTAGCTCTTATGGATGCTGGTGTTCCAATCAAGTCTTCTGTTGCGGGTATCGCAATGGGTCTTGTTAAAGAAGGCGACGACTTCGTTGTTCTTTCTGACATCCTTGGCGACGAAGATCACCTAGGTGACATGGACTTTAAAGTAGCAGGTACTAACGAAGGTATCACTGCTCTTCAAATGGACATCAAGATCGAAGGTATCACTAAAGAGATCATGCAAATTGCTCTTAACCAAGCGCAAGGTGCACGTAAGCACATCCTTTCTGTAATGGATGAAGCTATCTCTGGTGCTCGTGAAGATATCTCTGAATTCGCTCCACGTATCCACACAATGAAAATCAGCTCTGATAAGATCAAAGATGTTATCGGTAAAGGCGGCGCAGTTATTCGTGCTCTTTGTGAAGAAACGGGTACTACAATCGAAATCGAAGACGATGGCACAATCAAGATTGCTGCGACTGAAGGCGCAGCTGCTAAAGAAGCTATCCGTCGTATCGAAGAGATCACAGCTGAAGTTGAAGTTGGCCGCATTTACCAAGGTAAAGTTGCTCGTCTAGCTGACTTCGGTGCATTCGTAACTATCCTTCCAGGTAAAGATGGTCTAGTACACATCTCTCAAATCGCTGACAAGCGCGTTGAGAAAGTGTCTGACTACCTAACTGAAGGTCAAGAAGTGCCAGTTAAGGTTCTTGAAATTGACCGTCAAGGCCGTGTACGTCTAAGCATGAAAGAAGCAGTTGAAACGCCAGCTGAAGGCGAAGCACCTGCTGCTGAGTAATTCTCAGTGTGTCGATGGTGATATCGCTTTTTAGTGATTTCTAACCTATCGTCAACAAAGCATGTTATAAAGGGGAGCATATCGCTCCCCTTTTTTATTGCGGTCATAACAGGAGTAATTATTTGTGAAATGGTTTCAAACCGCGAGTATGTGTTTACTGCTTGTACTAACTGGTTGTGCAACAACATCAGATAACGCCTCACGTTGGGTTTATCCACCAATGGCTGTGCCACTGCAACCAAGCGTTCAGCAAGAAGTTCAAATTGCACGCCTTAGTCAGTTATTGCAGCGCCCAGATTTGAACGATGAAGTTAGAGCTAAGATGCTGTTTGAACGTGGTAACTACTACGACAGTGTTGGTCTGCGTGACTTAGCGCGCCTCGACTTCAATCAATCTCTTTCATTGAACCCTGCTCAACCTGATATCTTCAATCTTTTGGGTGTTTACTTTACGCAGGTAGGGGAGTTTGATGCGGCTTACGAGTCTTTTGATTCTACGCTAGAGCTTGATCCTGCAAACTCTTATGCAGAAAGAAACCGCTCAATTGCTCTCTACTATGGCGAACGTTACGACTTAGCTAATGAAGAGATGATGAAGCATTACGCCGATGATCCTAGCGATCCGTTTCGTGCTCTATGGTTGTACATCATTCAGCATGAACTCACGCCAGAACAAGCTAAGCTTGATTTACAAAAGCGTTACGAAAGCCGTGATGAGCAGTGGGGATGGGTGTTAGTTGCTATCATGCTTGATGACATTACCGAAGAACAGGCTTTCAAGGCGATCTTAACCGGTACTCGTGACAACACGTTACTTGCACAGCGTCTAACAGAGACTTACTTCTACCTAGCGAAGCGTTACCACATGAATGGTGACTACGCGAATGCGATCTCTTTGTATAAGCTGTCAGTGTCTTTCAACGTGTATGAATACGTAGAGCACCGATACTCTTTCTTAGAGTTAAGCCGTATCTTCACTACGCTTAAAGCCGAACATCTAGCTCAAGCTAAATTGGCAGAGGCTGAAGAAGAAGCTAACGCTCGATAAGCAATACACTATGAATATTAAGAAGCCGCTGCCTGTCAGCGGCTTTTTTATGACTATTTTTTATGGTCTTCATCTCGTTTTGATTGCTTTTTATTTAAACAATATTAAAATAGTTAGCCTTGCTAACTAAATGCTATTCTTTGATTAGGTGAGTATGCTAAACCAGAATTTAGAAAAGATTGAGCGCTTCGCCTCTAAGATATGGCGTACTCAGGTGAATGAAGATCCTATCTGCCAATTGAGCTTCAACGAGTATGATTATCTGAAGGTCATACAGGCTTCACCAGAGCCAATTCGATTGACCGACCTTGCCATTGAAATGCAGGTGACTAAGCCTTCAGCGACCACTATGGTTCAAAGGCTTGAGAGAAAAGGCTTGGTTGAACGCAAGGCGTCACTTGAAGATGCAAGGTCCAAGTTAGTCGTATTGACCAACAAAGCGGAGTTGGGTTTAGAAGAAGAGAGCAAGATCTACCAAGTGATGGCTCAAATACTAGAAAGCCGTTTATCAGAGCAAGAGTCTAAGCAACTGAACCTATTATTAGACAAAGCCTTGAAGTAAATAATTTAGATATTTAGTTAGCCTTGTTAACTAATTTTTCGAGTCATATCTCGTAGATATGCGACTCGCAAATGAAAGTAGAGTAAGAAATGAGTAACTCAATTAGTCGTCAATTTTGGCGATACACAATCCCTACCGTGGCGGCGATGTTGGTGAATGGCCTGTACCAAGTGGTGGATGGTATTTTCATTGGCCGCTATGTTGGCGCTGATGGACTCGCGGGTATTAACGTCGCGTGGCCTGTGATTGGTTCGATTCTCGGTATTGGTATGCTGGTGGGCGTAGGTACAGGTGCGCTTGTTTCGATCCGCCAAGGTGAAAAAGACACTCAAGGTGCTAAGCAGATCTTGGCGACCGGTCTAACCTTGCTACTGGCGATAACGCCGGTTGTTTCAGCGTTACTGTATCTGTTTGCCGACAACTTCCTGCTTTGGCAGGGGGCTGAAGGGCGTGTGTACGAACTTGGCCTGCAATATTTACACATCCTGATTGGTGCTAGCGTCTTCACTTTGGGTTCTATCGCGATGCCGTTCCTACTGCGTAACGATGACAGCCCGAACTTAGCCACAATACTGATGATTGTCGGTGCGGTGATTAATATCGTTCTGGACTACCTGTTTATCGCTCAGTTTGGTTGGGAGTTGATGGGGGCGGCACTAGCCACAGCCATTGCACAATTTGTGGTAACAGGTCTGGGTTTGGCTTACTTCTTCTCACGTCGAGCAAACTTACGCTTACGTTGGAATGAGTTGCGACTGAAGCTCTCGGTTATCCCACAGATCTTCGCTATTGGTACATCAAGCTTCTTTATGTACGCCTATGGTTCGATGATGGTGGCATTGCACAATGCGTTGTTCTCTCAATATGGCGACCAGTTGATGATTGGTGCTTACGCTATCTTGGGCTACATCGTGACGGTTTATTACCTCACGGCTGAAGGTATCGCCAACGGTATGCAACCATTAGTGAGTTACAACCATGGTGCGCGTAACCAAGCGAATATTCGTAAGTTACTTAAGATTGCGATGCTGAGTTCAGTATTGATTGGTGTGGCGTTTGTGTTGCTTCTCAACGCGTTCCCACGTGAGTTTGTGTCAGTCTTTAACTCTGACGAACCACAGCTAGTAGAGTACACCGTGTTGGGTATTCGACTACACATGTTTGCATTGGCGCTTGATGGTTTCTTAGTGGTTGCGGGGGCTTATTACCAAGCGGTAAATAAGGGCAGCAAGGCGATGTTTGTGACGATAGGCAATATGCTTATCCAACTGCCTTTCTTGTACATCATGCCGAAGTTGTACGGTGTGCCGGGGATCTGGATTGCGTACCCACTGTCTAACATTGCGTTAAGTGTGGTGGTGATGGTGATGCTCTACAAAGACGTAAAGAAGCTCGATGCTTCACCGATGGAAACAGTGACGGCATAGGTCGCTTTTGTTAAGTCGAACTAAAAAGGTCTAGCGAACGCTAGACCTTAATTATATGGTCCGCCTCACTCTCAAGCCCTTAAGCTTAGAGTAGGCTCTCAGAATGAGGTGAACCATATGTCTTCTATTCATATTTTAGGTATCGACCTAGGTAAACATTGCTTCCATGCTATCGCACATAACCGTTGTGGAGTGGAGGTGCTTCGTCGTAAATTTAATCGTAACCAACTCTTAATCTTTCTTAGTAAAATAGAACCAACAACTATTGCTTTCGAAGCCTGTGGCGGTGCTCATTGGCTTGCTCGAAAGTGTAGTGAGTTTGGTCATCAACCCCGACTTATTCCTCCTCAGTATGTAAAGCCTTATGTCAAAGGCAATAAAAACGATTTCATCGATGCTTCAGCGATCGCAGAGGCTGCGGGTCGACCGACCATGAGGTTTGTAGCTGTAAAAAGTGAAGAGGCTCAAGTCATCGCAGCGATTCATCGAGTCAGAGATAGTTATATCAAGGAGAGAACTGCCACTATGTCGCGGATCGGCGCGATCTTACTTGAGTTCGGCCTTAGCTTTCCCAAAGGGCATGCAAAGATGAAGTCTCTGTTTCAATGGTTAGCTGAACAAACCGTCTCATTACCAAAAAGCTTGCTATGTGAATTGATATCTATCCACGAACATTACAAGTACCTTAATGAACAAATCAAAACTCAAGATAACAAGCTTCAAACTATTGTTAATAACAATGAAAGTGCTCAATTATTAAAAACTATCCCTGGAATTGGCGATCTTACCTCCACATTGTGTATAGCCGATGTAAGCTCTCCGAATAACTTTACCAATGGCCGTGAGATGGCGGCTTGGTTGGGGCTTGTGCCAAGGCAATTCTCAACGGGAGGAAAGACCAAACTACTTGGTATGAGTAAACGAGGGAATAAACACCTCAGAACTCTGTTTGTCCATGGGGCAAGGGCTGTACTCTCTAGACTAGAGACGACAGGGAAAGTGTTCGGAGAGTGGCTTGCGAACCTACGAGCCACCAAACCATTTAATGTAGTGGTAGTCGCATTAGCCAACAAGCTAGTGAGGATAGCTTGGGCGGTGTTATACCACCGCCAAGCTTTTAAGGCTGTTTAGCTATAACCAAGTTTGCAACGCCAATGAACGTGATGACAAAAACGGTCAATCGGCCAGATTAAGAACCTGACACAAAAAATAGCAATCAATGCTTTGGGCTTTTTAAGGATAATCTGGCGCGGATATCATCGTGGAGCTGGGAAGCTAGTGCTCCCAACAAGGACTCCGAATACATTAGCGCAAACCAACTCCGTTATTACTTAATTGTAGTTGCAATAACGGGGCGGACCATACATTTTTGTATCTATTGCTGATAGGTTTAATTATCGAACTAGATGTTTTTTACGTCTAAACCTGCAAGTTGATGCCAGTAACCATTACATTGGCGGCTTTCAATCTTCATCGGTTTTTGACCTTGTTCGTTAGCTCTGAAGTTATTAATTTCAGAGAAGGTATCGATGCCGAGCGGGCTTAAACGAACCACATCAACCAAGTCGTGCATGTTGGGTAAATCATTCACTAGGTTGTAGCAGTAACCCGATTGGGTCTGGATACCATTAAGGTTGAATACCGATTGGCCTTCTTGGCTCTCGACCTGTAATCCGGTTGGGTACTTAATACAGCAGGTTTCGCAATCGTCTTTCGCTTTGTTCTCTGCGCGAGCCGTAAAGCAGCGTGCTGAGTAAGCAAGAGGCAAGTAACCGTGGCTAAATACTTCGACTTCGAACTTGTTACGAATATTGAGCTCTTCACACTGTGTCATGACGTTGCTTAGCCATTCACGAGAAAGCTCAACCGGCATACACCAACGTGTCATACCTTGCTTCAAGAACAGGTTCAGCGTGCGCGCGTTGTATGTGTTTACTGCTGGGCCGACAACGAAAGGTACTTTGCTTTCGCTTGCCAGTTGAATAGCTGACACGTCGTTTGCCTCAATCGCGAAGTCACCGTTATCAATGTACTTCTTCATGATGTTGACTTCGCTTGGCGCTTCCAGCAATGCCATGGTCGACAGCACCACTTGCTTACCTGAAGCTGACAGTTCTTTAGCGATGTCCATCCAGTGTTTCGCTTTCATCTCACGACGCTTTGAACACACGGCTTCACCGAGGTAGATGATATCAGCAGAGCTTGATTTCGCTTGCTCATAGAAGCTTTCAACGTCTTGTTTTGGCCAGAAATAAAGTAGAGGGCCTAATGCGTATTTCATTGAGTTCTCCATTTGGCTCTATTGCCATTTACGGTGATAAGCGCCAAGCGTGGTTTGTGTACCTTCCGATACATTCGCCAGTGTCGCATTCCAAGCTTGTTCTACTTGGTACTGTTCAGGATTTGCTAAGTAGCGGTCGATGGCTGCGCGCCAAGTACGAGTCACTTGTTCTACATAAGCAGGGCTACGCTGACGACCTTCAATCTTCACTGAAGCAACATTTGCGGCGAACAACTCAGGAAGCATTGATAACGTGTTAAGGCTAGTCGGCTCTTCAAGTGCGTGGTAGCGCTTGCGTTCACCGTCGATCTCTGCTTCAAAGCGACCTTTACACAGCGTTGGGTAGCCAGCGTTCTCACCTGCTTCATACTTATCGATAAGGATTTCATTCAAGCGAGACTCTAAACCTGTCTCTGTTTCTTGCCAGCGAACGTATTTCGCAGGAGAGCAAGCACCCACTGTATTTGGTGATTCACCTGTCATGTATGAAGAGAGGTAGCAACGACCTTCTGCCATGATACACAAACTACCGAAAGCGAATACTTCAAGGTCAACGTCAGAAGTGATGTTGCGAGAAAGCTGTTTGACCTGATGAATCGATAATACACGCGGTAATACGACACGCTTAACGTTGAAGTTTTTATGGTAGAAGTCGATAGCAGCGGCATTGGTCGCTGATGCTTGTACTGATAAGTGCAGTTCAAGGTCTGGATACTTGTTGGCAGCATATTCGAGTACTGCGATGTCTGCGATGATCAGCGCATCGACACCTAGTGCAGCTGCGTTGTCTACCGCATTAGTCCAGCGTTCGAAGCCATTTGGGTGAGCAAACGTATTTAAGGCAACATGAATTTTCTTGTTGCGGTCATGCACATACTGCACAGCACGATCGAGCTTTTTACCCGCAAAGTTTAGGCCTGCAAAGTGTCGGGCATTGGTATCGTCTTTGAATCCGATATAGACAGCATCCGCACCGCAATCAATGGCGGTTTTCAAAGCAGGTAAGTTACCCGCTGGGCATAAGAGTTCCATTTGCTCACTACCAGTAGAATTAAGTTGAAGCGAGCATTTTATGAAGAATTGTGAATGACGGAATTGATGTAAGGCAGGTTTAGATGGATAAATCTGCTTTTACTCCGTTTGAGGTACTGACGAGCGGTGGTTTTGTGTATTGCTTTAGCTTGAAAGGAGGTGTGTATTCGAATCGTCTAATCAGTTTTTATGACGTCGGTTTTGTGCGAACAGCTCTTCAACATCTTGTTTTGGTTGCGGGCGATAGAAGTGGAAGCCTTGAATGGAGCTACAGTTGAGGTTCGACAGCAGCGTCGCTTGCTCACTGGTTTCGACACCTTCTGCAACCACGGTTAAATCGAGAGATTTACCCAGATTGATGATGTTTTCAATCACAGTGATTTGCTTTGGCAGAGTATCGATATCCGAGATGAAAGCACGGTCGATCTTAAGCTCATCAATTGGGAAGCGAGCAAGGTAAGACAGAGAAGAATAACCGGTACCGAAATCATCAATCGATAGGGCGAAGCCGAGTTTCTTGATGGCGTTGAGCATTTGCAGCGTGTGTTCACTGTCACTCATCACTGCACTTTCTGTCAGCTCAAACGTAATTGCACTTGGGTCTAGCTCTGTCGAACGCAGCAGCTTTTCCATGTAATCAATCAGCTTTGGATTACCAAACTGTTCTGGTGAAAGGTTGATCGCCACACGACCAGGCAGGATCCCCTGCATCTTCCAGCGTTTAACTGTTGCGAATACTTCACGCATCACCACGCGACCAAGCTGCTCGATAAGACCGGCACGTTCTGCAACTGGGATGAAGGCGGCAGGGCTGATGTAGCCTTCTACTGGGTGCTTCCAACGAACTAGAGCTTCTGCCCCGTTGATGGTGAAGTCACGGGCGTTTACTTTTGGTTGGTACCAAACCTCGAGTCCGTTTTGTTGCAGCGCCTTCTGAAGTTCTATCTCAAGCCACAGTCGCATACGGGCTTCTTTGTTCATCTGTTCGTTGAACTTGATCAGGCGATTACGCCCACGATCTTTCGCCTCATACATTGCAGTGTCGGCATTTTGTAGCAAGATGCGAGCATCCGTACCATCTTGAGGAAAGCTTACACTACCAATAGAGCAGGCTAAGCGTTTACTAAAGTGGTGAAGATCGAAGGGTTGGTTGATCAAGGAAATGATCTTTTCAGCGAGCATTTCAGGTGTTCGTTGATGTTCAGGCTCTGGCAGAATAATACCAAATTCATCACCACCTAAATGACCGATAACGGCTTGACGAGGCAGCAAGCGTTTTAAGCGAGAAGCGACCTCTTTAATCACCTTGTCACCGATATGATGACCCAGTGAGTCATTGATATTTTTAAAGTTATCAATGTCTAAGTAGAGCATGACAACAGGCGTGTCGTTGTGAATGAACTGCTCAAGGCGCTTGGTAAACCCAACTCGGTTGTAGAGCTTGGTTAACGCGTCGATGTAAGCATCTTCACTGTTTGCCGGAGTGTATTGTTTTGCGGTTTCTTGCGCGTCTTGGATAAGCACAAGCTGGGTGCTACTGCCGAGAATGGCTGTTGAGTCGATGTTGAGTTGAACCTTACGTTCAAAGCCACATCGGGCGCCCGTTAAGCAAACCAAACCAGACTCAGAAATAATAGAACTCAGGCTATTATTGAAGACTGTTTTGGTTTGTTCATCGATAAATAAGCGGCCTAACTCTTCGCCAATCAGCTCTGTGGTGGAATTGAAACCAAGCAGTCGAGCTGCAGCTGGGTTGGATGATAAGATGTAGTCGTTCTCAACCAACAGTAATCCGTCTGGGAGTAGGTGAGAGAGTTTATGGAACTTTGCTTCGGACTCTTCTAAAGAACGGACAAGGACTTGGTTTTCAGATGTATCGAAGGCATGAAAGACGATGTAGTCAGTTTTGTTGCCGTTTGCTAGAGGGGATAAGCTGAAATGAAGGCTGGTATCGAGGTCAGTTTCGTTGAGAGTAACTTCGGCCTCAATTGTTTCGCCATTGAAGGCACGCTCATAGTAAGGCTTAAGATGTTGGTAGAATTGCTCGCCTAAGGTTTGGCGGTCATTCATGCCTGCAAGCTCTGTTTGGCTCAAACCAGCAATATCGCAGTAACGCTCATTCACCATAAAATAGTTATGTTGAGCATCAAGTACTGCAAAAAAGAACGGACTATTTGCAGTTAGCTGGGTAAACCAATGTTGTAGTTGCTGGGGAGGCATCAAAGTACTACCAATTCTCCAAGAGCTTGAATATTCACTATCGATAAATATTTATTACTTTTTGTGTGGTTATCGATATTTACCTGTGAGTGCAGCGATCCGCTGTAATTCTCATTACCTGAGTTACTATAACTGTGATTTTCAGGATATTAAAGGTCGAGTATCAAACAGAAGTTAATTTGATACATAACAGTAACTGAGATCTCAACATCATCTATGATGCATTCCATATTATTGACAAAGTTACGGATAAGTCACGTGATAAACAAGATTCGCACTCAACTAGTTCAAAATGCCGCATCAATTTTGCGATCTCCAGTCCAGTTATTGCCTAAAACAGTACAAAAAAGAGCCTTATTAGAAGCACTGAAGAATGTCTTCAAGGAAGCTTTAGAAGACGGTGACTTTGAGTTCTTAGAAGATAAGTGGCTGAAAGTTTCAATAAAAGATATGGGGTTAAGTTGGTGTATTAGTTACGAAAATGAGCAACTGGTTGTAGCTGATAAAGAAGTCGCTGAAGATGTCAGTTTTAGCGGGAATCTTAACGATCTTGTATTGATTGCGGGACGTAAAGAAGACCCAGATACGCTTTTCTTCCAACGTCGACTGTCTATTGAAGGTGATACAGAGCTCGGTTTAGAGGTCAAAAACTTGATGGATAGCGTAGATTTGGACTTATTGCCGACTCCTATGAAAACTTTGTTAAATCAATTAGCTGATTTTGTGCAGAAGGGAGTACAATCCCCAGATACACAAAGTGAGGTAATGAATGCTTATTCGAACTGAAGCACCGGCAGATATACTTGTCATTGATCGTCTATTGAAATCTGTTTTTGAAACGGATGCAGAAGCTAATTTGGTTATGAGCTTGCGTGAGAATAGTCATTTAACGCTATCGCTGGTGGCTTGTTCTGACGAAGGTGAGGTGGTTGGTCACCTGATGTTTAGCCCAATTACGCTTAAAGGTGACGATCACAACTGGCAGGGGCTTGCGCCACTTGCTGTGAAAGAAGAGTTCCGCAACCAAGGCATTGCTAAATCCCTGGTTGAAGATGCTTTCTCTACTTTGGTTGATTTCGGTTACCCAGCCTGTGTTGTGCTTGGTGATCCTGCCTATTACGGTCGCTTTGGTTTCAAGGCTGCGAGTGAGTTTGGTTTGAGCTGCGCTTGGGATGTGCCTGAGGGAGCTTTTCAAGCTATCGAGTTAGTTGAAGGTGCGCTTGTCGGGCATTCTGGTGAGATCGCTTACAGTCCTGAGTTCAACGACTTATAAGCCTATTTCCCACGCAATATAATGCAAACTGATTTAGTCTAAATAAAGGAGCTTGATGCTCCTTTATTTTTTGTTAGTATCAGCCCAACCTTGATGAGCTCGTTTTTAACTTCGCTCTAATCAGTCGCCCACTATCAACCTAAGGTTACACCGCTAGATATGTCACAAACACACGCACAATACCTGCAAGAGATGGGCATTAGCCAATGGGAGCTTAGTCACCCAGAGCGTTTGGCGGGCTATGAATCTGAATTGACTCCGCTCTCTAACGATTGCAAGTTACTGTTGGTATCGCCTGAAAAACCTCAGGAAGACCTCGCCGTGATGTTTGAGCGTGTACTCAAAAGTATCAAGCTCGACTTACCTCAAGCCTTACATATTCAGCCTCAACACCTATCTTCTCTCGAACTCGGTGATGTTGAATGGGTATGGTTTGCAGGTTGTGAGTCCGCCCAAGAGCTGAAAGCAAAAACATTACAATCACCATTACTGTCTGACATCAATGGTAATAACCAACACCGCCGCGATTTATGGCAACAAATTTGTGCTTATGACTAATCAATTTTTACCGACTTCACAAAAACACCTAGACGCTATTTGGCAGATAGAACAGACCGCGCATTCTCACCCTTGGTCTGAAACTATGATTCGCGATCTCGATAGTCGAGGTGCTTGTCACCATGTGCTTGAAGTCGATGGACAAGTGGTAGGGTATTTCTTCGCGCAAAATATCGTTGGTGAAGTGACGCTGCTTAATATTGCTGTCGACCCAAGCCAGCAAGGTAAAGGTTATGGTAAAGCGCTGACCGAGCATTTTCTTGATATGTGTGAGCAAGCTGACGCGGAAAGTGCTTGGCTGGAAGTTCGCGAGAGTAACGTGAACGCGTTTAACCTGTATGAGAAAGCCGGTTTCAACGAAGTCGACCGCCGTCGTAACTATTACCCAACTAAGCAAGGCAATGAAGATGCCATCATTATGAGCTATCTTTTTATGTCTTTTAGCTAAGCAGAGAATAAGCGACAAAATAGGGTGCAAACTGACCCTTTAGAAAGTGACACGCTTTCTGTATAATCCGCACACAGAATTCAAGGGCAAGTATTATCTACTTGCCCTTTTTACGCTTTAGATCAGCAAAGGGCGACTATGTCTTTCCAACAAGAAGTGAGCAAACGTAGAACGTTTGCAATTATCTCTCACCCGGATGCGGGTAAAACCACGATTACTGAAAAAGTTCTTTTATTCGGAAACGCGATTCAGAAAGCGGGTACCGTAAAAGGCCGTGGCTCTAACCAGCACGCTAAATCTGACTGGATGGAGATGGAAAAAGAACGTGGTATCTCGGTAACTACGTCGGTAATGCAATTCCCATACAATGATTGCCTAGTAAACCTACTAGATACTCCAGGACACGAAGATTTCTCGGAAGATACGTACCGTACACTAACTGCGGTTGACTCTTGTTTGATGGTTATCGATGCTGCGAAAGGTGTCGAGGATCGTACTCGCAAACTAATGGAAGTAACACGCCTACGTGATACGCCAATCGTAACGTTTATGAACAAACTTGACCGTGACGTTCGTGACCCGATGGAAGTGCTTGATGAAGTAGAAAGCGAGCTGGGTATGGCTTGTTCTCCAATCTCATGGCCAATTGGTTGTGGTAAAGAGTTTAAAGGTGTTTACCACATTCACCGTGATGAAACGATCTTGTACGAATCTGGCCACGGCCATGAAATCCAAGAAGTACGTATCATCAAAGGTCTAGACAATCCTGAGCTAAATGAAGCGGTAGGTGACGATCTTGCGGAAAGCGTGCGTGAAGAGCTAGAGCTTGTTATCGGTGCTTGTCCTGAATTTGATCACGATTTGTTCCTTGCTGGTGAGTTAACGCCTGTTTACTTCGGTACTGCACTGGGTAACTTTGGTGTTGACCACATGCTAGATGGTCTAACGAAGTGGGCACCTGCACCGCAAACTCGCCAAGCGAACGAGCGTGATGTTGTTGCTACAGAAGAGAAGTTTTCTGGCTTCGTATTTAAGATCCAAGCAAACATGGATCCTAAGCACCGTGACCGTATCGCATTCATGCGTATCGTATCGGGTACTTACAACCAAGGTATGAAGATGAACCATGTTCGTACTGGCAAGAATGTAAGTATCTCGGATGCGGTAACCTTCATGGCGGGTGACCGTGCGCGAGCTGAGAAAGCTTACGCGGGCGATATCATTGGTCTGCACAACCACGGCACAATCCAGATTGGTGATACCTTTACTCAAGGTGAAAGCCTGAAGTTCTCTGGTATTCCAAACTTTGCGCCAGAGCTATTCCGTCGTATTCGTCTACGCGATCCACTGAAGCAGAAGCAACTTCTTAAAGGTTTGGTTCAGCTTTCAGAAGAGGGCGCTGTGCAAGTATTCCGTCCAATGCAGAACAACGACCTGATCGTTGGTGCGGTTGGTGTACTTCAGTTCGACGTGGTTGTAGCGCGCTTGAAAGCTGAATACAACGTAGAAGCTATCTACGAAGGTGTTAACGTTGCAACAGCTCGTTGGGTTGAGTGTGACGACGCTAAGAAACTGGAAGAGTTCAAACGTAAGAACCAATCTAACCTAGCGCTAGATGGCGGTGACAACCTGTCTTACATCGCACCAACTATGGTGAACTTGAACCTAGCTTCTGAACGTTTCCCAGAAGTTCAGTTCCGAGCGACGCGCGAGCACTAATTACTCCGCGCTCTATTCGAGTTAAACAAAAACGTCTATTGTTCTGCAATAGGCGTTTTTTAATGCGTGTCATTTGAAGTAAGAGTCGTGAGGTTATGATGTTCGGTTGGATTAAAGATTGGATTAAGAAATACGATAAGTGGTGTGAGGAGCTTGGTTTAACACCTGAGAATAAGCGCAGCTGTGTGCCTCATCGTAGTGATCCTCAAGGACAACAAGCAGAGAGTGGGGAAGATGACACCAGAATTAAGTGATTTTCCGCTATTTGATACCCATTGCCATGCGGACTTTGACGCCTTTGACAGCGGTTTTTCAGTTGAGCAAAGTCTTGATGGTTACCTAAAAGAAGCGAAACAAGCCCAAGTTGAGAAACTGTTGATTCCTTCTATTGGCCAAAGTAACTGGGGAAAACTCGACAAAATCGCTCAATCTCATCCTAATATTTACTATGCATTAGGCTTCCACCCGTACTTTTTAGAGCAAGCGGATGAGACACAATTTTCAGAACTTCGCCAGTTACTCTCTTCAAAAAACAGCCAGTGTGTCGCGATAGGAGAGTGTGGACTCGACTTCTTTGTCGACGTCGAAAAGGAAAAGCAAGAGCGTTTTTTTATCCAACAAATGGAGCTTGCGAAGGCGTTTGGGCTGCCTTTAATCATCCATGAGAGGAAGTCTTACAACCGACTTATTGAGCTAATAAAGCAGCACAAGTTCACCTTAGGTGGTGTGATTCACGGTTTTTCGGGGAGTGAACAGCAGGCTTTGGCTTGGATCAAGCTCGGTTTCTATATTGGCGTCGGTGGAACGATAACTTACCCAAGAGCGCAAAAAACACGCACAACCATCGCAAAATTGCCCCTTGAATGCTTGGTATTGGAAACGGATGCTCCGGACATGCCCATGCATGGAAACCAAGGAAATGTTAATCATTCCAAATATTTAGTTACGATCTTAAATGAACTTTTTTTGCTTAGAAAAGAGCCAAAGCAATCGATTGCAGCGCAGATTTGGCAAAATAGCCATCGCGCATTCGGTATATGTGAATAAAATCGAAGGTTTTTGTTTATCGTTTGCGTAAATTGCACTGAGCTTGTGATTTGGGTCACATTTGCGCGTGAATGGTACATGAATCTTCTACGAAAGTGTGAGGACGGCATTACTTTATTAGTGGTCGCATGAGTATAATTGCCTCCGCTTTATAGCCCCATTTTGTAACACGCCAATAAATAACTAATAAGGAAGTCATAAACTATGAGCCTGTTTATGAGCCTAGTCGGAATGGTTGCACTGATCGCAATCGCAGTACTACTATCTGACAACCGCAAAGCTATTAATCTAAGAACAGTGGGTGGCGCTTTCGCTATCCAATTCGCACTTGGTGCATTCGTACTTTACATCCCTTGGGGTCGTGATCTACTTGCAGGTTTCTCTGCTGGTGTAGCAAACGTGATCGACTACGGTAAAGACGGTACTGGTTTCCTATTCGGCAGCCTAGTTAACTTCTCAGTTGACGGTATCGGTTTCATCTTTGCTTTCCAAGTACTACCAACTCTGATTTTCTTCTCTGCACTTATCTCTGTACTTTACTACATTGGTGTTATGCAAATTGTAATCAAAGTTCTTGGTGGTGGTCTTCAGAAAGCTCTAGGTACTTCTCGCGCCGAGTCTATGTCTGCAGCAGCAAACATCTTCGTTGGTCAAACTGAAGCACCTCTAGTTGTTCGTCCATTTGTTCCTAAAATGACAAACTCTGAACTATTCGCAGTAATGTGTGGTGGTTTGGCTTCTGTAGCTGGTGGTGTACTAGCAGGTTACGCATCTATGGGTGTACCTCTAGAGTACCTAGTTGCAGCGTCATTCATGGCAGCACCTGGTGGTCTACTATTCGCTAAAATCATCAAGCCTGAAACTGATAAGCCAGACGACAACATCGCTGACGAAATGGACGGTGGCGATGACAAACCAGCTAACGTTATCGACGCAGCAGCAGGTGGCGCATCAGTTGGTCTACAACTAGCTCTAAACGTAGGTGCAATGCTACTAGCATTCATCGGTCTAATTGCTCTAATCAACGGTATCCTAGGTGGCATCGGTGGTTGGGTTGGTATGGAAAACCTAACTCTAGAACTTCTTCTAGGTTGGATCTTCGCACCACTAGCATTCATCATTGGTGTTCCATGGGAAGAAGCAACTATCGCTGGTTCTTTCATTGGTCAGAAGACAGTTGTTAACGAATTCGTTGCATACCTAAACTTCGTACCATATGTTGGTGAAAACGCTCAAGTTGTTGCAGCAACTGGTCAAGTGATGTCTGAGAAGACTCAAGCTATCATCGCATTCGCACTATGTGGTTTCGCAAACCTTTCTTCTATTGCGATTCTTCTAGGTGGTCTAGGTGGTATTGCACCAAGCCGTCGCCACGACATCGCACGTATGGGTGTTAAAGCGGTAATTGCTGGTACTCTATCTAACCTGATGGCAGCAACAATTGCTGGCTTCTTCCTATCTTTCTAATCAAGTAGATTTAGATATATAGACGCCATAATAATATCGCCCCGTAGCAAGAAATTGCTGCGGGGCTTTTTTGTTTTTAGGCCTAGTGATTCTTTGGCATAAGCATCAGCTTGAAGTCGATTAATAGGTCTAGAATGTTTTTTTGAGATACAAACCGTTTGCGTTCTAAGGAGCACTACAATTTATTGATGGATACCTATAATGTATAAGCTTAAGGGATAGGATGTCTCTTTTGGCAAGAAAGTGACCGCTTGGATTCGTCCAAAGGTTATTCTTCTGGGATTAAGCCAAACTTAGCGATACGCTATAGATGTTAGACACAACATGACTGATTTGTTGTGCCATAGACCAAACTGGTACTGTGCGGTGACAAGGATTGCAATTGGTAGCGAAAGTTATCAAGTCTTCAGGGAACCAAGTCCGTTCATTTGTGACTACTGAGCATTACTAAAATATCCATCTATACTGGATGGAGGGCGAAGTAGTTAACTATTTGAATATATTGATCGGAGATAGAAATGAGCGATTTAAAAGCAGCAGCTCTACGTGCACTTAAACTTATGGACCTAACTACGCTAAATGACGACGATACTACTGAGAAAGTAGTGGCGCTTTGTCATGACGCGAAGACTGCAGTAGGCAACACAGCTGCAATCTGTATTTACCCTCGCTTTATCCCAGCAGCTAAGAAAGCGTTGCGTGAGCAAGGTACTCCAGAAGTACGCATTGCGACTGTAACTAACTTCCCTCATGGTAATGACGACATCGAAATTGCTGTTGCAGAAACAAAAGCAGCAGTAGCGTACGGCGCAGATGAAGTTGACGTAGTATTCCCATACCGTGCTCTTATTGCTGGCAACGAAGAAGTTGGCTTTGAGCTAGTTAAGCAATGTAAAGCAGCTTGTGGTGACATCACGCTTAAAGTGATCATCGAAACAGGTGAACTGAAAGAAGAAGCACTGATCAAGAAAGCTTCTCAAATCTGTATCGAAGCTGGTGCAGACTTCATCAAAACTTCAACAGGTAAAGTGCCAGTAAACGCGACTCCAGAGTACGCGCGCATGATGCTTGAAGTTATTCGTGACATGGGCGTTGCTAAAACAGTTGGTTTCAAACCTGCTGGTGGCGTACGTACTGCGGAAGATGCAGCACTATACCTAGCAATGGCTGATGAACTACTAGGCGCTGAGTGGGCAGACAACATGCACTACCGTTTTGGTGCTTCAAGCCTACTAACTAACCTTCTTAATACATTAGAAGTGACAGACCAAACTGCTGATCCAGCAGCATACTAATTTACTCGTCATATTTGACGCCGCAGCGTTGTTGACTGAGTAGTTCACCGGTTCGCCGGCCGTCCTAATCGCATAGAGCCTCTATGCTCATAGGAATGAACTTCGATTTTCTTTCAAGAGAATGGTCGCCTAACTGCAACGCCAAATATTTAGAGTATTGAACATAACAAGTCTGTTTGATGGAGTGGCGTTAAGTCACTCCATATTACCTCTTTCCCCTACAAACCATACTCACTAGAGTTTGGGAGGCACTAATGTATCTACCTCAAGAAATTATTCGCAGAAAACGTGATGGCGAAGTCCTAACAGCTGAAGAAATCAACTTCTTCATTCAAGGCGTAGCTAAGAACACGGTTTCTGAAGGCCAAATTGCAGCATTCGCAATGGCTATCTTCTTTAACGAAATGACAATGCCAGAACGTATCGCACTAACGTGTGCAATGCGTGATTCAGGCATGGTGATTGACTGGAGCCACATGAACTTTGATGGCCCAATCGTTGATAAACACTCTACTGGTGGTGTTGGTGACGTAACTTCTCTGATGCTTGGCCCTATGGTGGCAGCATGTGGCGGTTTCGTTCCAATGATCTCTGGTCGTGGCTTGGGCCACACTGGCGGTACGCTAGATAAGCTTGAATCTATCCCTGGTTACAACATTACACCAACCAACGATGTGTTCGGTGAAGTAACTAAAGATGCTGGCGTAGCGATCATCGGTCAAACAGGCGATCTAGCTCCTGCTGATAAGCGTGTTTACGCGACTCGTGATATCACAGCAACCGTAGATAACATCTCGCTAATCACGGCTTCAATCCTATCTAAGAAACTGGCCGCTGGTCTTGATTCTCTAGTGATGGATGTAAAAGTAGGTTCAGGCGCATTCATGCCGACTTACGAAGCGTCAGAAGAGCTAGCGAAATCGATCGTTGCAGTAGCAAATGGTGCAGGTACTAAGACAACAGCAATCCTAACCGACATGAACCAAGTTCTGGCTTCTTCGGCGGGTAACGCAGTAGAAGTGCGTGAAGCGGTTCAATTCCTAACAGGTGAATACCGTAACCCTCGTTTGCTAGAAATTACGATGGCATCGTGTGCTGAAATGCTGGTGTTGGGTAACCTTGCAAAAGATTCAGATGAAGCGCGCGAAAAACTGATGGCAGTACTGGATAACGGTAAAGCTGCAGAGTGCTTCGGTAAAATGGTAGCGGGCCTTGGTGGTCCAGCAGATTTCGTAGCGAACTACGATAACTACCTAGAAAAAGCAGAAATTGTTAAGCCAGTGTACGCGCTAGAAAGCGGTGTGGTATCAGCAATGGATACTCGTGCAATTGGTATGGCTGTGGTTGGTATGGGCGGTGGTCGCCGCGTAGCAACAGACAGCATTGATTACGCAGTCGGTTTTGATCACTTCATTCGTCTTGGCGAAGTGGCAAGTGAAGATAAACCATTAGCAATGATTCATGCTCGCAATGAACAACAGTGGCAAGAAGCTGCAACAGCATTACAAAATGCAATCACTGTGGGCGGAGAATATACAGCAACGCCAGACGTTTACCGTCAGATTCGTTCTGAAGACGTGTAAATAACAGGTATCGGCATATCTAGTGTATGCCGATAAACAAAGTTCTGGTGCAAAGAGCAATAAGTTGGTGAAGAAAATGAAAAGAGCATTTATTTTAGTTTTAGATTCATTCGGTATCGGTGAAACAGCGGATGCAGACAAATTCGGTGATGTAGGTTCAGACACTATGGGTCACATCGCAGATCATTGTGACAAAGGTCTTGCAGACAACGCAGATCGTCAAGGTCCTCTGACGCTACCAAACCTGTCTAAGCTAGGTTTAGCTATGGCTCATAAAGAGTCTACAGGTCGTTTTGCTCCGGGTATGGATGCAGACGCTGAAATCATTGGCGCTTACGGTCACGCTGCTGAACTGTCTTCTGGTAAAGACACGCCATCAGGTCACTGGGAAATCGCTGGTGTACCAGTATTGTTTGACTGGGGCTACTTCACTGACAAAGAGAACAGCTTTCCAAAAGAGCTGACTGACCGCATTCTTGAGCGTGCAGGTTTGTCTGGTTTCTTGGGTAACTGCCACTCATCAGGCACTGAGATCCTAGATAACCTAGGTGAAGAACACATGAAGACTGGCCTACCAATTTTCTATACTTCTGCGGACTCTGTTTTCCAGATCGCTTGTCATGAAGAGACATTCGGCCTACAAAACCTATTAGACCTTTGTCAGATTGCTCGTGAAGAGCTAGAAGACTACAACATTGGTCGTGTTATCGCGCGTCCATTCGTTGGTCCGGGTAAAGGTCAATTTGAGCGTACGGGTAACCGTCGTGATCTTTCTGTTGAGCCACCAGCGGCAACTATTCTGCAGAAACTTGCTGATGAGAAGGGCGGTAACGTTCACTCAATCGGTAAGATCTCTGATATCTACGCAGGTTGTGGTATTACTCAGAAAACCAAAGCAACAGGCATCCCTGCGCTATTTGAAGCAACAAAAGAAGCGATCAATGAAGCGGGCGACAACACGATTGTGTTCACTAACTTCGTTGACTTCGACTCTGCTTACGGCCACCGCCGTGATGTTGCGGGTTACGCTGCGGCACTTGAGTACTTCGATGGTCGCATCAATGAAATCATCGATATGATGAAAGAAGATGATGTACTCATCCTAACTGCAGACCACGGTTGTGATCCAACATGGCCAGGTACAGACCATACTCGTGAGCATATCCCTGTGATTGTTTACGGTCAGAAGGTTCCAGCGGGTTCTCTAGGCCGTCGCGATACGTTCGCTGATATCGGTCAAAGCTTAGCGTCATACTTTGGTACATCGCCAATGGGACACGGTACAAGCTTCCTATAATAGTTAACTAAGAGAGAGGGAAACCTCTCTCTTCTTTTTTGTTTTGAGATTAAGGATATTTTCAATGGCTACTCCACATATTAATGCTGAAATGGGTGATTTCGCTGACGTAGTTCTAATGCCTGGCGACCCGCTGCGTGCTAAATACATCGCTGAAACCTTCTTAGAAGAAGTGGTTCAAGTATGCGACGTTCGTAACATGTTTGGTTACACCGGTACTTACAAAGGTCGTAAGGTTTCGGTAATGGGACACGGTATGGGTATTCCATCTTGTTCTATTTACGCGACTGAGCTGATCAAAGATTTTGGTGTAAAAAAGATCATTCGTGTTGGTAGTTGTGGTGCAGTGAGCGAAGATATCAAAGTGCGCGATGTGGTTATTGGCATGGGCGCATGTACTGACTCAAAAGTGAACCGTATTCGCTTTAAAGGTCACGACTTCGCAGCTATCGCAGATTACAAAATGGTACGTGCGGCAGAAGATGCAGCCAAAGCGCGTGGTGTTGATGTAAAAGTCGGTAACCTATTCTCTGCTGAACTGTTCTACACGCCAGATCCTGAAATGTTCGAAGTGATGGATAAATACGGTATTGTCGGTGTAGAGATGGAAGCGGCAGGCATCTATGGTGTGTGTGCGGAGTACGGCGCAAAAGCTCTGACTATCTGTACTGTGTCTGATCACATCAAAACCGGTGAGCAAACTACATCAGATGAGCGTCAAACAACCTTCAACGACATGATGGTTATCGCTCTAGATTCTGTGCTTCTTGGTGACCAAGAGTAATTACAGTTCACAATAGCTTGATAAAGTAATAGATAACAAAAAGCCCCGTTGCTGCCTGAGCATCGGGGCTTTTTATTGGATATTTTGAACTGAGTTGTTATGAGTTTACGTTTTTCAGCAGTAAGTTCTCGCCTGACTTTGTTGGTCTTCTGCGAATTAGCATGATGAACAGCACACCACTGACGAAGCCCATCAAAACCATACCAATCATATAGCGATCGCTCTTGCGGTAATGGTGATCTGAAATCGCTGTCATCTTACCGGTTTCGAAGGTCACACGAATAAAGCCGATGATCGTATGTTCTGCAGAGTAAATAGGTTCGACTAATTGCTGTCTACCGATACTTGCGGTTGAAAGTGGCGTGTCTAAGCCAAGCACCTCACGTACAGAGAGTGCTTTTTCGCTCGAAGCCAGTCTAATACCTTCAGCATCGTAGATGGTGGTATCGAATACCAGTCGGTCTTGAGATAGCTGATTGGTTAGATCAAGCAGTCGCTCTTGGTCTTGTTGTGTGATCATCTTGCTGGCTGAAAGTGATGCCTGAGAGATAAGCAGCTTGGTAAGAGTTTCCAGCTGTTTCGCTTGGATCTTCTCGTTACCTTTACTGATCACGACCGTATTTTTAATCGTTACAACGAACATGGTAGCCAACAAAATGAGGGCTAGCATTCGTAAAGCGTTACGTATTGAGAACAATGATTCATTCATGTTTCACGAAGCCTGAAATAAACAAATGTTATGATTAAGACATATTGAGACTTGCGTTTTCAAATTGCAATAGGTTAACTATTAGCATAGTTAATTAGGAATCATACACATGGACGCTCAGAAATATCTGCCGATTAAAAGGCATACTACATTATTAACTCGACTCCCCGAGACTCGTTTCGCTTCTCAACTCGCTAAGGCAAAGGCCAACTGGATTGTGTTTGGCGAGTACCTATCTCCACAATATTTTGATGACATCGACTTTTTCACTGGCACTTACAACACCATTCTTGATACGTGGAAAGTTGGGCATTATGAAGTGGCACTGATGTCTGGAAACTTAACGCTTGCCCACGAAGAAATCCTACAAGCATTGAAGCTTGATTATGCTTGCCTTAGCGAGGTCCCAGACTTATCTAAGCCAGGTTTGATTGTGATGGATATGGACTCCACAGCGATTCAGATTGAATGTATTGATGAAATTGCAAAGCTGGCTGGAGTAGGAGAGCTAGTTTCTGAAATCACCGAACGAGCTATGCAAGGTGAGTTAGACTTCGAACAAAGCCTACGTCAACGAGTGGGTGCACTGAAAGGTGCCGATGAAGCTATTCTGGAGCAAGTGCGTCAATCACTGCCATTCATGCCCGATCTTGTTGGGCTTGTGAACACGCTGAATAAGCTTGGCTGGAAGACGGCTATCGCATCTGGTGGTTTTACTTACTTTTCGGACTACTTGAAAGATACGTTAGACCTAGACCATGCTCAGTCGAACACCTTAGAAATCGTTAAAGGCAAATTGACGGGTGAAGTTCTCGGTGATGTGGTTTCGGCGCAAACCAAAGCCGACATCTTAGTGGAACTGGCTGAAGAGTATGAGCTGGAATTGCACAATACGGTTGCTGTGGGCGATGGCGCGAATGACTTGGTGATGATGGGATCCGCTGGTTTAGGTATTGCCTACCATGCGAAACCAAAAGTAGAGCAGCAAGCTCAAACCGCTGTGCGTTACGCAGGTTTAGGCGGTGTGCTTTGTATCTTGTCGGGTGTATTGGCTAAGCAGCAAAAAATCAGCTGGCAGGCCAAACCTTAAGGTTTGCTTAGTAAGTTCTACTAGCTGGAAACTATAGTAGAGCTCAGATACAAAAAAGCAGGCGATGAGCCTGCTTTTTTTATTTTCAAATCCAGTAAATGGATGCTGACCTAACGAGTAAGCTCCAATCGAATCAACACTTCATCTGTGATGTCTTCAATCTCACCATAGCCGATAAAAGCGGTGATCTCATTCTCTAGCTTCTTCGCTTGGTGCATGCTAATTCGTGCCAGTTCTTCTAAGTCCGATTGGAACAAGGTGGTCAATGGATTAAAGATTGGCGCGGTTGTCACACGCAGTACATACACATCACCCAAGTGCTGCGCCTTCTTAATGAATAAGATGCGCTCTTTTGCCGAAGCGAAATCTTTCACCAACTTGGTATGCACCGATTGGATTTTGTCGCCAAACTTCACAGCAGCAATATACACGTCATGATGTTTAGGCTCTGCGCCTTCGATTCTTTTCAGTGGCTCAGCCAGCAATGAGCTAGTGTGACCCTTAAAGATCGGCTCTAGTGAGAACTTCTGGTTGTGCCCAAGCTTAGCCAGCAACGTTAGGTGCTTATTCAGTGGGAAGTTCACACCAATGATCTTACAACGCAGCGTTGAGCTTGGTTTATCAATGAAGATAGGGTTACTGACCATCTTGCTCAGCAATATATTGTGCAACGATTCGAGCAACGAGTTGGTTGGCAGTATCTCTTTCTTCTTAATCAGTTTGCTTTGGTTTTGATCGATAAGCCCGTTTAGGAATGCGATGGTACGCATTGTCTTGGCATTCTCTGCAATAACCAATTGTACGTTTCGGCCATTCGGGCTTACGCGAATCACGTGGTAAGGCACTGTGCTCAGTGGCAAGTTCTTATCATAGAGCTGTAGCTCATTGAAGTTGACCAATACTGGGTCATTAATCTTGAGAACCATCGGGTGCTCAAGGGTAATGCTGAGCCCACGCTTCGAGATGTCTAAGGTGTGCCCGTTCGCTGCTGCACCATCTTGTGAAGTGAGCTGCAACGGTGATTTAAACTGGTATCTCGGTTCTTTACGACGAGTCTGAGAGTCAAAATAGATACTTTGAATGTTCCCAACCACAGTGCGTGGGTGACGGAATCGGTTCAGTTCACTGCTTGGAATGCGTGGCTTTTCACTCAATAGATAATCAGCTGCACTTTCGTGATCACCAATTTCTTGCAAGATGCCGCAATGTGTCAGTTGCGCTGAGCTTTGAGCCAACGTGTCTGAGTGTTTGGCTAACGCTTGTCGCTCGGTATCACAGAGTTCGAAAACCGAGAACTTGAACGCCTTCCAACTTTTACGTTTGCCACCAATGTGCCAGAACAGTTGTCTTTGCTCACGAGACGCTTCTGGGAGCATCATCGAGTAGAACAAGGTCTTATTCTGATGTTCGTGGGTAAACGAATAGATGACGTTACTGGTGCCTTTAACGCCAGGTTTCGCCAATAAGTTCATTCGTTGTTCGTTGAATAGAGTACCCAGAGCTTGTTGGTTACGCTCGTCGTGCCAGTATTGCCACAACGGATGGTTGTTATCTGTGAGCAAGGCAAGCTTGAGTTCGCTACCACTGAAGAACAAAGGAAGGTTACAGGTATGTTTTAGATAGGTGTGCTCGATGCCTCGCGTACGAGTTCGAATGATCCTATCTTGGTTCTCATGGCTGGTTTTCTTACTGGTGCTATTTAAAGACTCATCAAGTAAGCGAGCCACAATATTGTTGTCGCTTACCTTGATGGTTCTCAGAAATTTAACTGCGTTGTTCTCGTATGATTCATCAATACCCAGAACGCGAAATTCTACTGCTTGGTTAACGTTGTTTTCTTGGGACTTTTCGACAAGTTCTGTGAATTTAACGCTGATGATTTCACCAAGGTTATAGCGAAAGGCACTCGGTACTTTGAATTTTGCACCAGAAGGGGAGATATCAACTGTCACACCGTGTAGGCTCTGCCCTTTCGATGTGGTTATCTCAACCTGTGAGCTAATCTTGAGTCTGTTCTCTTGGCGCTTTAAGTCGTAACCTAGGTTAATGGCTTCCGCTTCATACGGGCTGTTAGCGCTTGTGATGTCGTGGATATCTTGAGACGAAGTTTTAACAACACTGCGAAGGGGTTGAGTTCGCGGAGTCATCACTAACTCCCATGCGCCCTCGGTGTAACCTTTAAACTTTTTTGTACCACGTTGATACGCGTTCAAAGCAATATCATCGAGCCAGTGCTTACGGCCATCAAGTGTGAACTGACGACACTCATTATCAATACGCCCGCGTAAATCAATGCTCTTTGTACACGGAGCCATGATACGATTCAGTTCCATTTTAACGAGCAGCTTCAGAGACGGCGATTCCCCTTCTGTCATTTGAGAAAGAAGGAATTCGAAATCTTCGGCGTGGTAAGCCGGGATTAAACGTTCTGCTACAGATAGAATTTCAGATTGCTGCATACTTTTCTTGTTAGAATGGACGGTACGTTTATGTTATCGACTAGTTTAAATCGATCTTTAAGTATAAGTGGTATGACTGCAACTTTTATTTTCATCCGTACGGTCAAATAAGTCACAAATTGACAACATCATTGTGTAATTGAGTAAACTATTGAGGTTTTATGGCGAAGGCAAAGCGAGCTTATGTGTGTAATGACTGTGGTGCCGATTTTCCACGTTGGCAGGGGCAGTGCAATGCATGTGGTGCTTGGAACACGATTACAGAAGTTAGATTAGCGGCTTCACCTCAGGTCGCACGTAATGAACGATTGAGTGGTTATGCGGGCGGTGCAACTGAATCTTCAGTTCAAACGTTGTCAGAAATTGATCTGCAAGAAGTGCCACGTTTTAGCAGTGGTTTTAAAGAACTCGACCGTGTACTTGGTGGTGGTGTCGTACCGGGCGCTGCGATCCTGATTGGTGGTAACCCGGGTGCAGGTAAATCAACGCTGTTATTACAGACCATGTGTCAGCTTTCTTCTCAATTACCGACTCTCTATGTCACAGGGGAAGAGTCCCTACAGCAGGTCGCTATGCGTGCGTCTCGACTTGGATTGCCAAAAGAGCACCTAAAGATGCTCTCAGAAACGAACGTGGATAAGATCTGTCAGGTTGCCGAAAAAGAACAACCTAAGATCATGGTTATCGACTCGATCCAAGTTATGCACGTTGCGGATGTTCAATCTTCTCCGGGCAGTGTTGCACAGGTTCGTGAATCTGCAACCGCATTAACGCGCTACGCAAAACAGAATAACGTTGCCGTGTTCTTAGTCGGACACGTAACTAAAGACGGCACCTTAGCGGGGCCAAAAGTACTTGAGCACATTATTGACTGTTCTGTTCTATTAGATGGTGGAACCGATAGTCGCTTTAGAACACTGCGTAGTCACAAAAACCGTTTTGGTGCAGTGAACGAACTGGGTGTGTTTGCGATGACAGGCCAAGGGCTAAAAGAAGTTAGCAACCCATCCGCTATCTTCTTGTCTCGTGGTGAAGAAGAAACCTCGGGCAGTTCTGTCATGGTGGTGTGGGAAGGTACGCGTCCACTTCTTGTTGAAATCCAAGCGCTGGTGGATTATTCACAGCTGGCTAATCCACGTCGCGTCGCTGTCGGCCTAGAGCAAAACAGGCTTTCACTGTTATTAGCGGTGCTGCATAAACACGGCGGTTTACAAATGGCTGACCAAGATGTGTTTGTGAATGTCGTCGGTGGTGTTAAAGTAACCGAAACCAGTGCTGATCTTGCGTTGGTGATGGCTCTACTTTCTAGTTTCAGAGACCGCGCATTACCAAAAGATGTGGTGGTGTTTGGAGAAGTAGGCCTAGCGGGTGAGATTCGACCTGTACCGAGCGGACAAGAGCGTTTAAATGAAGCATTTAAACACGGCTTTAAGAAAGCAATCGTACCGGCAGCGAACATGCCTAAAGGTGGCATTCCAGGAATGCAGATCCACGGTGTGAAAAAATTATCGGAAGCAATTAATGCTTTTGATGAGTTGTAATTGAACTCACTTCAGCTACTCTATACAGCAGCAATTCAGCCTAACCTTAACGCCGATTAGGCTTTAGGTTAGCACTATAATTAACAATCATTTAGATTGTTACTACTGAGTGCCTTTTTCTATATGTTAGAAAAAGGCAAAGTTTTTTAGTCCCAAATGCATGCAAAGCTATCAGTCTTCACAGATTGTGATATACTCTGCGCGCATTTTATATCCTATTAACAGAGTAAGACAATGGCAGATTTATCGAAATACAGAAACATTGGTATTTTCGCGCACGTTGATGCGGGTAAAACAACTACCACTGAGCGTATCCTTAAGCTAACTGGTCAAATCCACAAGACTGGTGAAGTACATGATGGCGAATCAACGACTGACTTCATGGAACAGGAAGCTGAGCGCGGTATTACTATCCAATCAGCAGCTGTAAGCTGTTTTTGGAACGATCACCGTCTAAACGTTATCGATACTCCTGGACACGTTGACTTCACAGTTGAAGTATACCGTTCTCTTAAAGTTCTTGATGGCGGTATCGGTGTATTCTGTGGTTCTGGTGGTGTTGAGCCTCAATCAGAAACTAACTGGCGCTACGCTAACGAATCAGAAGTATCTCGTCTGATCTTCGTTAACAAACTAGACCGTATGGGTGCAGATTTCTACAACGTTGTTGACCAAGTTAAAAACGTTCTAGGTGCTACTCCTCTAGTTATGGTTCTACCAATCGGTCGTGAAGACGAATTCGTTGGTGTTGTAGACCTACTAAGCCGTAAAGCATACGTTTGGGATGACACTGGTCTTCCTGAAAACTACGAAATCAAAGATGTTCCTGCGGACATGGTTGATGACGTTGAGCAATACCGTGAAGAGCTAATCGAAACTGCTGTAGAGCAAGACGATGACCTAATGGAAGCTTACATGGAAGGTGAAGAGCCTTCTATCGAAGACATCAAGCGTTGTATCCGTAAAGGTACTCGTGATATCGCATTCTTCCCAACGTTCTGTGGTTCTGCGTTCAAGAACAAAGGTATGCAACTTATCCTTGATGCTGTAGTAGATTACCTACCAGCACCAACTGAAGTTGATCCTCAGCCTCTAATGGATGAGAACGGCGAAGAAACTGGCGAACACGCTATCGTTTCTACAGATGAGACTTTCAAAGCGCTTGCATTCAAAATCATGGATGACCGCTTCGGTGCTCTAACTTTCGTTCGTATTTACTCTGGTAAACTGAACAAAGGTGACACGATTCTTAACTCATTCACTGGCAAGACTGAACGTGTTGGCCGTATGGTTGAGATGCAAGCTGATGACCGTAACGAACTAACTAGCGCACAAGCTGGTGACATCATTGCGATCGTTGGTATGAAGAACGTGCAAACTGGTCACACTCTATGTGATCCTAAGCACCAAGTAACGCTTGAGCCAATGGTATTCCCAACTCCAGTAATCTCAATCGCTGTATCTCCAAAAGATAAAGGCGGTTCTGAGAAAATGGGTATCGCGATCGGTAAAATGGTTGCAGAAGATCCATCTTTCCAAGTTGAGACTGACGAAGAGACTGGCGAAACTATCCTGAAAGGTATGGGTGAACTTCACCTAGACATCAAGGTAGATATCCTTAAGCGTACATACGGCGTTGACCTAACTGTAGGTGCTCCTCAAGTTGCTTACCGTGAAACTATCACTCAAGCAATTGAAGATAGCTACACGCACAAGAAGCAATCTGGTGGTTCTGGTCAATTCGGTAAGATCGATTACCGTATCAAACCAGGCGAAGCAGGTTCTGGCTTCAAGTTCAACTCTGTAGTTGTTGGCGGTAACGTTCCTAAAGAATTCTGGCCTGCAGTTGAGAAAGGCTTCGCATCTATGATGGAAAACGGCGTACTAGCTGGTTTCCCAACTCTAGACGTTGAAGTTGAACTTTTCGATGGTGGTTTCCACGCAGTCGATTCATCTGCAATCGCATTTGAAATCGCAGCGAAAGGCGCATTCCGTCAATCTATGCCTAAAGCTGGCGCGCAACTTCTTGAGCCAATCATGAACGTTGACGTGTTCACTCCAGACGATCACGTTGGTGATGTTATCGGTGACCTTAACCGTCGTCGTGGCATGATCAAAGATCAACAAGCTGGCGTAACTGGTGTTCGTATTAAAGCTGACGTACCTCTTTCTGAGATGTTTGGCTACATCGGTCACCTACGTACTATCACTTCTGGTCGTGGCCAATTCTCTATGGAATTCGCACAATACGCACCATGTCCAACTAACGTTGCTGACGAAGTGATTGCAAAAGTTAAAGCAGAAAAAGAAGCTGGTAAGTAATTAGCCCTTTTCTCAATTAGCTAAAAAAGCCCCGCAAGTGAAAGCTTGCGGGGCTTTTTATTGTTTGTAACGAGATACGAGATACGAGATACGAGATACGATGTGGCCCCTAAAAAGTAGACACAGGGGTTGTCCCGTATTTAATCAACACGGGACTGATAAAGAAGAGAGGGACTAACGCTTTAAGTCGATGTAGATCTGCTCTACTTTGGTACGAGCCCAGTCTGTTTTACGCAAAAACTTTAGGCTAGATTTAATACTCGGGTCTTTTTTGAAACAGTTGATGTTGACCATGTAACTCAACTCTTCCCAGCCGTAATGTTCAACCAATTCAGTCAGTAGCTTTTGAAGAGTGATACCGTGAAGTGGGTTATTTTCTTGTGTCATGAGATGTTCTCGCCATTTATTTGAGCTCAGTATACCAGTTTCGCTTTATGAATTATCAGACCATTTAAGTTCGTAATCGGTGTGGATAATCGACAGTTCTTCTCTACCTGTATCACCAAACAATTTAACTTGAGCCTGCATCCATTCTTCGAAGCGTTTTATCTTTTCTCGATGGAAGTAACCTGGAGGCGCGCATAAAAAGTAATTGTATTTAGGCTTCAGCGCGATGTTACCGATGCGGACGAGTTTCTTTTCCTGCAAATAGCGATACACCAAGCTGTGCTTAACCAAGGCTACGCCTTGAACGGATAATGCCCCCTCTAAAACAAAATGTGAGCCGTCAAATTGCAGTGATGAACGACCTGCCTTCGCCCCAACAACGTCTAACCATAGATTCCAATCCATATCAGGCCAACGGTCTTCAATTAACTCTGCTTTATGCAGATCGCTGATGTCATAGATTCCATATTTTTCTTGATAGATAGGATGGCAGACAGGGTAAACTACTTCGTCCATTAACCAACGTGATTCAATGTTTGGGTAGTTACCATGACCATATCGAACACAGACATCGACAGCCGAGTCTTCAAAGGTAACCAGTTTGTTGGTCGGTTCTATTAACATAGATAAATCTGGGTGACGGTCACGGAAGTCGCCAATTCTAGGTACTAACCAATGTTGTGCAAAAGAGGGCACGGTCGAAATCGACAATTGAGTGGGGTTGGGGTCTTGGTTGATTCGCCTTACTCCATCTTGAATATGAGCAAAGCCTTTCTTCGCTTGCAGATAGAGCACTTCACCTTCATGAGTTAATACTATTTTTCGGTGCTGGCGAATAAAGAGGTCAGCTCCTAACCACTCCTCAAGTTGACGAATTTGTTGACTCACTGCAGCAGCCGTAACAAATAGCTTTTCTGCTGCGAGCTTAAAACTGCCAGTTTCAGCCGCGGTATAAAAATAATAGATCCCTTGGAATGGTGGGGTTCGTTCTCTCACATTAGTTTTCCTTAACTGTATGCCAGTATCTATCGTTTGTCGCTAATGCGTTTCTGGTCAATTATTGACCATGAGAAAGCAAAGCGTCAATAGGAGAAAGATTATGAATACGATAAGCGCGACATCAAATACTCATCATTCATTCTTATCATTGTTATCAGGTAAGAAATTCTATTCTAAATTTAGGATTTATCTTCAGAATATTAGAACGAGAAAACACCTAGCTGAGCTATCGGATCATTTACTTGAAGATGTTGGTATTACCCGAGAGCAGGCTAATGAAGAGATGAGAAAATCTTTTTGGGAATAACTAAACTTCACACACGTAACTCTTTCTATTTAAAAGGAGTTACGTGAACGCGGAGTGTGATAAGTAATGCTGAGTTATCTTTGCAAAGCCAAAGCTTAGCTCTTAGATATTTCAGACACTTCTTCATGCAACCATTCAGTAAAGGCCTCTATACGTTCTTTTCTCGGCGAGCTAGGATCAAAACATAAGTTCACTTGAACGCCTGGTGTCATCCCAATATTAAAGGGCTTCACAAGTAGGCCACGTTCGATAAAGTCTCCAGCCAAGCTATCTGTTGCTAGACAAACTCCATGACCTGCCATCACCGTCGTTAAACCCATATCAAAGGTACCCACTTCCATCCATTGGACGGTGCTGTCTTGCATTGGTATATCCGCCTGTCTGAACCATTCCTCCCAAGGGAAGAGACCACCCTCAAATTGGATCAGCCAACACTTAAGTAGCTGTTCTGGCGAAGTAAACTTCAAAGAGCTAGCGAGTTCAGGTGAGCAAAAGGGATATAAAGGTTCATTGAAGAGTACTTCAAGCGCTAAGCCTTGCTCAACGAACAGGTCTTCTCCTTGTCGAATAGCGACATCAATTTCGCCATGTTTTAGGTTAGGAGTGTCGCACCCTGTCAGGATCTTGATTGGTATCTCGGGGTGTTTGACTGAGAACTTCCAAAGCCTCGGCAGCAACCAACGTGAAGCAAAAGAGGGGGGACTTCGAACTATGATTACGCCTTGTAGCGGCTCCGACTGAATCTTGTTTAATCCGGCAAGAAGCTCTTTGAATCCGTCTGATACATGTGTGAAGAGTGTTCGACCCTCTTGAGTCAGAGCCATTTCACGCCCTTTCCTAATGAACAACTTGCACTCAAGTTGCTCCTCTAACTGTCGGATCTTTTGGCTAACAGCGGCTTGGCTAACAAAGAGCTCTTCTGCTGCCTTGCTATAGCTGCTTAAACGAGCTGCTACTTCAAAATAGCGCAGTCCGGAAAGGTGGCGCAGTCGATTGTCCATAACTTCTGCTTATAGTTCTTGTTAGGAATGGTTGTTCGCTTATCGAACAGGTTGTTTTCATAATAACGACAGAATGATAGCAAACACAAGAGAGGAATTATGGAAGCACTAATGAGTTGGACGAGGTGGTTTGGTATTTTATTATTTAAAAATAATAAAATAAAGGGGCGCCAGACTAAGTTGAAACCGAATGGTGCTTTATATTTAGACCAGCTAAGCCCTAGATTAAAAAAGGATGTAGGATTAGATTATGAGAGCAATGATGCGTCTGATTACACAAAATATTTATAACCAGCACTTATGTGGAAAAGAACATGAAAGTATATAGAAAAGAGCTAAAGTCTAGGATGACTGTTCGGGTTTTATCACTGGGTTTATTTTTCCAATTCAACTCAATCTGATTATTCACCAATAATAACCTAGCGTTTTTAGAATTCTATTTTCTACTAAACTAAATGCTTAGTTTTAAAGATTTGCTGTCTTATTTTTGAGACTGCAGCTCAGATTTGTATGGAAATCACCTTCATACTTTTTATATCCTTTCTTTTTCTAATGGATATAAAACATACAGTTATTTGAATGATGAACAAGTGAAGACTCGATATTTATTGTGTTTTTATCTATCAAAATCTCTATTAAGTAATTGAAAATGAGATGGTTAAACTTATTTTGGTTATTATTAATTTTCCATTTATAAACTTTTAAATACTCTTGTTATATAAACCTTGATCAACCCATCCGTCAAAACTATAGCTGTAGGGTAAGTTTTTCTATATTTTCTGAATTTCCAATGGGCCGGAAGTGATGATTAGAAAAACGCATGGGTGGGGGCTGTATAATGTCTATTGTAAGAGGCTCGGGGCGTAACCGCGCACTTGGCTATCTCAAATCCAAAATAAAAGGCATCGCTATTATCGAGTTTACGATCGTGGTGAGTCTGTTTTTCGCGCTTTTTTTAACGGTTGTCGATCTTGGGATCTACGGGTTTGTTAAATTAACCATGCAACACTCGGCAAGAGAGGGCGCAAGATATGCCATTACAGGTCGTTCTGATCTGGACCCCGACGCATCGAGTAACCGAGAAGCGGCAATTTTAGAAAAAATCTCCCAATCTTCGAGCGGTCTGCTCGACAAAGTGATGGATGTCCAAAACATACGTGTTGAAGATGTCTACGGCAATGCGATCGCCGGATTCGGTGGTTCAGGAGACATTATTTCTATTCACCTTGATTGCGAGTGGCCATCCGTAAACCCTTATATGTATGTTTTGCTCGATGACGGAAAGTTTAAATTTACCGTTAGTGCAGCAATGAAAAACGAAGCTTTTTAAGGAGGGACAGGATGTTTCCTTTGAAGATCAAAAGAGCCGCTGAGAAAGGGTTTGCGGCAATAGAAATGACGTTGATAGCACCATTATTTATGTTGCTCATTGTTGCTGCTGTCGACATCACACATCTCATTCAAGCTAACCATATCATTATCAGTATCAGTCGAGAGGGCGGAAATATTATCTCGCGGAGCAATACTGATACCCCACAAGAAGTCATGGATATTATAGCGACGACATCTGGAACATTAGATTTGACGCAAGACGGCGTCATTTATATTACCGAGGTGGTTGGGCAAGAAGATGCTTCGCCATATATAAAAAGTCAGTATCGATGGAATCAGCACGGCCTGAGTAAAAATAGTGCTATTTGGTCAAGCTGCAGTAATTGGGCAAGCGATGGAGAGTGTTCAGATGTCGATGCTGATGATCCTCCTCTCATTAACAATCTAGCGGTGGCGCTTGATGATGGGGAGATCGTGTACAGCGTAGAAGTATTCTATGACTATTCGCCTATTTTTAGTCGAGTTTTTGATGATGAATATATTCTGAGCGACACAACATATATGTAAGGGAGGTCAATATGGATAATGGAACCCCAATCAAATATCGTTACAGTCGAGGGTTAGTGGCTTTGATGTCAGTCATCGCACTGCCTTTTATTCTCTTAGTTGTGGGACTTTCTGTTGATGCTGGGCGTGCTTATATTGTTAAGTCTAAACTCTTTGCTGCAGTCGATGCGGCGAGTATTGCGGCTGCAAGAGCGGTAGCTAATGGTGAAGATGCAGGACGAGCAGCGGCACAAAAATATTTCACTGCGAACATTCCTGCCGACTTTTATTCGGCGACACCTAGTTTAGGTGCCGTCAACTTCGCATATGATTCGTTTGGTAATATCTCTATCGATATATCAGCGACAGCGCAAGTACCTACTGTCTTTCTACCATTGATAGGGCTAGATACGTTCAATCCAGGTGTGTCGGCACAATCTATTCGTCGTCCAGTGGATTTGGTATTAGTGATTGATAACACGACTTCCTTGAGGCTCGGGAGTATCGGAGACGTGACACAAGACGTTATCGACAGGTCTAAGTCATTCGTTGAGAATTTTCATGAAGGATTTGATCGTGTTTCATTGGTTAAATTTGCGTTCGGCTCAGAGGTGCCAGTCGCATTCAATGCTACTCGAGGTCATAGCCGAAGCACTATCAAATCAGAAATTGATAGCTTTAACTTTGGTAGCACGTCTAATGCACAATATACCAATGCATCAGAAGGGATGTATCGTGCTCTGAATGAGTTAAGAACGGTGACTGATCCTGCCAACTTGAAAGTGATCGTATTCTTCACCGATGGTGCGCCAAATACTTTTGCGACAACGTTTGATTTTGAGGATGGCGATTCACACACTGGCGCAATTCGCTCGAGTGATGGTAGCAGTGGTACGCCGAGAGGGCTTTGGAGGCATGACTCTATAGCAACCACTTTGTCTGGTGGTTATGAAGGGAATAATATTGACGACCGTATCAGTGAAATGCCTCAGTACTACACGACTCATGATTCCAGCGCTACAGAGTTCAATATTCTAAATCCAACTCATTCGGTTCGTCCTGTCGCGCAATACGACCCTGATAGTCACTCTGCCAATGATCTGTATACCAGAGTTAATCGGGTTGCGCGTAATTTAGTGGAGGACATTGCTGAAGCGGCAAGAGGGGAAGATATTTACGTCTTTACCTTGGGGTTAGGTTCATCATTAACATCGGCAACTGGACCAGATAGTGAATTTGGGGAGGACTTGTTGTTGCGAATGGCAAACTCTAGTGCGCTTTTGGATGATCCTGATTTAAGTGCGGATTATGACCCTGCTCAGTTAGAGGGAGTGTATTGTCACGCTATCGATGAAGAGGCGTTAGGCCCTTGCTTTGATGAGATGTTGGATGTGATTATTCGTTTAACCTTATAAGGTGTCTGTTAATTACCTTTGATTACCTATGATCATTAAGCTCGCGACAGAGAGTTGAGGTAAATAAAAAGAGGGGACTTTTTCAGCCCCCTCTTAGTGCTATGTGTTGTTTTGTCGTTGTTTACTCTTCCCAAACCACTAGTTTGTCTTTCGGCCAGTTATGGCCAACTTCGTGGTATTTCTGCTCGAGGATATGTCGTTTGATCTTAAGAGTCGGAGTTAACACACCATTCTCAATACTCCACGGTTCCTTAATCATCAATACGCCTTTGATCTTCTCGTGTGAAGCGAGTTGTCCGTTCATCTTCTCGATAACACGCTTGGTCGTTTTCTCATAACGAGCTCGATCAAAATTAGGGAAGTCGTGTGGAACGACAAGCAGAATAGGGCCAGGTAAGCCTAAGCCTATCAAACACATCATTTCTACGCGGCTGTATTCAAAGAGTTTGTTCTCGATAGGAACGGGAGCTACAAACTTACCTTTCGCGGTTTTGAAGGTATCTTTCTTACGTCCACGAATTGTTAGGTAGCCTTCGCTGTCGATATCCCCGATGTCTCCTGTATGGAGCCAACCTTCAGAGTTAAAAGACTCTTGGGTCGCAATATCATTCTTGTAGTAACCAGAGAATAACCCTTTACCTCGAACGAGAATCTCTTCGTCTTCAGCTATCTTGAGTTCTATCCCTGGACCTGCATTACCGACAGTACCAATTTTATCGGCTCTGAAAGGGTAGTTGAGCGTACTGTAGGCGAAAGACTCTGTCATGCCCCAAGCCTCGGTAATGTGTAAGCCGACGCTTTCGTACCATGCGAGTAGAGCCGGTGATACTGGCGCTGAACCACAGCCGAGAACGCGCGCTTGATCTAAGCCCAGGCCGTCAGCTAGCTTCTTCTTAATGATGTTATTCACAAACGGAATTTTGAGTAAGAAATTCAGTTTTTTCTGCGGGAGCTTGTCTTGAATTCGTTGTTGGAACAGAGTCCATAAACGAGGTACTGAAATAAACAAGGTTGGACGATGCATCTTCACATCATCAATAAAGGTGTCTAAAGACTCAGGGAAAGCAGTAACCACACCACCCATCACTGAAGAGCCGAAGATGTAAACTCGCTCCGTAATATGGGCAAGTGGCAGGTAAGAAAATAGACGATCATCTTTTTGTATACCGATATGATCAATCAACCTCTGAACTGACCATGTAAAAGCGCCGTAGGTCAGCATTGCGCCTTTCGGCAACCCAGACGTACCAGAAGTATACACCAAGGACATGAGCTTATCGTCGTGGTGCTGAGGTCGTTTGCTTGAGGGTTCGTGTGTTTCGATGAGCTGCTCGAATGTGTGTTGGCATTTCGCGGCACTATCGTAAGGTAGCGAGATACTGACCAAGCTCGGGTTGTCATCAAGTACTTGTTGAGTCGCCTTAGGATCGTCAAGTTTACCGGCGATCACAATCTTACTTTCACTGTGTTCAATACAGTATTGAATGGTGTCTGCCCCCGCTGTTGGAAAGATTGGGACGCTGACAAAATCTCCTAACATCATGGCAAGATCACAGATAAACCACTCTGCACAGTTTTTTGAAACGAGAGCAACTCGATCGCCTGGTTGGGCTCCGAGTCCTTCTAATGCTGACGCCAGTTTTAGTGCTTTGTCGGCCACTTCTTTATAAGTGAATTCAACAAATTGGCGGTTAATTATTTGTTTTAGATAGACTTCATTTGGGCGTTCTTCTGCCCATTTTAAAATCATGTCATTGGGTGTAGGGAGAGCTGTTGCTTGTTCTTGGCTAAACTCGTTAGGCTGAATCATTGTCTAACTCCATGTTTTTCGCTAAGTTATTTTTGTTAAAATCATGTTAAATGTACCATGATTTTTTCTTTTAGGGAGTAAAATTAGCGTTTTCTGTTATCCGTGCAGGCACGTCTGTAACTTGCGGGCGTTACTCCGGTCCTTTTCTTAAAGATTCTTGAAAAATACGACACATCCTTGTATCCACATTGATAAGAAATGACAGCGATTTTTGATTCGGTATCGGCTTCGATTAACTTCTTGGCTAACAGAATTCGTTTGTCGCATACAAAGTCTCTAAAGCTCACTCCAAAGTGTAGATGAAACTTCTTAGAAAAGTAGGTGGTTGAACAATGACACTTTTCAGCGATCTCTGTTTCTCTTATCTCTTTGTTAATGTTGTCCATAACAAAGTTAACGACCTCAGACGTGAACAGCTTTGCTGGCAGTTGATTGTTGCTATTGGTATTTCGGTCGAGATCGAAGTGAGGTTCGAAGATATGTTGTGTTTTATTTTTAAGTTCTTCAAAGGTACTGGTCAGATGATTACTGTTCGTTTCGATAACAAAGAATATATTCTTATGATTTCGCACGATATTAGGTATCTGGCCTGAACAAATAATGACTATTCGTTTGTTCAGGTTTTCACAAATAGAGAGGGCCATTTTAATCAGTTGAAGATTATCTGTTCTATTCAATATAAAGAATACGAGCCTTACATCTAAGTTACTGATTATAGATATATCTTGTTTATAGTTATCAATAGGAAAGTAACGACTTATTTTATTGATGATAATTGAATTAAAGTCGCTATCGATATCTGACAGTAAAGGTGTAATTATTTTCATTAATATTGAACCTGTATCATATTCAGATTGGCGGCGAGAAAATATAACAAAACCGTGTTTATTAAATAGATTAGAAGTACGACAAGAAAGTGCAAGTAAATGGCAAGAAAATCCTAACCGAATATATTGTTCAGCTCTAGATTTAGTTTACAGGTAAACAAAACCTGTTACCTAAATCAAGGAGAGATTCTCATGAGTAAGTTTTTGAAAAATTGTAAAGAATTCATGAATGATGAAGAAGGTCTTACTGTCATTGAATACGTAATTGGTGCTGCTATGCTCGTATTGGGATTAACGACAATATTTACTGGTATTGGTACTGCGTTATCAACGAAATTAAGTACGATCGTTGATCAAATCAGTACGTCATAAGAGCTTACCAAAAATGAACCTTAAAAGAGTGGAGCGCCAGAAAGGATTAACTGTGGTGGAATATGTCATTGGAGCTGCTTCACTTGTCATTCTCGCTTGGTTAATATTTTCAGGAATAGCAACTGCTCTAATCAGTAAGTTTCTTTCGATTGTAGCGGGTATCTAAATTAATGATAAGTGAATCTTTGGTTTTTTGGGCGTTGCTTATTATTGTTTCGGTATACGATGTTGAGAAACATCGTATACCAAATAAGATACTGATTTTATTGTTGTCTTTTTATTTCTTGTCAGTTTTAAATGACGAATTTTCAATAGATACATTATTTGTTTCATTAACAGGTGCTATCGTTCTTTTCTCTGTGGGTTTGCTCTTATATTTTATTAAGGCTATGTCTGCTGGGGATGTAAAGTTACTGGGTGTTATTGGTCTATATATTGGGTGGGGATCATTACTTGATGTTTCTTATTACATACTCATTGCATCGGGGATGATAGGGATATTATATCTGTTTTATAATCGAGCTAATAATAGTGATATGACAGTTCGTAAATATTTTGAAGAAAAATTGCTGTTAGTCAGTGGTATATCACCAAATATGAAAGGTGAGTATGTTGTGCATTCTCGTTACTCAAATAAAGTAACCATGCCATTTGCTCCTTCAGTTGTTATAGGTTTAGCGATGTACAGTTATTTTGCCTAGATCAAACTAAATCACTAATCGATGTGTTGGAGAGGACATATGGATATGAGAGGGATTCCTTCCCCGAGCACTTTAAAGCCTCAAATATCAGCTCCTTTGGTTCCGACGTCCATTGAATCGCTTGGTATACCTGAAGTTGTGATTGAAAATTTATTGCTCAAGCACTTATCTGCGTACCCTAAATCTGATGTCTTAGAGCTTTCTAACTACTTGTGTGTAGTGACACATATTGTTGAAAACGGACTTGCGGTACTCAGAAAAAAATCATTGATTGAAGTTTTCCAGCCAGTCTCAGCTCTCTCCTTAGAGTCATCTTCGCATAGCCATGTCCGATATTCCTTGTCGGAGAAAGGTATGGAAGAAGCTGACCTAGCCTTTACCCGTGATGCCTATCTTGGACCTGTCCCTGTTTCACTTGCTCAATATAGTGACATTGTAAAGCAACAAGATCTAAGAGCGGAGTTAGTGACGCGACCGCATGTCGAAGCGGCACTGAGTGATGTCTATGGCGTCAACAGAATGATCTCTGTGTTGGGACCTGCAATTAATTCGGGTAGAGCTTTGCTTCTGTATGGGCATGCAGGAACCGGTAAAACCTTTGTTGCAACACGTATTGTGAATGCTCTACACACATCCGTTTTTATTCCTTATGCCGTTTATGCGCTCGGAAATATCATTAAGGTTTTTTCTACTCAACACCATAAACCACTAGATAGTAATGGTAGTGAGAATGTCGTTTCTCTTAAGGATCAATACGATAAGCGTTGGCTTAATTGTGAGCGACCGAACATTCAGGTTGGTGGTGAGCTGACCATGAGCATGCTTGAAGTTAATCACTCTGAGAACAGTCGAGTTTGGTTGGCTCCCGTACAAATGATGGCCAACAACGGCATCTTTGTGATTGATGATCTTGGACGCCAACCAATGCCAGTGGATACATTGCTTAATCGCTGGATTGTGCCGATGGAGTATTCTTTTGATTACCTCTCGTTACCTAATGGCCAACAAGTCACGATGCCATTTGTGTTAACGCTTGCCTTCTCCACGAACTTGAACCCTGAGAAGATCAGCGACCCAGCATTCTTACGCAGACTGGGTTATAAAATTGAGTTCAAACCTCTTAATCAACGTGATTATGAAGCTTTGTGGATGAACGTTGTTGCAGAGAAAGAGATGGAGCTCCAAGATGGATTCTTTGAGCGCTTGTCGCAAATGCACACCCTTTATAAGGTGCCACTTTTCCCCTGCTTACCGAAAGATCTCGTAGGTATTAGTAAAGACATTCTTTCGTTTGAGCAACTCCCGCCCGTTATTACTTTCGATATTCTTTCCATGGCATGGGAAGTCTACTTTACCTCTGATGGACACGAGGAAGAAAATAATGAATAAGAGTCAGGTTTTCCTACTGTTTTTACTGTCCGTAGTATTCGGCTTAGCAGCTGTATTCTTTGCTAAGCAATGGATGGACGACCAAGTTCAACCGACTGTTGAAGTCGAAGAGGTTGAACGTCACCCGGTTGTAGTTGCGTCTCAAGAAATTGAAGCTGGAACCATAATTGAAAAGCAATTCTTAACGACCAAGTTGATGGAAGTTGATTGGATTAATGATAACAACTATTCAGATGAGTCAGAGCTAGTTGGTAAGGTTGTTGCGAACACTATTTATGCCGGAGAGGTACTTCATAAGTTACGTTTTACCGTTCCCGGTGAAGGTTCGACACTTGCGGCACTCATTCCTGAGAACAAGCGAGCAGTGACGATTCGTGTGGATGATGTGATTGGTGTGGCTGGTTTCCTACTACCCGGAAATAAGGTCGATATTCTTAATACCGTTTCCTACGGTAAAAACTCTGCGTCGACTCAAACCGTGTTGAAAGACATTAAGGTATTAGCCGTTGACCAGACAGCTAGAACCAAAGAAAACAGCCCTATTATTGTTCGTGCGGTAACGCTTGAGGTAACCCCTAAAGATGCTGAAAAGCTTCTGACGGCGAAGAGCAAAGGCAGTATCCAGCTAACCTTAAGAAACCCTCATGAAGTAGAAAAGAAAGTCGTTCGTCGATACGTGCCTAGACCAAGCGTGACCATTATCAAGGGTACGGAAACATCCAATGTTCGCGTCAAGGATTGAGGTGAGATATGAAAATAATATTAGTGTGTGCGTTGAGCCTGATTTGTTTTTCGACTGTAAGTTTTGCTTCATTACAAACCGGAAAAACAGTCACGGTTCCACATCATAAATCCACGCATGTGGTGCTTTCAGGCAAAGCGAGCAAGGTTTCTCTTGGTGATCCTGATGTTTTGGATATCGTGATTCTGAAGTCAAACGAAGTGTTTTTAATTGGTAACAAATTGGGTGCAACCAACCTGATGGCATGGGATTCACGCGGTCAGTTGATTGAATCTATTAATATTGAGGTTACTCATGATCTTAATAGTTTGAAGTCGAAGCTGTACGAGTTTCTTCCTGATGAAACGATCGAGGTACACAGTGCTCAGAATCGCTTGTTGTTGAGTGGGCAAATTAGTAACCAACAAAAAATGAATGTGGCGATGAGAATTGCTGAAACTTACGCAGCAGGGCAAGCCGCGGATGATTCTAAAGAAAGTGGCAGTGAGCAAGCGGCTGCAACTGGGGTTATCAACTTGATGTCGATTGGTGGTGCTCAACAAGTCATGCTAGAGGTGACGGTCGCAGAAGTTCAGCGAAGCCTAGTGAGAAAGTTTGATGCAAACTTCCACTTTTTCCAAACCAGCGGTTCTAATTTCTCTTGGGGTGGCTCATCGGTTCCAGCTGGTGTATTGGGGGCAACGCCCATCTTTGATATTCCCACGTCAACCGATTATGGGATTCTAGGTTCATTCATTGATAGCAATACCTTGTTTACCTTTGCGTTGGATGTCGCCAAACAGAATGGTGTGGCTAAGGTATTAGCAGAACCTAATCTAACCGCATTGAGTGGTTCTAAGGCCGAGTTCTTAGCGGGTGGTGAGTTCCCTATTCCTGTTCCGGACGATGACGGTATTACCATAGAGTACAAAGAGTACGGGGTAGGGCTGAAATTTATTCCGACTGTACTCAGCGATCAAAAAATCAACCTGAACCTAGCGGTAGATGTGAGTGAGATTGCTAATAACAGCTCATTGACTATCGATCCGGGATCGACCAATGCGACATACTTTATTCCACCGATTACACGTAGAAGTGCTTCTTCCACACTTGAGCTCGCTGATGGTCAAACTATCGGTATTGCAGGGCTCTTGAGTGAGAACGTACGAGATGTAAGTAACAAAATGCCTGGGATCGGTGATGTGCCAGTGTTAGGTCAGCTTTTCAATAGCCAAGAATATATATCTGGTGAAACCGAGCTTGTCATTCTTGTTACACCAAGGCTCGCTAAACCTGTAGACCGAAGCAAAGTCACGTTACCAACCGATGCTTTTGTTGATCCCAATGATCTTGAATATTACCTGTTAGGTAGAGGCGCTTATATTGCTGAGCCTTCCGATTCAGAAGATAACAGTAGTACAAGTTCCACTAAGGGTATCGCACCAACTGATGGTGGTAGTGAAGGCTCATTTGGTCATGATTTATAAGGAGATAGATATGATTAAAACAATGATGGTCTTTCTCGTAGTTTTATTGGTGGGGTGTGCGAATGATGCCCCTTTAGGTCAGTCGGTTGCTAAGCTGAAAATGGAGCAAACGTACAACCCGAATGCAACTCAAGAGAACTTGCAGGTTCTACCTGATGGTACTGGGGAGCGCATGCAAGCGGGATACGATAAGTATGTGGGTAAAGGTGATGAAGAACTCTCCGGAAGTAGCAGCCAGGTTTTGAAGAGCTTTAATTAGTTTGGAGGTACTTTATGTTGTATCAAGTATCAAAAATGCCTAAAAAACAGAGCGGGTTGGTAGTCATCTTTGTGACCATTGCCCTGTTAGTTTTTCTAGCCGTATCAGCTTTAGCTGTGGATATAAACCATATGCTAGTGAATAAAACTCGCCTACAGAATGCGGTTGATTCAGCGGCGTTAGCGGCAGCGACGATTTTGGATAACAGTAAAGATCAAACCGCGGTATCTGCTGAAGTTACATCAACATTGAATGCCATGGCTGGATCTTCTGGTAATCATGAATTTGATTTCTCGACGGCTGTGGTTAGCGTTGAATATTCTAATGATCCTCAAAGCTTTGCGGGGACACCTACGTTTGGTGTTGATGATGATGTATATGTTCGAGTTAATGTCAGCTCATTAGATATGGATGAATTTTTTATTCAGATGTTCGGTTTAGAGAAAAGCGTATCGGCAACGGCGGTTGCAGGACCAAGTTCAGGGCTGCAAGTCGTGAATAATATTGTGCCTATAGGAGTGTGTGTTGGTGACGGGACTTCAGATAACGATATTAACGAAGATGGTTATGATGATGCTACCGGAGAGGCAATTACCAATGTCTTTGGTTATGAGGTAGGCGCAGTTCATGCTTTAAAAGTGGGCGATAAAAAACTGTCTCAAATGGGAAATGGTAATTATCACTTACTGGATTTTGGATCTGGAGGAAGCACGGTAAAAGAAGCCTTAGCTGGTTACTATGATTACTCCGTCGCTATTGGAGATAGTGTTACTACGAAGCCTGGGGGAACGGTTGGTCCTACAGCTGATGGTTTAAATACTCGTTTTGGTGATTATGGTGGCGGCTTATCAAGTTCAGATTACCCATCTGATTATGTAACTACTGAGCCCAGTTCTGAAATTAAGATAGACAGTAAAACGGGTGATATTGATTTTGATGGCTCTTACACCTATTCCCAATATGAGGCCGACACCAACGCATGTATAGCAAATATGGGCTCTGGCTGTGTGTCTGATGGTACAGCATGGCGACGTATTCTTCCTGTTCCTATGGTTGATTGCTCAGGTAAAAGTGGTGGAGTAACCAGTTTTACCGTTCAGAAAATAGGGTGCTTCTTCTTATTGCAAAAGGCGCCAACTAACAATTCAGGTACTCCGGCAGTATTTGGTGAATTTATACATTCTTGCAGTGTTGTTGGCGGTTCAGGTGGGGCTGAGTCATCAACTGAAGGACCTTACAAAATTGTTTTGTATAAAGACCCAGATGGAGGAGGCTCTTAGTTATGGGTAACAACTTAAGAAAACAACAAGGCCTCGCTGCAATTGAAATGTTGATTGCGACACCGGTATTACTGTTTTTCTTGGTGTTGGTTCTTGAACTGGGAAACATCCTAATTCACTACAATATCATCTCAAAATCGGTTCAAAACGGGGTTCGTTATGCTGTGAGTGAGGTTTACGGAACAAAGGGTGGGACATTGGCTCCTACTGCGGAAATTCAAAATATTGTGGTTTACGGTAAGAACACTGCAGGTACGGCCATACTTTCTAGTCTTGCTACTTCTGACGTAGTTGTCACTCCTCCTTCAGCAGACAGTTATGTGAGAGTAACGGTTAATTACGATTATGTTCCTCACTTTTTATCGATTCCATTTTCATCTGAAAGCTTAGCTGTCCCCTTGAGTGTGTCGTCAGTTATGAGGGTTTTCTGATGAAGTCAATCAAGAAGCATAACGGCTTAGCCATTATCGAGTTTACGATAGTTTCTTGGTTGGTTTTCTTGCTGATTTTTCTGATTTTGGCTTTGGGGGCTTATGTATTCTCACTCCAGATTGTTAACGAGGCGACGAGAAAAGCGGCAAGGCTAGCGACCGTTTGTTACGTCTTAGATCGCGATAATATTGCGGAGATTGTTGTAGAAGACATTCCACTACTGGGGTTTAGCGACAGCAACTTGGAGGTGGCGTACTTGGATGCTACTGGCGCTGAAATTACCTCTGATTTCGAAGCCAATTTTAGTGCAATTAAGTTTGTACGAGCAAGAGCGACAGGCTATGGCATTCAGTTGATCAGCAACCTCAGCTTTTTAGGGACAAATGGGTTTCTTGCGGCACCTGCGTTTGAGACGATTTTACCCGCTGAGAATTTAGGTGTAATTAAAGCCAATACAAATACTAGGACAAGATGTCCGGAACAAATACAGGGTGGGTAATATGGGCGAAGCAATTGATATTTTACCGAATGAAGACGATGCGATTCGCCTTAAAACCAACTTGAATGTGTGGCTCATTTATAACAATGAGAATTTTCATTCTCACATGAGACAGCAGTTGAAACGCTGCCGAAATGTTCACATCGAGTCATTTTCTTTGCTTGGGATGACGGAAGAATACGTAAAAAATATTGATGCGCCCGATTTGATTTTTGTCGAAGCCAGTGGTGGTTGGGCTCAGAAAATGGTCGACCTACAAAGCTACAATCTGCAGTTAGAAGAGCATGATTTATCTTTGGTTGTGTTTGGTGATGAGAATGACAACGGGTCGTTAAAAATAGCATTAAGACTTGGGGCTTCAGATTTCCTATCTCACGATATTTCTATTTCTGGTCTTCTGCCGCTACTCAAGAAAACGGCGGCAGAGAAAATTGAAAACTCGAGTTATGGAGAAGTGTTCCTATTTATCAACACCAAAGGTGGAATGGGAGCAACAACCTTGGCGCTCAATACGGCCGTAGAAATAGCCAGTTATCATCCAGATGAAGTGCTTTTACTTGATATAGACCTTCAATTTGGTGTTATCCCTGAATATTTAAATATCACACCAACTTACAGCATCTCAGATGCCATCGATAGCTCCAATGACTTGGATGAGATGTCTTTGGGAAGCTTGGTGAACAAGCACTCGTCAGGATTACACGTCTTAAGCTTCAAGCATGAAAATAACGCGGATGATTATGAACACGCGCAGAAAATTGGGCGGTTATTACCTGTATTACGTCGCTTCTATCGCTACATTATTATCGATTTCTCTCGAGGGCTAGATCATATTTTTGCATCGGCTATCTCTCCTGCGACTAAGGTGCTACTGGTTGCTCAGCAAACCTTAGTGTCTGTCAAAAATAGTAACCGATTGGTAAGAACTCTGAAATTTGAGTATGGGTTACAACAAGACGCAATCGAGATCATTGTAAATCGCTATGAGAAACGACAAACCATTAAGTTATCGGATATAGAACAAACCGTTGGAAAGCACGATATCCATTTAATGCCCAACGATTTTAAAGTGGCACTAGAGAGCGCCAATTTAGGACTGCCTTTGGTTGAGTCAAAGAAGAAGAGTTCGATTACGCGCTCGATCATCGATTTGTCTCATATCCTTTCTCCTCCCGAGCAGGAAGAGAAAGGCTGGCTCAAAAAGATATTTTCATAGGTTGTTTGTTTTAAGCATAGGTGAGGGATCGGTATGTTTTTTAAACGGAAAAATATAAACCCTGAGTTTGAAAAAAAAGTAGAACAATTTTCACAACAAGAAAGTGATAACACCGCGGCTTTTCCTATGGGTGTTGTTAATGAATCGACTGCTCCGCAAGGCTTAGATGCCAATGAGGAGCAGGAAAAATCAGTCAATGAAGCCAGAAAAGTCTTAGAGCAAGAGCTTTCTATTAAGCATTATTTTCATAAGCAGTTGCTCGAAACACTCGACCTTGGCTTGCTTTCGAGCCTTGATAAAGAACGTGCCAAGGTTGATCTTCATGAAGCCATTGTTCAATTAATGGCTGACGATCAAAGTCATGCTCTGAGTGCCGAGGGTCGGAAGAGAGTTATCAAGCAAATCGAAGATGAAGTTTTTGGTTTGGGGCCATTAGAACCGTTATTGGCAGATAAAACGGTATCCGATATTTTGGTGAACGGGCCTAAAAATGTGTTCGTTGAGCGTGGCGGTAAATTAGAAAAAACACCTTACACTTTTTTAGATGACCGACATCTTAGAAACATCATAGATCGCATTGTTAGCCAAGTTGGGCGTCGAATTGATGAAGCGTCGCCAATGGTTGATGCTCGATTAGTTGATGGTTCACGGGTTAATGCGATTATCCCTCCTCTGGCTTTAGATGGCCCATCAGTATCAATACGACGCTTTGCAGTCGATAGCTTAACGATGGACAACTTATTGGAATATAAGTCTGCGTCCCCACAGATGGCTAAGTTTGTTGAAGCCGCTGTAAAAGGTGAACTTAATATCTTGATTTCAGGTGGTACCGGGTCAGGAAAAACCACGACACTGAATATCTTTTCTGGTTTTATTCCTCGAGATCAACGAATCATTACGATTGAAGATTCCGCCGAACTCCAACTTCAACAGCCCCACGTTATTCGTTTAGAAACTCGCCCTGCAAACCTTGAAGGTAAAGGTGAGATCAGTCAGCGAGAGCTCGTCAAAAACACCTTACGTATGCGACCTGACCGTATTGTTGTTGGGGAGGTGCGTGGTAGTGAAGCGGTGGATATGCTAGCGGCGATGAACACGGGTCATGATGGTTCATTGGCAACTATTCACGCTAATACACCAAGAGATGCACTCAGTCGTGTCGAAAACATGTTCTCGATGGCTGGCTGGAATATTTCAACGAAAAACCTCAGAGCACAGATAGCTTCTGCGATTCATTTGGTGGTTCAAATGGAGCGCCAAGAAGATGGTAAGCGTCGCATGGTCAGTATCCAAGAGATCAATGGGATGGAAGGAGAGATGATTACCATGTCTGAGATCTTCCACTTCCAGCGTCAAGGTGTAGATGAGCATGGCAACATCTTAGGTTACTACACAGCAACAGGTGTGGTACCTCAGTCTCATGACCAGTTAGTTAAGCGCGGTCTTGACCTGCCGTTTGAGCTCTTTACTGAGTCACATAGCTGAGGAGCCGATTATGGATAATGTAACGGTATCGTTGGCCCTTTTGTTTGTCGCAGTGTTGTTTATCTCACAGGCCTTGTTATTGCCTGCTGCTGGTAAGAAAGCCAAGCACAAAGAGCTATCTCGTCGTTTAAAAGAGACGCAGAGGAATATCGATGAGGAGAGCTTGTCGCTCTTAAAAGAACATTACAACAAAGAGTTATCACCGCTCGATCGAAAATTGATCGTTATTCCTTTCTTTGCTGACCTGAAACGCATGCTTGAGTTAGCAGGCCTTAAACTCACATTGAGTCGTTTCTTGTTGATTGTATTTTTATGTGGAACGCTACTGGTTCTGATCGCTCTGGTTTTTAATCAGGTGTGGTTCATTTGTGTTGCCGCTTTTGTCTTTGTTTGGGTCATCGCTTATCTGTTTGTACAAAATAGAGTGACCTACAGAATGGCAAGATTTGAAGAACAGCTACCAGAAGCCTTGGATATTATCAGAAGGGCCTTACAAGCCGGCCAACCACTGGTTCAGTCTTTCAATGAGGTAGGCGAAGAGATGCCTGAGCCTATAGGGGTCGAATTTAAAAATACCTATAACTTACTCAACTATGGCTACGATTTAAGACTCGCTATTTTACAAATGTCAGAAAGGGTGCCGACCGTTTCAATGTTGGCTTTTTCCAGTGCGGTTATGCTGCAGAAAGAAACCGGGGGGAATCTCTCTGAGAACCTACAAAAAGTATCTGAAGTATTAAGAGCCCGCTTTAAATTAGAAAGGAAAGTTAAAACCCTTTCTGCCGAGAGTCGACTTTCAGCTTGGATACTGACTCTGTCTCCGTTTGCCCTTTTTTTCGGTCTTAAATTCGTAAACCCCGAATATATCGAACCTTTGTACAGTGACCCGAGAGGAATATCGATGGTCAGTGTTGGTGTGATTTTATTGGCTATTGGGGCCTTGTGGATAAGAAAAATCATAAATATCGAGATATAGATTATGGAATTCTTTGATTTGGAAGTATGGAAACAAGCACTCTCTGAGATCGGTATCAGCAGTCAAACCTTGCTGTATGGAATGATTCTGCTCACCACGATGTTACTTACTCTGACTTTAGGTTTTTTGTTTGTTGGTTCACGTTCGCCGTTGGAAAAAAAGTTAAAGCAGATCTCTGGGGGCAACCAAACGGGTAGCCGAAAACCTTATGATTTTACTAATACTTTGGAGTCTTTAACGCCATTTATTGGGAGAGGAAACACAAAGGACAACGAAACGTATTCCGAAAAATTAATGCATGCGGGATACCATGAAAAAAGTGCACTCTCGGTGTTTTACGCACTCAAAGTGCTTTCAGCATTAATAGGGTTTGTTTGTGCATTCGTTGTGTTTTATCTAGCCATTGGTGACAGTTACAACAATTTATTGATTGTGACTTGTATCTTTGTCGGTACGTTTTTACCTAACTTTGTGTTGAATAAAATGCAAAAAGAGAGACAAAGAAAAATTAGAAATGGGGTGCCGGATGCACTTGACCTACTTGTTGTGTGTACTGAATCAGGCCTTGGTTTTAATGCTGCTCTAGGGCGTGTTGCTAATGAGCTCTACATTTCTCAACCTGAACTTGCCGATGAACTAGATACGGTATTTGCCAAAATCCAAGCGGGTGTCACTATGCCAGATGCCCTTAGTCAACTGGTGGAGCGGACAGGACTTCGTGAGCTAGAAGGGCTTGTGTCTTTGCTTTCACATGCTTCAAGAATGGGCGGCAGTTTGGCGCAAACCTTACGTGATTACACCGAAGATTTCCGAGATAAACGCCAACAAGCTGCGGAAGAAATCGCAGCAAAAATTCCTACTAAAATGCTATTTCCTATGTTGTTGTTCATTTGGCCTTGCTTCTTTATCGTAGCTCTTGGGCCTGGGATGATGATTGTAATGGATGCACTGACATCTCCAGGAGCGAGTTTATGATACGAATGAATAGAATGGTTTTACTTATACTGCCGCTATTGATTCTCGGGTGTGCATCGTCTGATGAACCTACTAATCAGTTTGATGCCGAGCTGTATTCGGGCAAGCCAATAGATACATTAACCAGTGACGATCCACCCGTTAGTGAAAAAGAAGCCATCATGCGAGGTGATGTGGCATTAAGAGACAACAACATCGATTTAGCTCTCTATGAATACATCCGATCTCTGTCTTTTCCTGAACAAGAGTTTCACGATAAAACGCTCTTTACTATCGGTCGAATTCACTCATCAAGAGGCAATTATGCTCTCGCTGAAAAAGCGTATCTCGCTGCACTAGATTTTAACCCTGCACATACTGAAGTCTTAGAGCAATTAGGTGTTTTATATACCAAACAGCGTCGCACAGACGAAGGTCGCAGCTATTTCTTTAAAGCCGTTAATGCAGACCAAGTTCGTTTAAAAAGCAGTGAAACGACGAAAAATTACCAAGCATTAAGCCAAAGTGAAGTCGCTGGTTTGAAGGTTGATAGTATGTCTCCAGCATTGGCTTACATGGGGATTGGTGTGCTGGAAGATGTTGAAGGTAAACATCAGATCGCCCAAGAATATTTTAAGAAATCGCTGACTATCGATAAGACTTCGGTAAAAGCATTATTGAACATGGGCTATTCCCACTACATGTATGGTAACTACAAAGAAGCGTATCAGTACACGCGTTCGGCGTTAGAGATAGAACCTAACAACGAGAAAGCTCAAAACAACCTTGCACTTATCTATCTAGCATCAGGTGATGTGAAAAAGGCGATCAATGTTTTCATGCGCCATATGGATGCACCGGAAGCTCTCAACAATGTTGGGTACTTTCTGATCATTCAAGGAAGACCTGATGAAGCGATTCCCTATCTTCAACAAGCCATCGATAAAAAACCTTCTTACTACAAAATTGCCAATGAAAACCTAAATAGAGCGTTGGCAGAGGTAAGGGAAATGAAAGCAAGCACTCCCATATAACGCTTCTATCAAGTTAAACCATTATAAAGAAGATAGCCCCTGATGAGTTTCATTATCAGGGGCTATTATTTGTTAGTCAGTTTGGTATTTAAGCGCTTAATTACAAGTAGTTAAGAATTACACCTGCCGCGATAAAGGTACCAACTAACCCTACAATCGGCATCTTCATTGTTTTCAATAGCCACACACCAATAATGATCAGAGCGAAGTCTATGCCGCTGCTCACTGCGCTTGTGAAGATAGGTTGATACAGGGCTGCAAGTAGTAGACCTACAACTGCCGCATTCACACCAGTAAGAGCGCCAGCTACCAGAGGTTTGCTCGCAATTGCTTGCCAGTTTTTCAGTACACCTAGTAGTAATAAGAAGCCCGGTAAGAACACAGCAATCGTCGCTAACAGTGCGCCTGTGATCGGTGCTGATGGCATCAATACATAACCTAAGTAAGTCGCGAGTGTAAACATAGGCCCTGGTACTGCCTGTGCTGCTGCATATCCAGTAAGGAAGGCATCTTGCGATAGTTGGTCGCCAATACCATTTTGTAGCAATGGGAGTACCACATGGCCGCCACCGAATACTAAGCTGCCCGCTTGGTAGAACAAACCAAAGACTTCAATACCTTGAGAGTATGCACTGAACAGAGGAAGGCCAACCAAAAGCGCTACGAAAATAATGAGCGGTGTTATGGATATCTTGTGTGTCGATGGAACCGTCTTTAGCTCTTGTGAAGTCAAAAACGTGCTGCCAATGATAGCTGCAAACAGAAGTACGAAGATTTGCGGCCAGATCCCTGGAACTAACAGCAGGACAATCGCTGTCATCACACACAAGGCGGTCGCTATCTTTGATTGGCAAAAGTTTTTGTACATGCCGAACGTTGCATCAGCTACAACCACAACTGCGAGTAGCTTTAGTCCGTGGATGATTGAGTTGAACAACGGTGCTTCCAATAGTTGGTTGCTCACTAAAGCCAATATCAGCATAAGAATGACCGATGGGGATGTGAAGCCGATAAAAGCGGCAATCGCACCAGTTAAGCCACCTTTCTTGTAGCCAACTGCAAAGCCAACTTGGCTTGAGCCTGGACCCGGTAGGAACTGACTGAGAGCAACAATTTGCCCGTACTCTTCATCAGATAGCCAATTAAGCTTCTCAACAAAGGTTTTACGGAAGTAGCCGATGTGTGCAGCTGGCCCACCAAAGCTAATCCAGCCAAGCCAGAAAAAGGTTTTAAAAATTGAAAGCATGATCGATTCCAGATAAATGTTTAGCGTAATTTAGGTGGAGTTGAACTATGATTCAAATTAATTGTTTTAATTATAACTATTAATGAAATGGGTTATGATACATGGCTGATTTTAACTGGAAAGGAATCGATCTTAACTTACTGATTGCACTGCAGGCGCTGTATAAAACCAACAGTGTCAGCAAGGCTGCTGAGCGTTGTTATGTCAGTCAATCTGCGATGAGTCATAGCCTACAACGATTGCGAAAGCTGTTCGATGACCCTTTATTTGAGCGTGTTGGTAGCAAGATGGAAGCAACCGACAGAGCGATTGAATTATCAAGCACTGTTGAGGCTCTGCTTAATACCATTCAATCAGAAGTTCTTTTATCCAAAAGGTTTGAAGTTGATAATTATAAAGGCAGTTGGAAGATTGGGCTTACCGATTACGCAGAACAGATGTTTGGGCCAATGATATTCGACTTTATCAAACAAGCGTCGCCAAGCTCTCAAGTTGCGTTTTTCAACGTTAATCGAACCAATTACCAGCAGGTATTCGAAGAGGCAAAGCTAGATATTGCAATAGGTAGTTTCGGTGAGGCTCCTAAATTGTATGGTATTGAACACCTCTACACTGAGCAGCATGTCTGCTTGCTTGATGAATCGGTTATGGATGTAGACCTTCCGATGTCACTAAAATCGTTTGTCTCTGTAGAGCATGCCTTGGTGTCGCCTAACGGATCGCTAGAAACAGCAGTTGATATTAAACTTGCGGAGTTGGGCTACACAAGAAAAGTGGCAATTGCATCGAGTAACTTCTTAACGGTTAAACGGTTGATCAGTGGAAGAAAGCTATTGTGCATTGTGCCTAAGCTAGTTGCTAGAAATGCCCCTAATGTAGATAGTTCATTGATAGCAGTTGCTCCGCCGATAGATGTCCCAGACTTCGATATACAGCTTGTTTATCGCAAGGGAAAACAATTGGACGACAAGAATACTCATTTGAGAAAGATAATTTCTCAAGCGGTGGAGATTGTTATTACTGCCGAGTAATTGAGGGCGCGTTCTTTCGGAGTAAGTAACCGATCAAGTGCCAGAGAGCAACAACAAGTATTGCGCCGAAATAGCCATCTATTGCGTAATGCCATGCCAAATGTACTGAACCAACCTGAATAAAAAACGCATAAATCCAAGCTAAGTAACCAAGTTTTCTGCTTAGTCTGAATGATGCCATCGCAATCAGCACAGATATTGTTACATGCATACTCGGCATGGCTGATATGCCCGTTCCTATATCACCAACACCCCCAACATAACTGGCCCACAGCGCATCTTGGGTACTCAGTGCCCACAAAGACATCATGCCATGTTCTGTGAGTTCAGCGCTTTGCATGTCTAGTCTTTGCATTAAAGGGAGGTATAAATCTTGATGGTTGAAATGGCTAATAAAAACAGGGCCTGCCGATGAAAGTAGGGTGGCCATAATGTTCCCGATGATAAACCATGAACTTAAAAATGTGAGCAAAAACTGGTTACGAAGTTGGTCATCTTTTCGATGAATTACAAAGTAAAGTAGCATCCCCCACATGATAAAAAACCATAAGTTATACAAGATATTGATGGTGAGTGAAGCTATTGCATTAGGCAGGAAAAAGTGGGTAATTTCCCAAGGTGAAATGCCAAAGTGTAGCCATTTATCTAGATGATAGAAATCGAGATCTAAAAAGTATGGATTAAGGTAAGGGATTACCGATTTTAGGAAGGTGTAGCTAGAGAATGAGATATTCAAAACGAGCATCAACAGAACAAAATAGATCGGCTTTGATACAGGAAACAACAACGTTTTTATCTTGTTGATAAACTGTTTTGTCGGTCTTTTTTCTCGATTAAACAACAGGTAGCAGTAGTAGTATGTTGCCCATAATATAAAGGTGACATAGCAGACTGTCGCCAAAATCTCTAAGTAGGTATAGATGTTGTACCGAACTTCGTGAGGTACGAAATAATTTACAATCAGTGTTACCGGAGTTGTGAATGCAATATAATACAAAATCAGTTTGTTTCTTCTGAATTCATGAAGTAAAGACGATAACAAGCTTGATTTATCTTTTTGAGGAACGGGTTTAGCGGTTGTCGTCTCTGGATCCATATAACCCTTCATCAAGATTTCCTATCATGATTAAAGGTTAGTTCATTTAAGCTGCTTTGCTACTTTAGCTTTATTCGCTTTAGCAAAAATAAACGAAATAATTCCTTCCATTTTTCACAACCCGACTATACTTAATTTACGACTCAAAGCAGTCGTAAAGAATAGGCTTTTTGATTTACCTAAGTAAAAAAATTGGTTATATCCCCATGATATAGCTCAAAAACCTACCAGGCTAAACGGACTTAGTTGGTCTTAAAGCGCTAGCTCCCCCTAGCGCTTTTTCTTTTCATCTAGATTCAGGCAGAAGGGTTTGAATCCGTTGCAGCAGTCGCTCTATCTCTTGTTTCTCATAATGAGTAGCCACCTTAGGTTGGCTGCTTTCTCTTGTGAGTAATGAAGTTACGATATGGTGCTGTAGCAAAGCATCTTGTGAATTAGCGTTGAGCTTCTCTGCAAGTACCACAGCTTGTCGACCAATCGTGGTGAAGTCCTGTTTGATGGTGGTCAATGGTGGGTTAAAGAAAGCGCTGTCTTCGATGCCATCAAAACCGACGACTGCGACCTTGTCAGGCACTGGAATTTGCAGTTCTTGCAGGGCGCGTAATACTCCTAATGCCATCTGATCGCTTGCCACCAACACAGCATCAAATGTTGCTTGCTTTGCGACAGCATCGCGAACACCAAGGTAACCACTTTCTGCTTGCCAGTTCCCTTGGTGTTGATACTGCACTTTGCAATCGGTATCTGATAACGCTGCTAACCAACTTTGATGGCGAATCTGTGAGGCACTGGATTCATTCGGACCTGTGATCAATAGGTAGTTAGTTCGCCCACTCTCTATCAGATGTTGAGCTGCAAGTTTTGCTCCTTCTGCGTGATCACCGCAAACATAGTTCACTTGGCTGTTGGAGGGGACATCAATGAAGATAAGATTTAAGTGTTGGTACTGTTCGACTAATAACTCTGCATCGTCACTTTTTAAAGGCACATTCAGAATGATGCTGTCGACCTGTTGAGCCATTAATTCACGGATAGCTTCACGCGTATTAGCGAGGTTGGGCTCTGATACAACAGAAAAAGCGATACCATAATTCAAATCATGTGCTTGCATTCGCACACCATTGGCGATCATCGCAGCGCCATGCAATGCCATATCGAGAGTCACCAACCCAACGCTGGTGGATTTAGCTCGACTGAGCATTTGCGCGCCCTTGTTTGGTACATACCCCAATTGCTTAATGGCCGCATTAACCTTGTTACGTGTTAATTCGGCGACGCTCTCTGAACCATTTGTCACTCGAGAAACGGTTTGGGTAGAGACACCCGCTAACTTTGCGACATCTTTAAAGGTGACACTCATTATTCTGCTCATCAGACTTTTACAATGAAATAAGCCTAACCAATCTTGATGAAATAAACCTTGTACACCTTCAAATAAATGTCATTTGAAACACTATTTATGTTTCCGAAAACAGTCGATCTTGTGCAAATTTTCATAAGGAATAACTGCTTTTAGATCACGTTATTTGTTCGATTTAGTATTAATTATAGTCTCTAGGTTCACTATTAATCTCAAGTTATGTTTACGAAAACAATATGAGATTGGCTATGAGCGAGTTTATTCATCTAACAAGTAAAAACCACAGTTTGATCATCAAATCAGGGCGTGTTCCAGAGATCCTGCACTGGGGAGCGAAGATCGCCAGCATTGATGAAGATCTGCTGTTATCAACTGAGAGACCGATTTCTCAAGCGCGCCTTGATGTCGATGTGCCACTTTCTCTATGTCCTGAACTGGGCAGTGGTCACTTTAACGCGCCGGGCGTTGAAGGGCATCGTGATGGCTTGGATTGGGCGCCTGTATTCAATACCACGCGTGTTGAAGCTGGTACGACAGACGGTGAAGCTAACGTGCAGCAAGCGACATTTATTCTTGAAGACACGGTAGCCAAGCTTGAACTGACCGTCGAAATTAAGCTTGAATACCAATCTGATGTGGTTCAAAAGCGTGTCACGATTACCAATAAAGGCGACAGTAAATACTACCTCAACAAATTGTCCTCAACACTGCCACTTCCGAATCATGCTAATGAGCTGATGACGTTCCATGGTCGTTGGTGTCATGAATTCCAAACACAGCGTCAGCGCTTTGAGCACGGTGGTTTCATGCAAGAGAACCGCCGCGGTCGAACTTCTCATGAAAACTTTCCGGGTATGTTTGCCGGCACTCAAGGCTTCTCTGAGCAGCAAGGCTTGGTGTGGGGCTTCCATTTAGGTTGGAGTGGCAACCACCAAATGCGTGCTGACGTTCGTAGTGATGGTCGTCGTTTTGTGCAAGCTGGCGAGTTATTGCTAGCGGGCGAATCCATTCTTGAACCTCAAGCAAGCTATCAAACACCTTGGCTATTTGGCTGTTACAGCAATTCAGGGCTGAATGGTATCGCTCAGCGTTTTCAGCAATTTGTTCGCGATAACATCATCAACTTTCCAACCGATAAGCCACGTCCTGTTCACTTAAATACTTGGGAAGGGATCTACTTCGATCATAAACCTGAATACATCATGCAGATGGCGACGGAAGCCGGTGTGATGGGCGTTGAGCGTTTCATTATTGATGATGGTTGGTTCGTTGGGCGTGACGGTGAACGTGCAGCGCTGGGGGACTGGTATCTTGATGAAGCGAAATACCCGAATGGTTTAGAGCCTGTTATTGACCATGTGAACCAACAAGGTATGGAGTTTGGCCTTTGGGTTGAGCCTGAAATGGTGAGCCAAGATTCAAATCTATACCGCAACCATCCCGATTGGGTGCTTGGTTTGCAAGGTTATCATCAGCCTTCTGGTCGTTGGCAGTATGTTTTAGACCTGCAAAATTCAGAGTGCTTTGATTACCTGTTCTCACGTTTAGATGATCTGCTCACTCGCTACAACATCACCTACCTCAAGTGGGACATGAACCGCGAATTGGTTCAACCTGGCCATAATGGCAAAGCTGCAGTGCACGGTCAAACTCAGGCTTTGTATCGTTTAGTTGACCAACTTAACGAGGCACACCCAGAGGTTGAGATTGAATCTTGCTCGTCTGGTGGTGGTCGTATCGATTTTGAAATTCTTAAGCGTACCCATCGCTTTTGGGCATCGGATTGTAATGATGCGCTTGAGCGTCAAGCGATTCAAAAGGGCATGAGTTACTTCTTTCCACCAGAAGTGATGGGCGCACACATTGGCCCAGCTGAGTGCCACTCAACGAATCGTCGTCATAGTATCAATATGCGCGGTGTAACGGCATTAATGGGACACATGGGCGTTGAGCTAGACCCAGTAAAAGAGTCCCAAGAAGAGAAGCAAGCCTTCTCTCACTATATCGCTCTACATAAACAGTTCCGCCATATTCTGCACTCTGGTCGTAGCTTCCGTATGGATCCTGCGGATAAGAATCAGAACATTTATGGTGTGCAAAATGATGACGAGATGTTGATTACGGTGTGCCAATTAGCCATGCCAGATCATGCTCTGCCGTCACCCCTTCGAATCAGTTGTGTCGAAGACAACGCTCAATACAAAGTGAAGCTGGTGGAGATGCCGCAGACCAGTTTCCAACTGATGAAGCAACGCCCTCAATGGCTGGATAAAACACTGACGTTAAGCGGTGACAACCTCAAAGAAATTGGATTGACCTTACCTATTTTAGACCCGGAGTCAGCCTTAATTGTGCATCTAAAAAAGATGTGAATTGCTAACTCTGAGTACCCCTACAAATAAAAATCTAAATATAAAAATTATAATCGGCAGCGAGGTAGTGCTGCCGCAATAACTAAACGAAAGGAAAACAAAATGTCTATTACAGTTCTGCTGTCATTTTTGTTGTTTACTGGTTTTGTTGTCGCGTATACCTACAACAAAGTTAAGAACGATAAAAACACCTCACAAGATGGATTCTTTCTTGGCGGAAGAAGCCTGACCGGTGGTCTGATCGCCAGTTCACTGATCTTAACCAACCTAAGCGCTACCAGTTTTGTGGGCATGAGTGCCCAATCTTACACGCACAATATGAGTGTGATGGGATGGGAAGTCGCATCGGGTGTGACGCTGGTCATCATCGCATTGATGCTTGTTCCTCGCTATTTGAAGCAAGGCATTACCACCATTCCAGATTTCTTGGAAAGCCGCTACGACATGTCTGTGAAGAAGTTCGTGACACTGCTTTTCTTGTGCCAGTACGTTATCAATATTTTGCCGACCACACTTTACGCTGGTGCCGTTGTTCTGGGAGAAATCTTCGATGTTCAAGCCTTACTTAATATCTCTGAATTTAGCTCAATAGCGTTAATTTCGGCGACAATCGGGCTACTTGGCTTCTTTTACGCCATTTATGGCGGCCTTAAGGCTGTAGTAATCGCAGATACCATCAACGGTATCGGTCTGATTGTCGGCGGCATGATGATTCCAGTATTTGGTTTGATGGTTCTGGGTGAGGGCAGCTTTGGTGCGGGTCTAGATATTCTGCTGTATGCGGCGCCAGAGAAGCTTCAATCTGTCGGTACAGAAAGCGATCCACTGCCGTTCTCGACATTGTTCACTGGTCTACTGTTGGTGAACTTGTATTACTGGGGTACTGACCAATCGATCATCCAACGTGCATTGGGTGCTAAGAACCTAAAAGAAGGCCAGAAAGGTGTCATCCTTGCCGGTGCAATTAAGGTTATCTCTCCGCTGTTCCTGATCATTCCAGGTATTATTGCATTCCACATGTTTGGTGCTGATGCGGGCAACCCAGATACCATGTATACCCGTTTAGTTAACGAAGTATTGCCTAAACCGTTAGTTGGCTTCTTCGTTGCCGTGATGTTTGGTGCGATTCTGAGTACCTTCAACGGTGTGTTGAACAGCTCTACTACCTTGTTTGCATTGAACGTGTATAAGCCGCTGTTTGGTCAAGGTAAAACGGATGAAGAGTTGGTCGGTAAAGGACGTATCTTTGGTGTTGTGATTGCGATTATCTCTGTATGTATTGCTCCTTTCATCATGTATGCACCTGAAGGCTTGTTCCAGTACCTGCAAATGGTGGCTGGTTTCTTTAGTGTGCCAATCTTTACCATCGTATTTGTTGGTTACATCTCTAAACGTGTGCCTGCTCTAGCAGCTAAAGTAGCGCTGGTGGTGTTCGTAAGTTCTTATGCGGCAATGCAGCTAATCTTCAAAACACCGATTCACTTCCTACACCAATTGGCGATTCTGTTCGTGGTATGTACCACGCTGATGTTCATCATTGGTCACTTTATGCCTCGCGAATCTGAATACGAGATGCCAGTAAACGAAAATATCGATGTGACGCCGTGGGAGTTCCGCTTCGAGGCTTCAGCTATTATTCTTTACATGGTGCTTGGTGCTTACGTTATGTTCTCTGATGTTGGTTTTGTATCGGACGATCCAACCATCATGCAAGTTTATGGCGTGTGTGGCATTGTTATGTTGCTTGGTATTTTTGGACGACTAGCAAAACGAAAGAAGGGCGTTGAAGCGACGGTTTGATGCTCTAAGATAACTTATTAACTATCTAATTATTCGTTAATTAATAGTTGGTTGAGTGAAAAGATCATTATAGGCTAAATGCTTTAGAGCGAACAATAAAAAGCCGCACCATCACAATGATGGTGCGGCTTTTCTACTTTTGGAAATAGTCATGTTTAATCATAGCCATTAACCAAGAATTGGACTCTTGATTACGCTAGGTCGTCTTTACCTTCGATAAGCGCATGGTGGCTAACTGAACCTGCAGTGCGTGCTGCTAGGTGTGGAACATAACCAGGATCGTTCATGAAATCGACCGCAGCTTGCTTTGATGGCCACTCGATGATGATGCGAAGTGCAGGCTGTTCTGCGTCGCCTTCAAGGCGTTCGTGGCTAGAAGTACGCGCTAGGTATTTACCGCCGTATTGAGCAACCAGTTTGTTTGCAGGGCCAATGTAATCAGCAACCCATGCGTCTGTTGTTGGTGTTACTTCTAGTACTGAATAGTAAGACATAATGATGTTCTCCACGTTGTGCGCTCTGAATGAGTATGTGCACTTTAGTTATTGGTTAGCTGTCTTGCTAACGTCTTGGCTAGCGGACGAAATAATAGTAGTTCGAGTGATTCTGTTTGATAATCCCTACGATTGAATAATCTTTATATAGAAAATGTTGATAATGCTTTCCTCAGGTACACTTTCTATATTGGATTGAAGGTAATGAAGAGTAGAGGTGTGATTAGAAATAAGAGGGGATTGAACGAGTAGGGTATGGAGGCCGTACAGCTAATAAACGGGAAGGAACATCATAGGCCAAATACTATGAAAGGCAGCCCAGTAGCGATAACTGAGATGCCTAACGTGTTGTGTAGAGGATTGTTTTTATTGGATTATAAAGAGAAGCGAGTCCATTTTTTTGCTCGCCAGCGGCGAACCATGATTAACCCGCGGAACCATTCATCCATCGCGATCGCCATCCAAGCACCAAATACGCCATAACCCCAATGCACACCAAGTAGATAGCTCATTGCGACGCCAATTCCCCACATGCTAACAATGCCCATTTTCACTGGGAACTTGATGTCGCCAGCGGCTTTCAAACAAGAGATGAAGATCAGGTTAAACACGCGACCCGCTTCTAAAATAATAGAGCCTGCAATCAGAGAGGCCGTCAGCGCTAGAATTTCAGGGTCTTGTGTGAACACGTCCAGAATCTCGAAACGGAACAGATAGATCACGCAGGTAATGGTGGTCGAGGCGATAAAGCCAACCACAAAATAACGCTGCACTCGGCTGGCGATTTCATCAATCCAACCTTTGCCGATGTAGTAGCCGGTTTGAATTTGGCTGCCTTGACCAATCGCCAGTGCAAATGCAAAAGAGAGGCGAGCGATGTTTTGTGCATAGGTGAATGCTGCCAACGAAGCCGTGCCCATTTGCACGACAAAGAACATGATGGTGATCTGAGCCATGTTGTAAGACAGCACTTCTCCGGCGTTCATCGAGCCAATCTTAATGATCTTCTGGTAGATGGCTTTAGGTACCGACTTAAACTGTTTCAGTGGTAGATCAATGCTCTTACTTCTCACGACACCAATCAAGATAAACATCCCGATTACTTGGCTAATGACGGTCGCAATCGCTACGCCTTGCACGCCGTAAACCGGCAAGCCAAAAGGTTGGTAGAGTGCGCAGTAGTTGCCGAACACGTTAATAACACCCGCAATCATATTGATGACCATGGGTGATTTTGAATAGCCATGACTGCGTAGGATCGTGGTGAGCACCACACCTATCGTGACGTTAAAGGTCAGCGCACCACTGATGAACAGGTACTCTTGAGCGTATTGTTCGACTTGAGGTTCAAGTTGATAGAGCGGAATAAAGTATTCAGCGCCTAGCACAGCGAAAATACTCAGCAATACACCCGTAACAATCGCCAATATGATGCTAGCAACGCCGACCTGAGCGCTTTCTTGATCGCGAGAGGCGCCGTTATATTGGGCGATTAGAATGCCTGTACCACTGCTGACCATAGTCGATACGATGATTAGGAAAAAGGATATCTGAGAGATAACACCAACGGCAGACACGGCTTTGTCTGAGTATCCCGATAACATGAATACATCACTGGTGTTGAGTGCCGTTCTTAAAAGAACTTCGATAAAAATTGGCCAGGTGAGCGCAACGATTCCCATACGTTTGTTTAGGGTGGAATCAGCATTAGGCATTTAGGTTTTCTCAAAAAAAGGGGTAGGCGACACTATAGTTTAGCGATTATTTAGTAAACGACTATCAAATTAATGTCCGGATAGCTATTAAGGGTAAAGAAAATACCAATAAGGTCGTTAGAGCCAAAAACTAAGCGGGGTACATGAAACTTTTTGAATGGTTTCATAGAGAGATAAGAAGTAAAGAAGGGAGGTAATCACTGAAGAATAAGATGATAACGGTGGATGAATCATGAGGTAAAGCTAGCGTTTCGAGCCAGCTCTACCGTTTGAAAAAGCTAGTTAATACGTTGACCTTCAGCATCAAATAGATGGCAGTTAATGGATGCGAAATTTAAATTGAGAGACTGATAACGAGTGACTTCTTGATCTCCGGGGAGGTGAACTTTAAAGCTATCAACGCCACATGATTGGCCAAACATATAAGTACTGTTGCCCAATCGTTCTACCACTTCGCTTTGGAACTCAATCGTGATGTCCGACTCGCCATTGATCTCTAGATGTTCTGGTCGAATACCAAGAGTCAGCTTTTGTCCTTCAGCAAGGCCGTCACTTGGCAGAGGCAGATTAATTTTACTAAGGCCATTAACGGTCAGTTGAGCATGAGTCTCAGAGGTACTATTGACCAAACAAGGTAAGAAGTTCATTTTCGGAGAACCGATAAAACCTGCCACAAATTCATTTTGAGGAGAATGGTACAGTTCTAGAGGTGAGCCGACTTGCTCCACTCGACCGTCTCTAAGCACGACGATTTTGTCCGCAAGTGTCATTGCTTCGACTTGATCGTGAGTTACGTAAATCATGGTGTTTTGCAGATCTTGATGCAATTTAGCGATTTGTAAGCGCATATCGACACGAAGTTCTGCATCTAAGTTAGACAAGGGTTCGTCGAACAAGAACACTCTTGGGTTACGAACTATTGCTCGACCGATAGCGACACGTTGACGTTGTCCGCCCGATAACTCTTTAGGTTTACGTTTCAATAGAGGTTCTAGCTGAAGTGTTTTCGCAGCACTGGTGACCTGTTTCTCTACGGTTTCTTTGGCGACGCCATTCATCTTCAGGCCAAAGCCCATGTTCTCTTCAACAGTCATGTGAGGGTAGAGTGCATAAGACTGAAACACCATCGCGACACCACGTTCAGCGGGATCAACATCATTGACTAGGTCGTCGCCAATATGGATCTCACCTTCCGTGATCTCTTCTAGGCCTGCCACTAAGCGTAGGAGGGTTGATTTACCACAACCAGACGGGCCAACAAATACGACAAACTCGCCATTATTTATCTCTAGATCAACACCATGGATGGTTTGTATATCACCGTAACGTTTGATGACCTGTTTTAAGCTGATATCAGCCATGCTTTCTCCTTGCCTCGTTGGACTACATCACTTTGCCTTTAAAACATACGCTTTCATCAGAAATTTGTTAGATGCCTCGCATGAATTATTGATCCTCGTCATACAAATTTTACAAATCATATTGTTTTTTGTGGAAACGTTTACAGAAATGAAACATAACTGTGCGTAATGTTATCAATAAGCCTAATATTTGAACGTGATTACTATAAACGCTGAGCTGCTTGATTGAATTTACGAAAATGACTGGTAATTCATCAAATAGAAAATAAAGCTTTGAAGACAAGGAATTTCGGGAAATGGAGCAATCTGTGAAAACGATATACCCAGAAAATCGTACCCCATCAGCCAATAAAAAGCGGCGTATTAGTTCCAAGGTATCCCCTTGGTTATTCTTAGCGCCCGCTATCGCAATCTTTTCGCTCTATGTCATCTACCCCATCTTAGACAGTATCTGGTTGAGCTTCTTTGAATGGGATGGCTTAGGTGAAAAAGAGTGGGTGGGGCTTGAGAACTATCGTGAGCTTTTTGATTCAGATGCTTTTTATACTTCGTTAACGAATAACTTCCTTTGGTTGATCTTCTTTATGCTCGCGCCACCGTGTGGCTTGGCCATTGCCCTTTTTCTCAACCAACAAGTGAAGGGCATTCGTGTCGTAAAATCTCTGTTTTTCTTCCCGTTTGTTATCTCTCAAGTGGTGGTCGGTCTCGTATTTTCTTGGTTCTACGATCCCTCTTTTGGTCTTTTTAATATCGCTCTTGGATCGCTTGGCTTCGAGCCTGTTTCGATACTTGCAGATGAGGACTATGTGACTTACGGAATCATCGCTGCGGGCTTATGGCCGCAGATCTCTTATTGCATGATCTTATATTTAACGGGGCTGAATAACCTCGACCCTGAACAGTTAGAAGCGGCTCGCCTCGATGGTGCGAAGAAGTGGCGCATGTTGTGGTATGTGGTGTTGCCTCAACTAAGGCCTGCCACCTTTATCGCGGTCGTAGTTACCGTGATCGGTGCACTGCGTTCATTCGATCTAGTGGCGACTATGACTGCTGGTGGCCCTTGGGGTAGCTCAACCGTTCTGGCGTATCAAATGTATGAAGAGTCTATCTTCAACTACCGCATGGGTTACGGTGCCGCGGTGTCTGTAGTGCTATTCCTGATCATGGATATCTATATCGCTTACTTCTTGTGGCGTATGTTAAGGAGTGAAAAATAATGTATCCGCAACCAATTCAAAAAGCTGGCCGCTTTACTAATATCAGTTATCGCGTTGCTCTACCGCTCTCGATCGTGATGTGGTTATTGCCATTGATCGCGGTGATGATGACGTCGATCCGTTCGATGGAAGACATCAACAAAGGTAACTACTGGGGCTGGCCGAGCGAGATTCAGTTCATTGAAAACTATACCCAAGTTTTTACCTCGACTTCGATGGGACAATACTTAATCAACAGTTTGATCATCACTTTACCTGCTGTCGCAGGGGCTGTGGCGTTGTCGACACTGGCTGGCTACGCTTTGGCGAAGTACAACTTCAAAGCCAATGTATGGATCTTTGCGATGTTCATCGCGGGTAACTTTGTACCATTCCAAATCCTGATGATCCCAGTACGTGACCTTACGATTGGCCTTGGTCTCTACGATACGCACTGGGCTCTGATTTTCTTCCATATCGCTTTCCAAGCCGGGTTTTGTACCTTGTTTATGCGTAATTTCATTGTTGGAATTCCGGATGCATTGATTGAAGCGGCACGTGTTGAAGGGGTGAGTGAATGGAGAATATTTTGGCATGTGGTGTTGCCACTGGTTCGCCCTGCGCTTGCGGCACTGTCGGTACTGGTGTTTACCTTCATCTGGAATGACTTCTTCTGGGCGTTAGTTTTGGTTCAGAGTGACGAAGTTCGCCCTGTGACTGCGGGTCTAAGCTCTCTGCAAGGGCAGTGGTTAGCGTCTTGGCAATTTATGTCAGCAGGTGCGGTTGTCGCTGCGATTCCTCCAGTGGTCTTGTTCTTTACCATGCAAAGACACTTCATTGCTGGCCTCACATTAGGCGCAACGAAAGGATAGAAACAATGTAAAGGCGCTGATGTAACGGGTGCCTTTATTGAACCCAATCCATCGTGGATTAATACAAAAAGAGTAACCAAGCACGACAAACTCTACGCAACACAATAATAAAAATTGGACTTAGTGAGCTTAGCTCCACAACAAGGACCTTAATATGAAATACGTGAAACATATCGCTGCTTCTGCAGTGCTTGCTGCCTCTCTGACGACCACTGCTTTTGCTGGCACGTTAGTCATTAACTCAGATGCGTCCGATCCTGCACCCAAAGAGGCGTGGGGAAAGATCATCAGTCGCTTTGAGAAAGAGAACCCTGATATTACGGTGAAGTACAACCTATATGACCATGAGTCGTATAAGACTACGATCCGTAACTGGCTGGTGACTTCGCCGCCGGATGTGGTGTTCTGGTATGCGGGTAACCGAATGAAAGCCTTCGTTGACCGTGGTTTGTTTGAAGATGTGAGTGACATTTGGGCAGACAAAAACATGAAGCAAGACTTTGCAGCCGCCGCTCCAGCGATGACAGTTCAAGGCAAGCAATATGGTGTGCCATACACGTATTACCAATGGGGTATCTATTACCGCAAAGACATTTTTGAACAGTACGGCATTGGTGAGCCGAAAACGTGGGAAGACCTAAAATCAGCGTCTGCAACGTTGAAAGAGAATGGTGTTGCGCCATTCGCGATAGGCACTAAATACCTATGGACTGCGGCAGGGTGGTTTGACTACATCAACATGCGCACCAATGGCCTTGATTTCCATATCCAGTTGATGGATGGCAAGGTGCCTTACTCGGATGAACGTGTGAAGAAAACCTTCGCTAACTGGGCAGAATTAGTTGAGCCAGGCTACTTCCTGGAGAATCACGCGTCATACTCTTGGCAAGAAGCACAGCCTTTCTTGTATAACGGCAAAGCGGCGATGTACCTGATGGGTAACTTCATCACGCCAAACTTCCCGGAAGAGTTGGATGGCAAGATGGATTTCTTCCAATTCCCAGTGATCGACCCAAGTATTCCTATGTCTGAAGATGCGCCAATGGATACGCTACACATCCCTTCAAAAGCGAAGAACAAAGAAGATGCTCGTAAGTTCCTTGAATTTGTTGCTCGCGCTGAAAACCAACAACTGATCAATGAGATGTTGCTGCAGATCCCAACCAACAACAAAGCCAAAGCGAAATCTGACCCGTTCTTAGACAAAGGCGTAGCGATGTTAGCGTCAAGTGCTGGTACTGCTCAGTTCTACGACCGTGACACCAACCCAGCAATGGCCAAAGAGGGCATGAAAGGGTTCCAAGAGTTTATGGTTCACCCTGAACGAATCGATAAGATCTTGAAAAAACTGGATAAGGTGAGTAAACGCGCCTTCAAGTAATACTCATAAGCCGCAACTATTTTGGTTGCGGCTTTTCTTTTCTCGTTTGTCATTGCCAATGCTTTTGTTTAGCTCGCTAGCGCTTGTTTAGTTCTCTAGCGCTTGTGTCACTCAGTCGCACTCGCAATGATTCACGTTACACGGTTTATAGTAAGGAATGCTCCATGAGAAACTTTTCTCAAATCATCTCGGCTCGCGAGTGGGAAAACCAACACGTTACTCACCACAATGTTATTGAGGCTCACGCGCCTTTGAACGGCTACCTTTCAGGTGCCGACGCACTCGCTAAACGTTCTGAGCGTAAGCTGTTTCTAAACGGAAAGTGGCGCTTTCAGTTGTTTTCTGCCCCCGAGCTAGTGACGGAGGAATCGGTATCTCAAGACTTTGATGACTCACAATGGGCGCAGATAGATGTCCCAAGTAATTGGCAAATGCAGGGCTTCGATAAACCTATCTACACCAACGTGAAATACCCTTTTGCTGATCAACCGCCTTTTGTGCCAAGTGATAACCCAACAGGGCTATATCGAACTCGTTTTGAATGTACCGAAGAAGCGTTATTGGATACCCATAGGCTAGCCTTTGATGGCGTCAATTCTGCTTTTCATATGTGGTGTAACGGTAAATGGGTGGGCTATTCGCAAGACAGCCGATTACAAGCCGAGTTTGATCTGTCTGAGTATCTTAGTGTGGGGGAAAATACACTTGCGGTGATGGTATTGCGTTGGTCGGATGGCTCGTACCTTGAAGACCAAGATATGTGGTGGCTGAGCGGTATATTCCGCGATGTCACTTTGCTCACCAAGCCAAAAACAGCGATCGAAGATGTAAGAATTGAAACTCAATTAGATGGTGCTTATCGCGATGCGCAGCTCAATGTAGATGTCAAAATATCAAAAAATGGTCACGAGAGTAACGGTGCTTATCAGGTAAAGGTTGAGCTGTATGATGCTCAAGGTCATCGAGTGAGCGAGCCTGATGTGGTTGGTTTTGGGCAAAGATATGTCGATGAAAAAGGACCTTGGCAGGAAGTGGCACACAGTCAACACTCAGTCGCCAACCCACACAAGTGGAGCGCTGAATCTCCTTATCTCTATCGTTGTGTTATCTCGTTGGAGAATGAACAAGGCGAATTGATCGATTGTGAGGCTTACGATGTTGGCTTCCGCTGTGTTGAAATTACAGATGGTCTGCTAAAAGTGAACGGTAAGCCTCTGCTTATTCGAGGCGTGAATCGACATGAGCATCATCCTGAGCTCGGTCATACCATGACTCGAGAAGGGATGATTGAGGACATCAAGTTGCTCAAACAGAACAATTTTAATGCCGTCAGAACCGCGCACTATCCGAATCACCCGATGTGGTATGAGTTGTGTGATGAATATGGTCTGTACTTGGTCGATGAAGCAAACATTGAAACTCATGGACAAGTCCCGATGTGTCGCTTGTCGGACGATGCTTCTTGGCTCAATGCCTATATGCGTCGCATGACTCGTTTGGTGGAGCGCGATAAGAACCACGCCAGTATCATCATTTGGTCGCTGGGTAATGAGTCGGGGATTGGTCGTAATCATCACGCGATGTACCAATGGGTGAAGCTGGCCGATCCAACTCGCCCCGTTCAGTATGAGGGCGGTGGCGCAAACACTGCTGCCACTGATATTTTGTGTCCAATGTATGCTCGTGTCGATTGGGATTTGCCTGTGGTTGAGCATCAACCTGAGGTTACGCCGCGTATCGGTATTCGTAAAGCCATCGCCTTGCCTAATGAACAGCGCCCGCTGATCTTGTGCGAATACGCGCATGCGATGGGCAATAGCTTAGGGAGCTTTGATAAATACTGGCAAGCCTTTCGTGATAACCCAAGGCTGCAAGGTGGTTTTATTTGGGATTGGGTCGATCAGGGCATCACCAAACAAGATAAAAACGGTCAGCCTTATTGGGCGTACGGTGGTGATTTTGGTGACGACATCAATGACCGCCAATTCTGCATCAACGGCTTGGTTTTCCCAGACAGGACGGTTCATCCAACCCTGCATGAAGTGAAGAAAGCGCAGCAGTTTTATCAGTTCACTCTCATTTCTGCGTTACCTTTGGTCATTGAGGTACGCAGTGAGCATTTATTCCATGTAAGTCAGGTTGAAACCTTGAACTGGAGTATCACCCAAGATGGTGATGTGCAGAGTCAAGGCTGTATTGAGCTGCTAATTGAACCGGATTCTTGCACACGTTTAGAGCTGGATGGCGTCGACGTGACGCCTTCAATTAATGCGCTCAATCACTTGAACTTAGAGGTGGTATTGAGTGCCAAAACCTCATGGGCTAATGAGGGGCACGTTACCGCGAGTGAACAATTACTTCTACCTGCTGCACCGCAACTGTTGCTCGATATGAACCTTTCCGCGAAACCTCCTAAAGTTCAAGAAATGGGAACCACACTGACGATTAGAGGAGACGATTATCAGATCGAATTTAATCGACTCACAGGTACTCTCGAGAGCTGGCAGTTAAGAGGTGTCGAGCAATTAGCGAGTGGTCTTCGAGACCATTTCTATCGTGCGCCATTAGATAACGATATTGGTGTTAGTGAAGCCAATCGAATTGACCCCAACTCTTGGATGGCGCGTTGGCAAGCCATGGGGCTGGATAAACTGTCTCCAGAATGTATTGAGTTTACCTTTGGCACTCCCGGCAATTGTGCCGTGGTGACTTCAAAAATTGCACACGTTGTTTCCGGGCAAGTGCGATTGCTATCAACATGGCGCTATCAGTTATTTTCCGATGGTGAGGTGAAGGTTGATGTACATGTTGAAGCGGCGAAAGGGTTGCCATCATTACCACGTGTTGGGCTTACGTTTGCTTTAGCTGATGTACCTGAGAATGTGGCATGGTTTGGTCGAGGCCCGCATGAAAACTATCCTGATCGTAAATTAGCTGCGCATATGGGGTTGTATCAACAGAGTATCGAGCAGATGCATACTCCTTATATTTTCCCCTCTGACTGCGGATTGCGCTGTGATGTGCGTGAAGCCGTGATTGGTGGGTTTGAGCTACAAGGCGATTTCCAGTTCTCTGTCAGTCGTTTTGGTCAACAGCAATTACAACAAGCGAAGCATACTTGTGACCTAACCGAGCAAGACCAGTTGTTTGTCTATGTCGATGGTTTTCATATGGGTGTAGGCGGTGATGATTCATGGACGCCAAGTGTCCATGATGAATTCAAGTTGCAACGAGAACATTACCACTATCAAGTACGGTTATTTCCTAGCTAGTTGATAATAATGGTTTTATATAGGTTAGATAGTAAAAGGATCATAGTAGGCCAAATACTCTGATGGCCTGTTTTTCGCTTACGTTACTTCAGATATAAAAAAGGCACTCAGCGAGAAACTGAGTGCCAAAACCTGAAATTTATGAGGTTAGACTTTCATTGGATTTCAGAAGACAGGTATAGGTTTTACTTACTCTGCGTCAGTAAAGAAATCGTTGTACAACATGTATAGGTGAGCCGCACTCCAAGAGAAGTTTGGTGCACCTTGCTGTTCACCGTTTAACGGGTTGTAGTTCTCACGGATAGGACCGTCTTGTACCAAGCCATCGGCGTGGTCGAAGAATGCGCCTGCCATTTCAATCGCATCATCACGGTAGCCGTAGCTGTCCATACCTTTTAGGCCAAAGTAGAACTGGTCTACCCATACACGTCCACGCCAGTAAATATCTGGGCCAAATGCTGGGCTAGAAAGTGCTGCTGTGCCCAGTGGAACGTAGGTGTTGAACTCTCCTGTATCTTTCATCACAGAAACAACCGCATCAGCGTGAGCTTGTGTTGCTGCGCCGTTGAACAGTGGTGACCAACCCTCAGGGCCTTTGCCACGTTCTACAATCGGCTTACCTGCACAGCCATTGGCTAAAGGCTTGTCTTCAATACGAATGTCGTAGTAGAAGTTCGTGCTTTCATCGAACATACAGGTGTTGATGTAGTTCGATAGATGCTCTGCTTTTTCACGGAACTCTTTCGCTTCAGCATCTTTACCTAGAATGTCAGCCATTTCCGCTAGGTACTTGTTATCGCTGTACATGTAGCTTGCTTGGTCAACCGACTCTTGCAGCAGTGAGTAGCCTAACAGTGTGCCGTCTTCCGCGCGGTTTTGAGCGAATTCAACATCCCAATCGCTACGCTTACCACCGTTCGCGACATACGCGTCTAGCTGATCTTTATCGATGAATCCAAAGGCTGCAGCATCGTCACGACCTGATTCCCAAGATGCAGCGGTTTGAGCTGGGCTTTCGATGTAATCGTAGTTACCTTCAGCCACGACTTTATCCAGTGCTGCTTGGCCTACGACGGTTTCATGCTTGTCGCCACGAACCACAGTGAAGTACATTTCACCTTCAGGAGTGTTGTGTGCTTTGTCACGCGCAGCGCCGTACTCTGGAACGCCATTGCCGTTGTTATCACGGTTACGTAGCCACCAGTCGTGGTATGCCACTAGCTTGGGATACATTTCTTCTAGCCAAGCTTCGTCGCTGGTGGTCTTGTAGACTTCCATTACTGCCCATGCCGCTAGGCTAGGTTTAGTATTACGTTCATTCCAGTTACCACCGTCGCCACCACGTTCTGGGCTTAGGTTGTAAGCGAGTAGATCTGGCACGTAACCTTCGTCCCATGGGCGAACCGCATCGTCAGCCTGAATCTGGTAAGCGAACATCGCGCGGATGTTATCTTTCGCCACATCTGGGTTGAAGTGAGCCATAGCGTAAGCTTGTTTCCATGTGTCCCACGGCCATGTTTGGTTGCCCGAGAACCAACGTGCTGTAACTGATGGTGTGACTGAGTCAAATTCCATAGCACCTGCAGCGCCACGCCAGTTGCCGTTCAGGGTTTCCATCGCTTTAACTGCAACACGCTCTTGCTCTGGTGTTGCGTTCGGGTTGGTTAAGCCCATCTCAAGGTAGCCTTCCCAACGTTCTGCTGCTGCCGCTAAGAAGTCAGTCGGGTTTGCCATGATCTTTTTGATTTCAGGCTGTTCAGCTTGTGCTTCTTCTGCCGTTAGCACATGCGAGTATGTGGTGTAGATGGTGGTCGATTCTTCAATGTTTGCCGTTGAAGTAAACGCTAGGCCATCAACTGTGGTTTGGGTTGGAATCGATTTGTGAACTTGGTACTCAGACTCACCTGAAGTCAGCAGATCCCATGTTGAACGTACCTTACCGAAAGTTACCTTCAAGCCATCGTCAGTTGCAACGATTTGACGATCGTACTCAGGGTAGGTTTCAGCGATTGTTTTGTCGGTTTGTGCCACGCCTTCTTTCGCATGGGTCTTTTCTAGCAGTTCACCATCCCACACCAATTTAACAGGAGAGTCGGTAGTGATTTTAGTTTCTAGCAGAGAGGTACGGTTTGAAGCAAAACGCATTGTCATCTCTACCGTCACATCGTCAGATTTTAGTGTCTGAACCAGTGCTCCTGGCAGGCTGTAAGCTTCCATGGTGAACGCGACTTTTTTGCCATCTTTGAACACCCTCAGGCGGTCAAAGTTGTCAGCCATGAAGTTGATGTACTCTTCGGTAAGCAGCGCCGTTCCTGGGAAACCGCCCATGCCTTCAGCTGTATCTGGTAGTAAGTGACCGTGCCATGCACCTAAATCGAAGAATGGGTTGAAACGCTGGTGGTCATCAAAGTCGTAATCACGCATGTATTCTGGTGAGCCAGTACGGTCGATAACGTTCTTAAATTGGTTGGCTTGAAGTTCTTCAGAGCCTGTATTTGATGTACAGCCAGTAACAACAAGTGCTGCGCCAATAGCGAGAGCTGCGAATGATTTGTTCAGTTTCATAGTGAGTTCCTGTTATTACCAGTAGAAGTATTGCATTGCGAACACTTGTGCGTCGCCAATTTCAGTGTCGCTGCCTACGCCAAAGCGGCTATCGAAAGCAGTCGCAAACGCACCGTTGCCGTATTCGTACCAAACACCTGCGTTGATGTAAGAGGTGATCTCTTTTTCGCCATTGTCGCCGTCAAAGTTTGCGTAGTTGTACGCTGCTGATAGGTAAACGCCTTGTGCCGCTTCGTACCAAGCACTGGTTTGAATACCAGATTCACTACCGAAAGACTCTTGGTTGCCTTTGTCGGTGTCGTGCCAAACACGTGTTGCGAAGTTCTTGTACTCAGCACCTAATAGTAGAAGTTCACCACCGTCGTTATTACGAACTTCACCGCCACCCATTAGGGTTAGGTCGTCAGTCAGATCGTATTGGAGGTAACCGTTGACCATGGCATTTTTGTCTTTCCATTGATCTGCGAAGTTGTCGTACTTACCGAAGTGAAGTAGGGCATCGTCTTCAGAGAAGTCTGATTCAGGCGCGAAGGAAACGCTGTAGCGTAGCTTGCCTTCTAGGTTTTGGATCTTCACACCAACATGCACGTCACGCGTGTTTGAGATCGCGTAGCCGTACTCGACGGTAGGGTCACCCCACCATTGAACGTCATCCAGTGACGAGTCCATACGACCAACAATAAATTCTGTTTTTGCGTCGGTGCGGTAACCTGCGTAAAAGCGGTTAAAACCCCCTTCGAAGCCGCCCCAGCCGTGGCCAGTTGCCCATGCATTGCCTTCGTCATCGGCTTGTACCGTCCAGCCTTCCATGTAAGCAAGACCAAACCAATTGCCATGCTCGATAGCCAAGCCAGCTTCAATGTAAGTGCCGTCTGCGTAGCGGCCTTTGTCGTCGCCTTCTAGCGCAACGTGACCACCAAGGCCAAGCTCACCATAGAAGTTAAATAGCGTTTCAGATTCTGTTTTAGGGGGCTGAGTGTCGCTATGGTTAGCGGCTGTTTCATCAGCGTGGGCATTAGCCGTTAGAGCAGCAAGGATACAGCTTGTAATAAGAGTGGTTTTAGTAAAACTACGTTTCATTTTATTCACTTCTGTTTCGGGTTGATAAATGAAGCTTCGCAGGCTGTTCTGACTTCTAATATTGGGGTGCTCTTCAAGGCGTATATGGTCAGGTTACTTACGATCGCAAAACCGATATTAATGATTATTTTTGTGTTTAAAATTAAATCGATCTAAAAGTGTGATCTATTTTTAGTAAATATTTACTTTTAATTTATTTTGGTTTTTAGTTGAATTTGTACGCTAATGCTTGGGGTGGGAGGTATTTGGGGTGTGAATCGAATTTTGAACCAATAAACAGGCTTGTAAATAAAAAGGCACTCACCAAACGGAGAGTGCCTTAGACTTTTAATGAGAGTATCAAGCCAAATTAAGCGTTAGCAGGTTCTGGCTTTGCTTCCAACTTCTTCTCTTCAGGAGACAAGCTTTTCTCGTATTGACCGTACTTCCACCACGCGTAGCCAAGGAAGATCACAATGCCACCCACGTTGTAGAAGATGATAGTCATGATGTCTGCGCCCGTTGGGAACGTCGATGCAAAGAACCCAACCGTGAAGATACCGATAAGAATCGACACTGCGGTAATGCCTACTCGGCGTGAGCCCATACGGAAGTCGCGAGGTAGATGATCAAGTTTCACACGCAGGTGCAGGTAAGCAATCATGATGAACAGTGGCGGCAGCATAGAGGCTGCGGCTGTCATGTTGATGATGGTGCTCATTAGATCTTGTACTGTGTCCGACGCCAGTGTTGGGATGAACATCAGTGGAATTACGATGAAGAACTGAACCCAAGCTGCGCGCTCTGGCACGCCTTGTTTGTTGAGCGCGACAGTTTTCTCACCGAAGATGCCTTTAGGGATTTCAGAGAAGAAGATCTTAACTGGTGTTGCTGTCCACATCAGTAGCGAGCCCAGCATCGCAGTGAATGAAACCACACCCACAAAGCGATTCATTAGGATCTCAGACAATCCAAAGTGTCTTGCTAGCCCTTCAAATACCTGTACTGACCCGCCGGTAAACTTCAACTCTTCACGAGCAACAAACACGTTAGCAAGCACAGAGCCAACGGAGTAAAGCGCACCGATAAAGATACCGGCAATGATGATTACCTTAACGAAAGATTTGTGACCACCTTTGATGTCGTTTACGTAAACCGCGACCGATTCTGCACCGCCAGCCGCCATGAAGATCCAAGTGATTACGCCAAGGAATGCCCAGTTAAAGCTTGGTGTCATTGCCTCAATCGTGATTGGGTCAGCCGGTTCGATGCCACCAACCAATGCGCCACCTGATAACAGGATGTAAGACATAGTCAGCAATAGCATCAGTGACGAAGTTAAAGAGGTGATAGGACCCAGTAGCTTCGCGCCGTTGTTCGAGATGTGAGTCGCGACCGCAAACAAAATGGTACTTAGGATTGCCGTGGTCATTGGCGTGAAGATGTACTCGAAACCTAAGAACGCATACGACGCGTAAGCGATGATTCTAGGTAACAGAGACGTGAAGAAGAATAGGTTAACAAACCAGTATGTGTAAGCCGAAATAAACGCCCAGCGACCGCCTAGCGAGCTTTTAACCCAAGAATAAACACCCGCTTCAGAGTCTTTATTCAGTGACACAAATTCAGCGACTATCAGGCAGAAAGGAACAAAATAAAAGATGGTTGCTAAAAAGAACATCGGAGCCGAAGAGAGGCCGATTTCGATGTTGTTATTAATGATGTTATTGAAGCTATATACCGCCGCGAAGGTCATAGACAGTAGGGCAAACTTGCCTATCGTACTGCGTTTATTATCGGACATGATGTTCTCCGGTGAATCACGTTGATGATCGTTATAACTTGGTCCTAGAGAGGGAAGATCTAGGCCGCACTTTTATTGTTATGTTGGTTTGGCAAACACCCGCTCAGATCAATCAGGGTTGGCTCAGATATTATTTTTATAGATTTACGATCGGACTTCTTAGTGATTTACCTTTGCTGTTTTCAGTAAATTTATTACCCAAACAACAGGTTAACGACTCAGAAGTTCTGTAAGGAGATTAGCTGTTTCATGTGCGACGTTTGATAAGGCTTGTAGGGGCTTTGTGTCGTTTTTTTATATGGAACAGCTTGTCTCTTCAGCAAGAAGATTAAAGATTAAGCGACGGGAAGTTAATCAAAATTGATCAATTATGTGACCTTGAGTAAATAAATTTAGTTAATATTTTACCTTGGTTTTTATTCGAGTTTTATTACCGATTAATTGGTGTTTTTCGTGAAGTGGAACCTTGACGGAACGGCGTTTTTATTTTTGAGGTTGTTATTTCAATTATCTGATTTAAAACAAAAAAAGCGCCGTGTTGGGCGCTTTTTTATAAATACTAAAGGTTAGCTAAGGTTATGACTGCTTAGCCGTTTCTAGCTTTGCTTCTTTACCTGCTTGCTTCTTTTCAAAGCGAGAGATCCACCACCATGCAATACCAGAGAATACCGCTGTCATGAAGACGTTGATGAAGAAGGCTTGAACAAGGTCAACACCTGTAGGGAATGCCGATGCTGTCATGCTCACAACGAAGATACCAATCAGTACCGATACAACCGCCATACCTTGAACTCGAGTACCCATACGGAAATCACGCGGTGTGTCGTCGTGTTTCAAGCGGAATACAAAGTAAGCCACCATGATGAAGATTGGCGGTAACATTGCGGTACCTGCTGTTAGGTTGATCGCCGTGTTCATCATGTCTTGTACAGATTCAGAGCCGAAACCGTTAACTACAAGCATCACGAATACGAACGCAAATTGCCACCATGCTGCACGAACAGGAACACCGTGCTCGTTCAGTTCTGTTGTCTTCTCGCCGTAAACACCTTTAGGGATTTCGGAGAAGTGAATTTTTACAGGAGCCGCAGTCCACATCATCATCGAGCCGAACATTGCAACGAACAGTACGATACCAACGAAGCGACCCGTTAGAGATTGTGAAATGTCGAAGTAGTTCGCCATGCCTGTGAAGATTTCAACCATACCGCCAGCGTAAGTGAGTTCATCACGTGCGACGAATACGTTTACCAGTAGAGAGCCGACAGCGTACATCGCACCAATCGCGATACCTGCACCAATGATGACTTTGATGAAAGACTTATGACCACCTTTCACATCGTTTAGGTATGCCGCTGCTGTTTCTGCACCGCCAGCTGCTTGGAAGATCCAACACATAATACCCAGCGTTGCCCAGTTGATGGTTGGTGTCATCGCTTCTAGCGTGATTGGTTCAACCGGTTCGTGATTACCGCCTAACGCCATAAGTGCACCGATAACGTAAATCGCGAACAGAGCAAATACACCGTATGCCACGATCTCTGCAATCTTACCTAACCAGCTCGCGCCTTTGGTTGAGATGTGCGTTGCTGCAGCAAATAGACCAATCGAGATGGCCGATGTCACGACAGGAGAGAAGGCGTATTCGTAGCCAAGCATTGCGTAAGATGCGTAGGCGATAACGTTTGGTAGCAACGATACAAACCAGAAAAGGTTCACGAACCAGTACAAGAACGAACCTAGGTAGGCCGCTTTAGTACCTAGCGGTTTTTTAAGCCAGTCGTACATGCCTGACTCAGAATTTTTGTTTGCTGATACGAATTCAGCAATGATGAACACGAATGGAATGAAGTAAATAAGGGTCGCAAGCAAAAAGATAGGAGCAGAACTCAATCCCAATTCGATGTTGTTATTTACGATGTTGCGAACGTTAAATACCGCTGCAAATGTCATGGAGAGCAAGGCAAATTTGCCCAACTTACCGCGTACAGATTCAGACATAGTGTCCTCCGGGGAATCACATAATTATAGTCGTTATTTCTCTATGCTTCTTTGTAGGGAAGAAGCATAGAGGGTTTGTTCAGTCTATTTGAACCTTGAACGGCAAGGCTCAAATGCGCTGTGAGTTAATAGGGTTTTACTTACTTATTAAGGAAGTAACCGTCTTCAATAGTCACTTTCAAAACCACCTTGCGAACTCGGTTATCACCGTGAAAACGGTAAGCTTTGCTGTTGTCAAAGATCGCCACTTGGCCTTCAGCTAACTCACGAGTTTCACCGTTACCCAGTAGGTGTTCACGGTCGGTTTCATCGCTGTAAGCTTGGATTTGTTCTAGCTCTGATTTGGCTGCGAACTCAACCGTTTCACGACCTTCTAGGTAGTAATGCACGTCGAAGTAACGACGGTTGCCAGTAAAGTTTTCGGTGTTACGAGCCACGCCGTCTTCAATCATGTAAGCCAGTGAGTCACCAATTGAATACATCACGCCATCTTTGATGTTGCCGATGTTTTCAATCGCTTCTACACAGCGTTGCCATTTACGACCGTCGCGGTAAACGACTTTAAATTGTTCTAAGTTCTCTAAAACGATCATCGCTTATGCCTCGTTCTGTTGTGGTTGAGTCGCTGGCGTATTTGCCGTGAAGAACTCATCACCAAAGTTATGATTGATTAGGTGCTGCGCGTCGCAATCGCCTGCTTGGAATGGAATCAGAGTTAAGCCGTAGCGGAACTCGTCCATGTACACGCGGTAAGAGTCGAGCACTTCGCTGCCCCAAGAGTTAGAGCCTAAGCCCATCACTTGGTGGTCTAGGTTTAGCGTGATGTAACCGCTCTTCTCTAGCTCAATAGTGTGTTGTGCTTGATGTAGGTTTTGGTTGGTGTAGAACCATGCGCTGAAGTTGATTTCTTGCTGTGGTTTCACCGCAATACCATTACCCGCGCGGCTTGAAAGCGCAGCCCAACGAACGTGTTGGCGGTTGCCATTGTTCTGTGGGAACGGGTAGTTCTCGAACATGTCTGCAACCGTCGACTGGTACACATCAATCATGTTGGCTTGCTTGCTGTCTTGGTAGTTCTCTTCTGGGCCGCGGCCGTAGTATTGAACTTGGTCGAAGTCGCCGTTGATGCCCATATCGAAACCAATCACTGGAATCACATGAGGATAATCACCGTAGCGCTCACCGCTTAGCTCAACGTTCAGTTGGCCTTCAGCACTGATTTGGTAGCGATATTCACAACGCATGCCGAAATCGAACACTGGCGGAGCAATGATGCTGGTAGTGGTGATCTCTACCTTACCGTTTACCTGTTCAATATTAAGCGTGCGGAAGTGCTCCTGCATGATCTGTAGGTGTGCTGGCTCCCAGTAACCATCGTGCTCTTGTTTGTGGTTATCGATCATTGGCTTGAAGAAGTTGAGTCTTGGTTCTGACTTAATCAGCTCTTCGCCATTGACTAGCCATGAGGTCAGCTTGCCGTTCACTTTCGAGAAGTTCAGTGCAAAGTTGTGGCCTTTGATTAGGTAAGCGAGACGAGACTCTTCAACATTCAGTGCTGTCGCATTGTTGTTAGAGAAGGCTTCTAGCTGCGCCGTGTTCTCTTTTACTTGGAATTGGTAAACCGCGATATCGTGGTTCGCTTCGCTGTAAGGCGTGCGGGAATCTTTGCGAACAGTAAAGTTCACAAACACTTCGCGCTCATCAAGTTGTGGCAAGTTAAGTGTTAGTTCACGGCTAGAGTTCTCTGCCAGCTCTTCAACCTTGATGTGTTGCACAACAATGGTTTCACCTTCAGCGCGAATTTCTGCAGTGATGGTGTAGTCATCAATGTTTGAGAACCACAGTTTGTTATCAACGGTGAAGGTGCCAGTTTTCGCATCGAAATCGCGAAGCTTCACTGGGGCAATCACTTGCTTGTACTCTTTCAAACCTGGGCCTGGTGTTTGGTCTGGGTAGATCAAACCGTCCATGCAGAAGTTGTAGTTGTTCGGGTAGTCACCGTAGTCGCCACCGTACTTGTAGAACTCGGTACCTGCTTCATCACGCGCTAGAATGCCGTGGTCACACCATTCCCAAACATAGTGACCTTGAATCGAATCGTGCTTGTAGAACACGTTTTGGTACTCGGTTAAACCGCCCGGGCCGTTACCCATTGCGTGTGCGTATTCACAGATGATGCGTGGTTTTTCGTGTGGGAATTCACCGAAGGCATTCATCAATTGAGCACGTGAGTACATGGTTGAAATGATGTCGACCACTTCAGCATCACGGTCTTCTTCATAGTGAACCAGACGTGTGTCATCAATCGCTTTAGCTGCATCGTACATAGAACGAATGTTGCAGCCGTAGCCTGACTCGTTACCTAAAGACCACATGATGATAGAAGGGTGGTTCTTTTGAGCGTGAATATGACGTTCGATACGCTCAACAAACACCGCTTCCCATGCTGCATCGTTAGTAATGCGGCTTAGGTCGCCAACGTTAGCAAAGCCGTGTGTTTCAACGTCGGTTTCACCCATTACGAATAGACCGTAGATGTCACACAATTCGTAGAAGCGTGGGTCGTTCGGGTAGTGTGCAGTGCGGACTGAGTTGATGTTGTGTTGCTTCATCAGTACCAAGTCTTTCTCTACGCGATCCATGCCAACTGCGCGACCTTTTAGGTGGTCGTTGTCGTGGCGGTTTACGCCATGCAGCATCACGTATTTGTTATTGATGTAGAACAGACCATCGCGAACTTTAATGTCACGGAAACCAACGCGTTGTGGGATCACTTCTAACACTTTGCCGTCAGCGTCTTTCAGTGTAAGCAGCAGTTGGTAAAGGTACGGATTTTCAGCATTCCATTGAATAGGGTTCACCACATCGATAGAGAATTGAGTATTCGCGTTGCCATCGACACTTAAGTTCTCTAGTGAGCCTTGCGAGATAACTTGGCTGCCATCAAGCAATGCGTACTCAAGGGTTGCGTTGGTCGCTGCTGCTAAATTTTCTAGAGCAACATTGCACGAAAGGGTCGCGCTTTGGTAAGCATCGTCAAAATCAGTACGAACCGTTAGATCTTGAACGTGCAGTTGTTCTTTGCCAACAAGGTAAACATCACGGAAGATACCGCCCGTCCACCACATGTCTTGGTCTTCAATGTAGGTGGAATCTGCCCACTGCATCACGCGAATAGAAAGTAGGTTGTTGCCCGCTTTTACGTGGCTAGAGATATCGAACTCAGCGGTTAGGCGACTGCCCTTGCTGAAACCAACGTACTCACCGTTTACGTAAACTTCGAAGTAGGTTTCTACGCCATCGAATTTAATAATGGTTTGTTTCTCGTCCCAGCTTTCGCCAAGGAAGAAAGAGCGTTGGTATGCGCCTGTTGGGTTGTCTGATGGTACGAAAGGCACATCAATTGGGAATGGGAAACCTTCATCTGTGTATTGAAGATCGCCGTGGCCTTCCATTTGCCACATGTTTGGAACCGTAATGTGGCCCCAGTCGCTCATCTCTTGAGAGTAAAACTCTTCAGGAACCAGTAACGGGTTAGTGAAGTAGCTGAAATTCCATTGACCACTTAACAGTTGAAAGTGGCTGCTTAATTCACGTTGAAATGTCTTAGCTGTTTTTTCTGATGCGTATGAGAAGAAGTAAGCACGTGGTGCCATACGGTTCTCATGTAAGTTCAGGAAGTTTTCCCAGTTGTTCACGTTGCCTCTCTCTCGGCCTGTTTGAATGCTGGCCGACGTTCTTATGCGTAATTGGGTCGTAGTGAATACGAGTATTTTTGGACTGAGGTAATTATTAGTAAAAGTTTTACTAAATGAAATTAGTGAAAACGTTTTACTTTAACTCCATCACGTTTTTTGTGGGCTTTTTACGGTGCTGTGTGATCCACTTAAAAGAATGCTATTTGGTGTTTTATACAGCAGATTGGAAGAGGCGATATGTGATTGGAGAGGGAGATAACAGGTACAAAAAAGGCCACCTATAGTAGAGGTGACCTTTCGTTATCTATTTGAAATATAGTGCTATTTTGTTGTGTCGCGCAGCTTGAGTTTACTTGGTACGTAAACTCTTAGTGGGATAGTACGGCCATCGCGTGCCTTCTCAATCAGAAGGTTAACACCTTGAATTCCCATCAGTTCAGAGTGAATACGAACGGTTGATAAACTTGGGAAGGTAAATTTAGCGGTTGGGATGTCATTGACACTGATCAGCGCAATGTCTTCTGGAATGCTTAATCCGTGTTCATGAACGGCGCGTAGAACACCAATTGCAATCGAATCTGATGCAATAAACATCGCTTTCGGGTAATCGCCGCTCTCTAGCATCTTCTTCGTCAGTTTGTAGCCAGATGAACTAGAGAAGTCACCGCGGTAGATATCTTGTTCGCTGACCACGTTCTTCAAACCACCGTATTCTGCAAAGGCGACTTCGCGAATATCAGAGGTGTTAATGTCGTCTTGGCCACCGATGAAACCAATGCGTTCGTAGCCCTGGTTGATGAAGAAGTTGGTGATCTCTTTGCTGATGCGAGCCAGGTCAATATCAACTGAATCATAAGGTTCAGAGTGATCGGTAAAGTCGACATAGCAGATATTATCGGTGAGCTTTTTCGCTTGTGCGATAACTTCTTGCGTCATTCTACCAACCAGTAAAATACCGGTTATCTGGCTAGAGTTTGTCTGTATTTTACTTTCGTAACAGTTGGTTAGGTTAACTTCCATCTTTTCGCACTGAGTCTCAATACCGTGGCGAATCGATAGATAATAAGGGTCGTTAACTTCCGCTTCTTGCTTGTAGTTGTACAGAGCAAGGAAGTGGTGGTTCTGCTTTTTACCGCTAACCGATTTACGTGAGCTGCTGGTTTTGTATTCCAACTTCTCGGCAATTTCAAAGATACGCCTTTTGGTCTCTTCCTTGACGCTTAATGTAGGATCTTCATTGAGAACCCGAGAAACGGTAGCTAATGAAACATTTGCTTCCGTCGCGATATCTTTTAACGTTGCCATACTCACTTCCTGTTCTTGGAACATTGCGCTGCTTTGAAATTCGTCTTTAGTAAAAAAAGCAATGCACCTCTTTATTCTACTGACCTATTGTAATCAAACTGAAAGCCAATGCATTAACTTTTAGTAAAATAAATGCTCAACTCCTCTGTGATGTCGCAAATCTAACTATCTATAAAGATCTCATTTAATTTCAATGGATTAGCACTATCTATCTATTCGTCAACTCTATGTTGATATCAATATGTCTCGTGTAACCTTGTGTAAACGTTTACACTTCGTGGTTCTGATCACAGAATTATAGTCAGATTGGCTGCTACTATTTCTGTAACAATGAACTAATACACAGAGTATCGGTTCAGATTTCATCATGAATGACAGTGAAGAGAGGTTGATTGTGAAAGTACTGGTAACGGGCGGCATGGGTTACATCGGAAGTCACACATGTATTCAAATGATGCTGGCGGGCATAGAGCCAATCATTGTAGACAACCTTTGCAACAGCAAAGAGCTAGTACTGGAGCGAATCAATGCGCTAACCGGTCAAACGCCAACATTTTACCTTGGCGATATTCGTGATGAATCTTTCTTAGATGGCGTGTTTGCTAAGCATGACATTCAAGCCGTAATTCATTTCGCTGGCCTAAAAGCGGTCGGCGAATCAGTCGCTAAGCCTTTGGAGTACTACGATAACAACGTCAATGGTTCATTGGTTCTAGTGCGTAGCATGAAGAAAGCAGGCGTGAAAAGCATCGTGTTTAGCTCTTCAGCAACCGTGTACGGCGACCCAGAGATTGTGCCGATCACTGAAAGCTCACCAACGGGCGATACCACGAACCCTTATGGTCGTAGTAAGTACATGGTCGAAGAGTGTTTGAGTGATTTGTTCAACGCTGAAAACGACTGGAGCGTGACTTTACTGCGCTACTTTAACCCTGTTGGCGCACACCCATCAGGCACCATGGGCGAAGATCCGCAAGGCATTCCAAACAACCTAATGCCGTTCATCGCACAGGTTGCCGTTGGCCGTAGAGAGAAGCTTTCTATCTTTGGAAACGATTACCCAACACCGGATGGAACAGGTGTTCGTGACTACATCCACGTAATGGATTTAGCTGATGGCCACGTAGCAGCATTAAAAGCCGTGGGCGAGAAAGCGGGTTTGCACATCTACAACCTAGGTACAGGTAAAGGCTCAAGCGTACTTGAGATGGTTGAAGCCTTTACACACGCATCGGGCAAGCCTGTTCCTTACGAACTATGTCCGCGCCGTGCTGGTGATATTGCCGAATGTTGGGCAAGCACAGAAAAGGCGGAGCGTGAATTGGGCTGGAAGGCGACACGCAGCGTGATGGAAATGACGGCGGATACGTGGAATTGGCAGTCGAACAATCCCAACGGCTACTAGCCTGTGTAATTGAAGTCTCAGCGTTGTTGGCTGTAACTCCAATTTCACTGGGAATGCAGAGATAAGAAAAGAGAGATTCCAGATATCTCGTACCTCGATTCTGGAATGACGGATGAGCATAAGGCAATGAAGCGGTCGCCTTTGCACAAATAGCACAACGAGATTACACGTCATTCCCTACAGCGAGGAACGAGCGTGATAGGGAATCTCCTTGTAGAAGAATTATTCGTCTTGGTGAATTGACCAAGACACAAAAATTAAGAGCAATGTAAGTATGTCAAAAGTTGAGTTTAACCCAGTAGACCACCCGCATCGTCGTTATAACCCATTAACGGGTCAGTGGATCTTAGTATCACCGCACCGTGCTAAACGCCCGTGGAGCGGTCAAGACGAGAAGCCATCGACTGAACAACTTCCTGAGTACGAGAAAGAGTGTTTCTTGTGCCCGACCAACACACGTATCTCGGGTGACGAAAACCCAGATTACGACGGTACTTATGTGTTCAGTAATGATTTCGCGGCGTTGATGCCTGATTCGCCTGACGCTCCAGAGTCTGACAACCCTCTATTTAAGACTCAAGGTGTTCGTGGGTTGAGCCGCGTTATCTGTTTCTCTCCAGACCACAGCAAGACGCTGCCAGAGTTGCCGGTTAATAAAATCCGCGGCGTGATCGATACCTGGAACGAGCAGATTGAAGAGTTAGGTAAAGATTACCTATGGGTTCAAGCGTTTGAAAACAAGGGCGAGACCATGGGCTGTTCTCAGCCTCACCCACACGGTCAAATCTGGGCGAATAGCTTTCTACCAAACGAGATTGAACGTAAAGAAAAGCTTCTAAAAGAATACTTCGAGCAACAGGGTTCAAACCTATTAGTGGATTACGTTGAAGCTGAAATGAAAGATGGCTCACGCACTGTGGTTGAAACCGAGCACTGGATTGCTGTCGTTCCTTATTGGGCAGCGTGGCCGTTTGAAACCATGTTGCTACCTAAAATGCACATTCGCCGCATGAGTGAACTGACTGACGAACAACGTGATGACTTGGCACTTGCGATCAAGAAGCTAACCAGCCGCTACGACAACTTGTTCCAGTGTTCATTCCCATACTCGATGGGTTGGCACTATGCGCCGTTCTTTGAAGAAGGCACCGACATCGACCATTGGCAACTGCACGCGCTTTTCTACCCGCCACTACTACGCAGCGCATCGGTTCGTAAGTTCATGGTGGGCTACGAAATGTTGGCGGAATCGCAACGTGATTTGACCGCAGAACAAGCAGCGCAACGTCTTCGCGATTTGAGTGACGTTCACTACAAAGAGCAGTAATACGCAGCTTCTTAACTAACAAGCGAGATTCCTGATATCTCGTCCCTCGATTCTGGAATGACAGTTTCATTGAAACTTTTAGCGTCAATTCCCTACCGTGAGGGACAAACGAGATAGGGAATCTCAAAGAATTAAAGTGGTGCCATGAAGGGGCCATAACCAATTGAACAAAGAGTTTAAGCAGAGAGTTTACTTATGTCTGATCTAATCCAAAACGTGAAAGCATCTTTTGAGCAAGTCCTTGGTTACCAAGCGACTCACATCGTTCAAGCGCCAGGTCGTGTGAACCTGATTGGTGAGCACACGGACTACAATGACGGTTTTGTTCTACCGTGTGCCATTAACTACCAAACCGTTGTAGCAGCAGCAAAGCGCGATGACAACATGGTGCGTGTTGTGTCTGTTGACTACGATAATGCGGTAGACGAATTCGACATTACGCAAGAGATTATCTTCCAACAAGACAAGATGTGGGCGAACTACATTCGTGGCGTGGTGAAGTGCTTAATTGGTCGTGGCTACCAGTTTAAAGGTGCGGATATTTCTGTCTCTGGCAACGTACCTCAAGGTGCGGGTTTGAGCTCATCGGCGGCACTAGAAGTGGTAATTGGTCAGACATTCAAGGTGCTTTACAACCTAGAGATCACTCAAGCGGAAGTCGCATTGAATGGTCAGCAAGCAGAGAACGAATTTGTGGGCTGTAACTGCGGCATCATGGATCAAATGATCTCGGCTGAAGGCCTAGCGAACCACGCGATGCTTTTGGATTGTCGTAGCCTAGAAACTCAAGCGGTTTCAATGCCAGAAGACATGGCGGTGGTGATCATCAATTCAAACAAGAAACGTGGCTTGGTCGACAGTGAATACAACACACGCCGTGAGCAGTGTGAAGAAGCGGCTCGCTTGTTTGGTGTGCCTGCACTGCGTGATGTAACGATTGAGCAATTCAAAGCGAAAGAGTCTGAATTGGACGAGATGGTTGCTAAGCGCGCTCGCCACGTGATTACCGAAAATGACCGTACAGTAGAAGCGGCTCAAGCTCTGCGTACTCATGACATGAAGCGCATGGGCGAGTTGATGGCAGAATCGCATGCATCAATGCGTGATGATTTTGAAATCACAGTTAAAGAGATCGATACGCTGGTGGACATGGTTAAAGAAGTGATTGGCGATCAAGGCGGCGTTCGTATGACGGGCGGTGGCTTTGGTGGTTGTATCGTGGCGTTGGTTCCGCCCGCATTGGTTGATGAAATTAAAACAACTGTTGAGCAGAAATATCAAGCAGCGACGGGTCTAAAAGAATCAATTTATGTGTGCCAAGCGAAAGACGGCGCCGGCCTAATTGAAGTAATCTAACTGCTTCGAGACTTAAGATAGTGCTTACCGAGTAAAAAGATCATGGTAGGCCAAATACTAAAGCCTTTACCTCAACGTAGAGGCTTTTTACTGGCAGTAGAAGGAATTTAGAATGACACAAGCGCAGAACCAGCATAAATCCATGACAGAAACTGCAGCCTATGATGGCCAACCTGCTCAGCTTGTCACGCTGTCGAATGCACACGGCATGGAAGTGACATTCATGGATATTGGCGCAACGTGGTTGAGCTGTATCTTGCCAGTAAAAGGAACCAGACGAGAAGTGCTATTGGGTGTGAATTCAATGGAGAACTTCGAGAAGCAAGCCAGTTATATGGGGGCGACAGTTGGTCGTTATGCCAACCGTATTGCCAATGGTCGTTTCAAGATTGATGGTAAGAGTTACAAGCTGGAAACTAACCAAGCCGGAAACACCTTACACGGTGGGCCGAATGGTTTTGATAAACGCCGTTGGAACATTGCTGAGCAAACTGAAACATCGGTTGTGTTTAGCTTAGTCTCAGCAGATGGCGACCAAGGTTTTCCGGGTAATTTGAACGTGTCGGTTCGTTATGAAATCACCGAAGATAATCGAGTCTCTATCGATTACACAGCCAACACTGATAAACCTACGGTAGTTAATCTGACCAATCACGCCTACTTTAACCTGCTCGGTGCAGAAGCAGCGCATGATTGCTTGTCTCACATTGTGAGTATCAACGCGTCTCAGTTCTTACCAACCAACTCTGTCGGCATTCCATTAGGCAACTTGAAATCGGTGAAATCGACCAGCTTTGACTTTACTCAGCCTATGATGATCTCAGAGCGTTTATTAGGTGATGAACAACAGAAAGCCGCCAAGGGTTACGATCACTCTTTCTTATTGGCTGACGGCTGTAAACGCACTCAATGTGCCGCGACTGTGACTTCACCAGATGCGCTCGTCACCTTAAAAGTATTTTCAACCAAACCTGCGATGCAGCTGTACACAGGAAACTGGCTTGGTGGCACACCAAACCGAAGTGGTGGCAGCTATGAAGATTACGCAGGTTTGGCATTAGAAACCCAGTTCTTACCTGACTCTCCTAACCACCCAGAGTGGAAGCAGGACAGTTGTATTCTCCAGCCTGAACAAGAATACCACTACCGTACCTGCTACCAGTTTGAATTTTCGGGGGATTCTTCAAACTAGTACGCTCTAGCTCAAAGCGGTGATGTCAAGTTCTTTTGTTGATTTATGAATGGAGCGGTGTGATTGATTGCGCTGCTCTTGGGGGGATGAACAAAAGTGGCACCTAGCAATCGATGACCTAATAAGGGAGTAATTGTTGGGTACGAGAGTAAGGTAGGAAAGCCCTAACAGAAGCGATTCTGTTAGGGCTTTTTTTCGTTTGCTGTTTGGTCTGAGAACAGAACTTAGATTTTCTCTACCGAATTACGGCGCACCAAAGTTGGCGAGAACATCATTGGTTCTGCCGAGGTGTCTTCACCTTTGGCTAGGTTCAAAGCAAGTCGTGTTGCTTTCTCAGCCATCATTTGAATGGGGTAACGTATCGTAGTCAGCTTTGGATGAACATAGCGGGCAATCAAGCCATCATCGAATCCGATGATCGACATCTTTTCTGGCGCTTGGATTCCGTTCTCATCGAGTACCGACAAAGCACCTGCCGCCATGTAATCGTTGTAAGCCACAATGCCTGTAATTGGCAGTGACTTAGTGAGCAGGTTCGTCATCGCATATTCGCCACCATCACTGGTTGGCAGAGCCTGTTCAACATAGCTTTCAGACAACTCAATACCATACTCTTTCAGCGCGGCTTGGTAGCCTTCAACACGTTCGTTGGCATCTTCAATGCTTGAAGAGGAGGCGATACATGCAATATTTTTATGACCATGTCGGATTAAGTATTCAGTCGCGAGGAAGGCGCCTTTCTTGTTATCTAGGAAGATACAGCGATTGGCAATTTCTTCGATGTAACGGTTGATCAGCACTAAGCCTTTCACTTCTTTAGAGTAAGCGATCAGTTCTTCGTCAGTTAGGCCTTTAGAGTGGATGATCAGTGCATCACAGCGACTGTTGATCAGCAACTCAATCGCTTGTTGTTCTTCTTCACGATTGTGAGAACCATTGCCCACCAAGATGTGTTTACCGTTCTCTCTTGCAACGTTGTCGACCGATTTAACTAGCGTGCCGAAGAAAGGATCAGAAATATCACCCACCAACACACCGACGGTATTAGTGCTTTGGCTTACAAGCGCGCGGGCATTGGCATTTGGGCGATAGCCGAGTTTTGACATCGCTTTCGTTACCGACTCAATAGAGCTCGCACTGGCCTTCGGAGATTTGTTGATCACCCGAGATACGGTTGCGACTGATACACCGGATTCTTTTGCGACATCCTTAATTGTTGCCATGAGAGACCTTTCTGGGCTGAAAAATGTTAACCAAAGTATTAAACACGGATTGTGTAATAAGTGCAATTGGTGTTGATTCTATATTTCTAGATAAGCCTCTTAATATCTGAATTTATTAGGAAAATTAGATGTGTAAACGTTGTCCTAATTTATCAGAACAATTCAGGAGAATTCGGTAAGAAATAAAAATCGCGGCCAAAGTTTAGGCCGCGATTCCAGAGAACAAATGATAGATTTGCTCTGTTAACAGGATGACTCTCGAACTAGTTATTGTTCATCCAATCAAGCATTTGAGTTTTGTACACGTCACTGTTGCCACCAAAGATAGCTTGAACGCCTGTGCCTACTCGTACAACACCTGCGGCACCAAGTTGCTTCAGTTTTGCTTCGTCTACCTTGTCTTGTTCAGACACTTGGATTCTTAAACGTGTGATGCATGCGTCTGTGCTTAAGATGTTCTGCTTACCACCAAATGCACTTACCAATTCACTGGCGAATTCAGAGCTGGTGTCATTGATGACTTTACCGTTGTCTTGATCTTCACGGCCTGGTGTTTTCAAGTTGAACGTCTTGATAAACCAAGTAAACACAACATAGTAAAGTGCTGCATATGCCAGACCGAGTGGAATGATCATCCAACCTTTGGTCGAGATACCGAAGAAGGTCACATAGTCGATCAAACCCGCACTAAAGCTGTAGCCGTGTTTTACACCCAACAGAATACACAGTGGGTAAGCAAGACCAGCAATGATCGCGTGAATCACGTAAAGCACAGGCGAGATGAACATGAAAGCAAACTCGATTGGCTCTGTGATGCCGGTTAGGAAGGAAGTCAGTGCTGCTGAAATCATGATGCCCATAACCTTGGTGCGGTTCTCGGGTTTTGCTGCACGACCAATTGCGATAGCTGCGGCAGGAAGACCAAACATCTTAAATAGGAAGCCACCCGCTAGATTTCCGGCATTTGGATCGCCAGCGAAGAAGCGTGGGATTTCACCATGGAATACTTGCCCAGCCGAATTAATGAATTCGCCCGCTTGCAGTTGAATAATCACGTTAATCACATGATGAAGACCAAATGGGATCAGCGCACGTTCCGCGGTGCCATAAGCCCAAAATGCCATCAGTGGGTTTTGTTCTGTTGCCCAAGCACCGAACCAATCGATGCCTGCGCCAATCGGCTGCCAGATAAAGGCAATCGCGATACCCAAGAACAGCATCGAAAATGATGTCACGATTGGGACAAAGCGCTTACCCGCAAAGAAGGCCAAATAAGCGGGCATCTTAATGGTGTAAAAGCGGTTAAACATATAAGCGCCGACCGCACCCGAGATGATGCCGCCCAATACGCCGGTATCAATATGGTCAACACCCAGTACGCCCGCCATTACCTTCAGTGTTGCCACCAAAACGTAATAACCGATACCTGCCGCTACTGCACCCACGCCGTCATTATTGGTGAATGAAATCGCGACGCCTAATGCAAAAATCAGTGGTAGGTTACCAAATACGGCGCCACCGGCTTCGGCCATTAACTCGGAAACCACAGGCGGGATAAACCCAAATTGCGCCGAGCCAATACCCAACAAAATACCCGCCGCAGGCATTGAGGCTATGGGCAACATTAAGGCTTTACCGACCTTAGACAGGTTGGCAAAAAAGTTAGCAAACATAAATATACTCCAATTTGTTATATAAAATTTGGGGCGCGCATCATCGGTGAGTAATGGCAAAAGGGGGACTAGCGATAGCAGCGAGATTATGGTTTGCAGGGGGTAGGAGCATAAACATAAAGTAGGTTGCTATCGCTAAAGCTTTTAAAGTGTGGATTTGCCGATGCTGGAAAGAGGCTTTTCTTGTGAATGCTTTTTTCACTCAATAACCGATGAGTTGTCTTCAGCTGAATTACTCAACCGTAGAGCTGCGCTAGAATCTATGGTTATTTTTGCTAAAAATGAGGTAGGGAAAAAGAGCGTGATTTTTAGGTTTTAAGTTCCCTATAACGAAGTTTTTAGACTTTTTTACTTGAGTTAGGTACTGGTGAGCTAATATAAGGAACTCAAACTTAGTTTTGGAGTGCCTGTTTTGGAAAGCATTAACCTTTTTCGATACTACGAACGCCTAGAAGAATTTGAATTGCTGGTCGAGCATGCCGTCACGCTTGCTGAGACCTCAGACAAGATGTGTACCAGCCCACGACACGCACGTGCGATTCTCAAGCAGATGAGTGAACTCAAGTGGATTGCTTGGATACCACGAGTCGGGCGAAATCAGCGTTCAACTCTGATTCGTCGTATTGACCGCACCGAGGTAAAACGTGCGATTGCCTTAGAGTGGATCAAAGAGAGCAAGTACGACCGAGCTCTGGAGTTTCTCGACTACAACCAAGTGGTGTTCGAACAGCTGCTCAAGCAAACCTCAGGAACGCAGGTGAAGGAGGGAAAGGTCAGTGTTCAGCTTACTTATAATCGACCATTTGCTTCTCTTAACCCGACAACGCCACATCGAAACAGCGAACGCTACCTGATTCGTCAGATCCACTCTTGCTTAGTATCAATGACCCCAGAAGGCGAACTGATTCCGAACATCGCACACCACTGGGAAGCAAACCAAGATTGGACTGTATGGACGTTCTATCTTCGTCCTTCTGTGAGTTTTCATTCGGGCGGTAAAGTTGATGCGGAGGTTGTCGCGCAGCTGTTACTTGAGCTGCAAGGGCTTCCTTATTACCAAAACGAACTCGAACATCTAGAGTCGATTACGGTTGAAACTCCTTATCGATTTTCCGTTCAGCTCAATCGCCGAGACAAAGGCTTTGCGGCATTAATGAGTGATTTAAAGTACTCACTTCAACCTCCGGAACAACTCAAAAACTCATCGTCTAACGTGGTTGGCTGCGGCATCTTCGCCCTTGAACTGCATTCAGACAGCAAGCTTATCTTGGCGGCCAACGAGCACTTTCATGGCTTTCGTTCTCTGACGGATAAAGTGACGATTTGGTCTTTGAATGCAGCAACGGCGAACCATGACCAAACCTCTGGCGATTTACAGACGCTTCCTGACACAGAGCAGTACTCTAAGAAGATCATCACCAACGCGACTAGTGAGCCGAGTGAAAGTGCTTTGGACACTGGAAATACTGCTGACATGCCACACACCGCATTAAGAGCTCGGATTGAGGAAGGGTGTCTGTTTGTTATTTTCAACCAGAATAACTCGAGCTTGTCATACCCTCAGCGTCGTTGGTTGAGTGAACGACTCAATGGAGAGCAGATTTGGCGTCAGCTTGAATTAAATGAAACGACTTTTGGCGCCGAAATCGCCCATAATTTCTTTCCTTTCTGGCACAACGTCAAACACATCAGGAGCCAACCGATCGAATTGCCTCGCTCGGTTGAGATTGCCTGTTATTCCCACTTAGGTGTTCAACGAAGTGCCAAAGCCGCTGTGCAAATATTGGCGAAAGAGGGGATTGAAGCGCAGATTAATCTTTATTCATTTGAAGCCTTTATAGAGAAAGCGCAGGGCGATGGTTTCAGTGAAGAGATTGTTTTAAGCAGCCTTAACCTTGATGACAACCGCCAAGTATCGGCGCTGTTGTTCTTTCTGAGTGATCCGGTTTTGCATGCCACGATTGGCTCTGAAGTGAGTGAATGGCTGGTGGCCGAGCTCAATCGCACTCGAGAAGATTTCTCACCCAATGAATATCTTAATCAACTTGAGCAGCTCGGGTCTGTTCTTATCTATGAAGGCTTGATTTGCCCAATGCTTCATCACAGGCAAACGCTCAGCTTTCTCGATGTTTTTAAAGGCGTTGAAATCACGGCTTGGGGTTGGCCCAAATTAAGTGAGATTTGGTAACTGTCGCTGACAAATTTTATGATCTTTACTTATCAGAATGAGATCTTTACCGCTTGTAATTATTAGGCTTACTGCTAATGTTAGATTTTAGTTTTACTTAGTTTTAGTAAATTATTTGATAAGTGAAAAATCAATCAATATAGGAAGTGAGAAATGGATACTGTCTCTTATGGCGACTTTGCTAAGTTAGAAATGCGTGTGGGTAAGATTATCGAGGTTGTGCGTCATGAAAATGCAGACAAGCTATACATCGTGCAAGTGGATGTGGGAGAGAAGACGCTACAAACAGTGACCAGCCTAGTCCCTTATTACACAGAAGAAGAGTTGATGGGCAAGCAGGTTGTTGTGCTGTGTAATTTAGCGAAGGCTAAGATGAGAGGCCACACTTCTGAATGCATGCTGCTGTGTGCAGAAACGGATGATGAATCTGAAAGCGTATTGCTGACACCAGAACGTGCGATGCCAGCTGGTATTCGAGTGGTTTAAGCTGTCTATTTTAGTCGGTGAGCCTATTCGTTATAAGCTCATCGACTTTTCTGTTCTCAAAGCTCCAAACTTATCAAAGATCCAAAATACCAAAACTCCAAAATTATCACAGTTCCAAACTTACCAGCGGCCTCAAAGACTAGCTGCGAACACTCAGTATCAAACCATCAATCACACTGTGGTGGTGATCAGAAACGCCAGCAAGGTTGCCGTATTTTGGCTGGTGGCGATCATTTTCTAATGGGTGGTGCCAGCCTTGTGTGTGTTCCACAAAGTGCGCGGCAAAGCTTTCAGATACCTCTAAACATCCTGCCATAACGGTATCGACATAGGTTTGAACGATAGGGCTGTTTTCACAAGGCGCTTGAATCTCGTCTTTGATGTATACCCAGATCGATTGATCCGTTTTAAAGTCAGTTTGGCTCTCTATCTGATCAGCTTTCAATTCGATTCGGTGATAGCCGCGTTCACGACGATCAAATTCCGCCAATGCCACATCATCCACTTCAAGCAAAACACCGTTCACTTGCCCTTCACCAAGGTTGACGATCAAAGGGGATAACACGTAACTGTCATCGATCTTACTCCAATGGCGCACTAAGCCATGAACAATCGCTGGGATCGCTTGACCTGTTTGACCGGTAAGTTGACGTGAAGATGAGTTGATCAAGCTGCCATAACCAAAAATATACATCGCGTTCCTTGTCTGTTCTTTTGTATTTGAGACTAGTCTTACTATATGTGGCGAGATGGCAAAAGTCAGTAAGTTTCTATTTACACACCTATATGTCTTTATGACTCTTTTGGTTGTGTTTTTTTGACTTGTTTATTGGCTAGTCAATCTCGTGAGTGGCTGTTTTTACTGGCTTTATCTAATTGGCGCGTTTCATGCAATATGATCTGTATATTGCATCGAATTTGATGCACACCAAATTTGGTTTAGGTAATACCTTGGCCGCTTATCTGAGAATTAGGAGCGAGTTTGTTAAATATCACAGATAAAAGTGTAGAAGATGCGATTCCAGCCTACCTGCGTTTAGGCTTTCGACCTTTCTTCTTTTTGGGCAGTCTCTATGCCGTGATTGCGATTGTGGCTTGGGTCATCATGTTCCAAAACGGTCAGCCTGAGATTTTAAACGTTCCCGCACTGTGGTGGCACGTGCATGAGATGCTGTTTGGTTTTTCGATGGCGATTGTTGTCGGCTTTGTGCTTACAGCCGTGCAAACTTGGACAGGGGTCAATGGCACCAAGCATTATCGATTAGCTGTGCTCGTCGGATTGTGGTTGGCGCCTCGTATTCTGTTTTGGACTCCGGCCCCGCTGTGGCTGATCTCTTCGATTGAAGCGCTGTTCTTAATCTTCGCGGCTTACGAGATCGGTTTCCGTGTCGTGAAGTCGAAAGGTTGGAAGAACTTGTTCTTCGTACCGCTGTTTATATTGGCTATCGTGGCGAACTTTGCGAGCTACGCGACCATTAAAGGTATGCCTCCGTTTCCATCATCAGCGGTATGGCAAGCGATGTTGTGGTGGTTTACGTTGTTGCTGTCTGTAATGGGCGGACGAGTGATTCCATTCTTTACCGCTCGTCGCTTCGACTTTGAGAAAGCGCAGCCATTGGTGTGGTTGGAATGGTTGGCAAACTTGCCTTTGGTAGGGCTGTTTGTTCTGAGCTTCTTCCCACTCACCTTTGCTCAAGTAGGTAATGAGTTAATGGTGTTTGCTGGCGTGACTCAGTTAGTCCGCTTTATCCGTTGGAAGCCTTGGACAACCTTGTCTGAGCCTTTGGTGTGGTCACTGCACGCGGCTTACTTGTGTATTCCTCTATGCTTACTGCTACGTGGTTTGTTAGATAACCCATTTGCGAGTCATAACATGCTGCACCTGTTTGCGATTGGTGGCTTGAGCGGTTTGATTCTTGCGATGATTACCCGTGTGACAATGGGGCACACCGGTCGTGCGATTTACAAAGGACCAAGCATGGCGCTAGCTTTCTCAGCGATATTTATTGCCGCACTAGTTCGTAGTTTAGGCGTGACTTTCTTCCCTGCTTATCTGTTTGAGATGGTTAACATCAGCGCGGGCTTATGGACGTTGGCATTCGGTCTGTTTATCTGGAAATTTGGCATGATGCTATTAACTCCACGAGTGGATGGTCATCCGGGCTAAGTTAATTTCAGCCTATTGATTAAAAAGGGAAGCGTTGAGCTTCCCTTTTTTGAGCGTGTTGAAAAGTGCGGTCATTCCAATAAATCATTCACTATGCGCTGCAAGGTATTGGCGTATTTGGGTGATGAGGTCTTCTTTGGCGTGAGGGGAGATAAAGCTCGCCTCGACGGCGTTAATGCTGAACTGCGCTAACTCTTGATGAGTGAGTGGGTGTGCATTGGCGACGGCTAGGAAGTTGTCATTCATGTAGCCACCAAAGTAAGCGGGATCATCGGAATTGATGGTGACACAAAGCCCTTTTCGTAGCAGTTCAACAATGTTGTGGTCTTGCATGGTGTCGAAGACTTTTAGCTTGGTATTCGATAGCGGACAGACCGTTAGTGGAATACGTTTCGCTGCCAACTCTTCTACTAATTCAGCGTCATCGATACAGCGAACGCCATGGTCAATTCGAGTGATGCCCAACAAGCTCAACGCATCGATAATGTTTTGCGCGGGGCCTTCTTCCCCCGCGTGCGCGACGGTCAGAAAACCTTGGTTGATGGCTTCTTGGAATACATGTTTAAACTTCTCAGGCGGGTTGCCTTGCTCGGATGAATCTAGCCCAACCGCAATGATTTTGTCTTTGTAGGGAAGGGCTTGTTGGAGTGTCTCGAACGCGCTGTCTTCATCAAGATGACGTAGAAAACACATGATAAGTTGGCTGCTGATCCCGAGTTCCAGTGAGGCTTGCTCTAGTGCTTGGGTAATGCCACCTACAATCGTGTCAAAGGCGATGCCTTGTTCAGTGTGGGTTTGAGGGTCGAAGAATATCTCAGTGTGAACCACGTTATCTTGTTGGCATTTCAACAGGTAAGCCCACGTCAGATCGTAGAAATCTTGCTGGTGGATCAGCACGTTGGCGCCTTGATAATAGATGTCGAGAAACGATTGAAGATTGTGGAATTGGTATGCGTCTCGCACTTGGTCTGGGGTTTCAAAAGGAATTGACACGTTATTACGCTTGGCGAGCTCAAACATCAGCTCTGGTTCTAATGTGCCTTCTATGTGTAAGTGCAGCTCAACCTTCGGTAAATTTTTGATGAAGCTATCCATAGCAACTCCTTAGCTATTTTAATTATGGGCGGAGTAGGTGAGATGTGAGCGCCTATCAATAGGAAGCCTTAGGCGATTCATTCATCTCTGTTTGAGCATAGTTCATTTCATTGTGGTCGATAAAACAGTGCTTAAATTGGTGGTGAATAGAGGCTAACCAAAGAATTGAAATGAGCCGCAAACGATTTGCTGCATAGGAGTGTGATCCGCTGCAAATATTTGCAGCAATATTCATTGATTTGTGCTCTAATACCGCGCTTACCAAGGGATGGTGTTAAAAGATGCTCACTTAGATGGAGTTATCAAAGTTGACCGATCCCTTAATGATCTCCCTTAGGAAAAAATAGAACATGTCTAAGAACAAAAAATTTGATATCCGCCTTACAGAAAAACGCAACGGTTGGTGTGCAGAGATTACTCGTCAAGTTACGTCTCGCAGCACAACAGTATCTAAGCGTGAGTCTGGTTTCGAAACTGAAGCTCTTGCACAAGAGTGGGCTGAGAAAGAGCTAGCATCTTTCATCGCAAACCAAGCTGAACGTAACGAGCGTAAATCAGAACAGCGTAAAGAGCGTGACGAACTACGTCACACTAAAGAGCTTAAAGCTGAGCAAGCACGTGAAGCACGCGCTAAAGCTCGTGCAGAAGAGCAAGAAGACGCTGAGTAATTCGGTGCACGATTAACTTATAGGTCCCTTAATTTTAAGATAAGGAACTTATAAAAAAAGCCCCAATATAGTCACCTATATTGGGGCTTTTTCGTTTGTGGAGTTCGTTTCTATTTTGTTTAAGATCGACGTTTTTAGCTTTAGCTTGTCGCTTTTGACGTCGATCTCTTAATCTTTAATCAGTTGTTTAGAGCTGTTAGCCAATCGTCTTCTGCTACTTCTTCAATGTAGCTCTCTACTGATTGCCCCACTTCTTCATCGTCTTGCTTGAAGTAAGCGATGTGGAACACAGCATCACCTTCGTTTACCAAAGGCAGAGTCTGCTGACCAATCACGATACCGCCTTTGGTCGTGATCACTTGGCCTTCTTGGTGACCTAGCGGAGAGCTGATGTAAGCCAGAGTTTGTCCTGCTTCAACTTGTTCGCCCAGTCTTACCATATTACGCAAGATGCCGTCTGATTCAGCGCGGATCCAGCTGGTTGATTTACTCAATACAGGCTCTGGCAACTTCTTACGGTTCGGGCGCAGCATACCGATTTCTTTCATTACTTGGTGAATACCCAAGTAACCAGCACGAATCGCTAGATGATCGAAACGCAGCGCTTCACCACCTTCGTAAGTTAATACAGGAATACCAAGTTTTTCTGCTTCGCTACGCAGTGAACCGTCACGCAGTGGAGAGTCAATAATCACTGGTGTTGCGAATGCTTTCGCAATACGCATTGTTTCTGGGTTCGATAGGTTTGCACGAATCTGTGGCAGATTGGTACGGTGAATCGCGCCCGTGTGAAGATCTAAGATGTAATCACAGTGCTTCGCCACGTTCTCGAAGAAAGTGTAAGCGATACGTGATGTTAGCGATCCTTTCTCACTACCTGGGAAGCAACGGTTTAGGTCGCGACGGTCTGGTAGGTAACGAGACTTATGGATGAAGCCGAACACGTTAACGATAGGCACGACAATCAAGGTACCTTTCAGTTTCTTTGGATCGATAGCGTTCGTCAGTTGTCGAGCAATCTCAACACCGTTTAGCTCATCGCCGTGGATCGCTGCGTTTACCATCAGTGTTGGGCCCGCTTGGCGACCGTGAATGATTTCAATCGGGATCGAAAGTGGAGAGTGCGTGTAAAGCTGAGCTGCTTGCAGTTCAATCTCCATTCGTTGTCCTGGCTGAACAGTATAACCAAGTAATTCGAATGGTTGATTAGGTTTTAGTCTTGCCATTTAGGTTGTTCTCAACATGGTGATAATTCGTTAACACGGAATGTATCAATCGTTGATTTTTAGTACGAATCAATCACTTTACGGTGACGACAAAAGTTTTTTATGATGGGGCTTCAGAATTGGTTTCTGTTTTTGATTTGGTGAATTGGAGGGTGTTTCAAATTGTGAATTTCCTGACAATACATTGATTTAACTCTGATATTTTTTGTTTGCTTGCTTGGTATTATCCATCGCCATTTTTTGGCGGCCAAATTCAAATATCGAGATAAAAATGAAAAAAACAATTTCAAAAGTCGTTGCACTGGCGGTGGTTTCTGTCGCTTTATCTGGCTGTGTTGGTAGTAACGCAGTAACGGGTTACCTAATGAAGTTCAACGTTAAGGCTGTTGATAACCGTTACGCACGTGGTGGTTTGAACATGCTACTTGCACCTGCTTACGGCCTAACGGTTGCTGCTGATTACCTGGTATTCAACTCACTAGAGTTTTGGACTGGTAGCAACCCACTGACTGGTTCTCCTCACATCTTTGATACAAAGACTGATACTTACCTAGACATTAACCATCAGTTGGATCCGTCTCTAACGGAAGCGCCTGTTGGTCCTATCACGAGTGCAGATGTGATCGAGAAGGGGCAAATGCAGCAGATTGATGAAAACACGATCCAAATGGACATTACTTACCAATCAGGTGAGCGTGCGACGTTGATTGGTGTTCGTGATGGCGAGATGGTGACGTACTTCATCGATGGAGAAGTTGTAGCACAAACTTCAATTGATGAGCTAGAGAGCTACGCGGCTTCACGCGCTTAGTTGCTCCTTTAGTCACAAAGATTAGATAAAAAAACAGGTACTCATTGAGTACCTGTTTTATTTTGTTTCGAATAAAAGATGCTTACTGAAAAGCACCTTTTACTGAACAAACATAGCTGATCGAATTAAGCTTTTTCTGGGATTGCTTCAAGCAGTGCAACCATTTGGTTCCAGAATAGCTCAACGGTGTCGATCTTCACTTTCTCATCTGGAGAGTGAGGGAACTTGATCGTTGGGCCGAAAGAAACCATATCCATGTTCGGGTAAGGTTCTTTGAATAGACCACACTCAAGACCAGCATGGATAACCATGATGTTTGGCTTGTGACCGTAGATGCCTTCGTACATGTCGCGGAAGATGTGCATGATTTCTGAATCAGCGTCTGGCTTCCAACCTGGGTAAGCGCCAGAGAACGCGATGTTCGCGCCTGCTAGTTCAGCAACAGAGTTCAGCATGCCTTCAACTTGCTTACGACCAGAGTCGATCAGAGAACGAATCAGGCAAAGTACAGTGATTGAGTTCTCTTCTGTAGTGATAACACCAACGTTTAGAGACGTTTCAACAACACCTTCGATCTCGTCACTCATACGAATCACGCCGTTTGGCGCCGCGTTTAGTGCAGCGATAAAGCGAGCTTGGTCTGCTGCTGCTAGAGCGCCCATTTCAACCGAAGCTTCTTCGTTGAAAGTAACAATGCTGTCTTCTACTTTACCTAGCTCTGTTGAAAGAAGCTCTGTGTAGTAGTTGTATAGCGAAGCCAGTTTCTCTTGGTTTGCAGCAGGTACAGCAACTGTTACGAAGCCTTCACGAGGAATCGCGTTACGAAGGCTACCACCTTTGAATTCTACAATGCGTAGGTCTAGCTCTTTCGCGTGACCCGCTAAGAAGCGAGCAAGCAGTTTGTTCGCGTTTGCACGACCAGTGTGGATGTCACAACCAGAGTGACCGCCTTTAAGGCCTTTTAGCGTTAGCTTGCGTGTTACGAAGTCAGCAGGAATTGCGTTACGTGCCACATCAAATGTCATTGCGCCGTCGATACCGCCAGCACAACCCATGTACACTTCGCCTTCTTGCTCAGAATCGGTGTTAAGAAGGATGTCACCTTCTAACCAACCCGCTTCAAGACCGAAAGCACCTGTCATGCCTGCTTCTTCGTCTACTGTTAGTAGAACTTCGATAGGGCCGTGCTTGATTTCGTTTGAAGCCAGAACTGCCAAACAAGAAGCCATGCCCATGCCGTTATCAGCGCCAAGCGTTGTGCCTTTTGCTGTAACCCACTCACCATCAATGTATGGTTGGATTGGATCTTTAGCGAAGTCATGAACGGTGTCTTCGTTCTTTTGTGGAACCATATCGATGTGAGCTTGTAGCACCACACCTTTTTTGTTTTCCATACCCGGCGTTGCTGGCTTCTTGATGAATACGTTGCCCGTTGGGTCACGACGTACATCTAGGCCTTGCTCTGTTGCCCAAGCAATAATGTATTGAGCAAGCTCTTCTTCATGCTTTGAAGGGTGTGGGATTGAGCAAATCTTATCGAAGAACTGCCAAATAGGGGCAGGGGATAATTTACTGATCTCAGAATGGAATTCAGACACGGATGACTCCTTTTTTATTTGATAACCATATATTTAGGATTTTTATAGGTAAAAACTTAGAACAAAAATCTAAAATATGGGTCTGTTTTGATGGCAACAGCATACCACTAGAGTGTTTTGACGAGTAGCGCTTCTAAACCTGAAATGCCTCAAATTTTGAACGCCATCTTGTTCATTTGATCTTGAATAAGTGTATTGATGCTTATAAATGGTGCAAGCAAACGTTTGTTTAAGTCTATTTTGTAATTTAATTACGAAATTAAGTTTGCAAAATAACCACAAATGGCAAAAAGTGTGACCTGTAGCAAAAAATACTTGTAATCTTTTTTCTTTGAGGTATATTAATAACCAACTTCTGAAGTGAAGAGTAAATGCTCAAAGGATGAGTCCGTTTTATCGCCTCCAAGGAACCGAGAAATCAAATTCGTTTTTTATTGATTTATTAAGGTGATAGTTATGAAAGGTTTACCATCTGCAATGTTCTGGCTTAACAGCTCTGTTTACACTAGCAACTTTGCATACCCTACAAGCTTCGGTTACTAATACCGTAAGCATGTAACTCGAACAGTTTTGTTCACCCCTATATATTGGAATTCTTTTACAGCCCTTTTGGTTGACAGATTCTACCGCCACTCAGTTTTGAGTGGCGTTTTTTTTGCCTGCTACTTTTCCACACCGCTTTATCTTGTCATTTTCCCTGCTGTTCTGCGTGGTTGTTTTTTAAACGCCAAAATATCAATTTGCGCCTTATTACTGATCCTGTTGAAAAATACACAACTCTTGTGGGTTTGAGTTCAGAATTTAATGGCTAGATTCTCTATCAAAATAACCGATGGTCGAAAAAGTAACCAAGATTTTTTATTGGGCTGAATGGCTTTAATTGACTGTTTATTATGGTTATTTATTGGGGATCACTTCGCTTTTAATCGCTTTGTTTCATACGGCATTCTGATAAATATCGATTAGAGCCTTAATTCTATCTGGAATTTGTTATTTGATAACTTTATAATCCACAGCCAATCGATTACGCAACCGTTTACTTTTTACCCTTATAGGATTCGATAATGTTCGAAAAGCTATTCAAACTCAGTGAAAACGGCACCAATGTGCGCACTGAAATCATCGCAGGTCTAACAACCTTCCTAACAATGGCTTACATCATTTTTGTAAACCCAATGATTCTAGCTGATGCTGGTATGGACCATGGCGCTGTATTTGTAGCAACCTGTTTAGCGGCTGCTATTGGCTGTTTCATCATGGGCTTTGTTGCTAACTACCCAATCGCTCAAGCACCAGGTATGGGTTTGAACGCATTCTTTACCTACGCAGTAGTTATGGGTATGGGTTATACGTGGCAAGTTGCTCTGGCAGCGGTTTTCGTATCAGGCGTAATTTTCATTTTCTTAAGTATCTTTAAGATCCGTGAATGGATTATCAACTCGATTCCTATGTCTCTACGTGTTGGTATCTCTGCGGGTATCGGTCTTTTCCTAGCGTTTATTGCACTGAGCAATGCTGGCGTCGTTGTTTCTAACCCAGCAACTAAAGTATCTCTGGGCGATATTACGGCGATTGCTCCTATCCTAGGTTCATTAGGCTTCTTCCTTACTATTGCTCTTGTTCACCGTGGTGTGAAAGGCGCAGTAATGATTGCTATTCTAGCGATCACAGCTCTTGGTATTATTATTGGTGACGTTCAATACGGCGGCATCATGTCTACACCACCAAGCCTAGCTCCTACGTTCATGCAGCTTGATTTCTCTGCTGTATTTGAAATCGGTATGATTTCAGTAGTATTCGCATTCTTGTTCGTCGATTTGTTCGATACAGCGGGTACGCTAGTGGGTGTTGCAACGAAAGCAAACCTAATCAAAGAAGACGGTAAACTACCTCGTCTAAACAAAGCACTGCTTGCTGACTCTACAGCAACGTCTATTGGTGCATTGCTAGGTACATCAAACACGACTTCTTATGTAGAGAGTGTTGCCGGTGTCGCTGAAGGTGGTCGTACAGGTCTAACAGCGGTTGTTGTTGGTATCTTATTCCTATTGGCTCTTTTCTTCTCGCCACTTGCAGGTATGATTCCGGCTTACGCAACATCAGGCGCGCTTTTCTATGTAGCAATTCTGATGATGTCTGGCCTAGTTGGCATTGATTGGCGTGATCTTACGGAAGCTGCACCAGTCGTGGTAACATGTCTGCTAATGCCGCTGACGTACTCTATCGCTGAGGGTATCTCACTAGGTTTCATCGCTTACGCTGCAATTAAGCTGCTAAGTGGTAAAGGTCGCGACGTTTCGCCTGCTGTGTGGGTAATGTCGGCTATCTTTATTCTTAAATACATTTTCGCTTAATCGTCTAGATTTCTGCTTAATCGCTGAAGGGGCTATGCACGACATAGCCTCTAATAACATGACAAAATTATTAGGTTTTATACTATGAGCAACAAATTCGTTATCACTTGGGACAACATGCAGACTTACTGCCGTCAACTAGCTGAAAAGCAAATGCCAGCAGAACAGTGGAAAGGCATCTGGGCAGTAAGCCGTGGTGGTTTGGTTCCTGGTGCAATCTTGGCTCGTGAGCTAGGTATTCGTCACGTAGATACGATTTGTATTTCTAGCTACGACCACGATCACCAACGTGATATGACAGTAGTTAAAGCACCTGAAGGTGACGGCGAAGGCTTCCTAATCGTTGAAGACCTAGTGGACAGTGGTGACACTGCACGCAAGCTTCGCGAAATGTACCCGAAAGCGAAACTAATCGCAGTATGTGCAAAGCCATCTGGCGCACACCTACTAGACGAGTACATCGTAGATATCGCTCAAGACACATGGATTGAGCAACCTTGGGATACTAGCCTAAGCTACGTTGAGCCAGTAAATCGCAAGTCAAAATAAGCGTAAACTTAGTTTTTTGAGAAATGACCCTTTATAGGGTCATTTTTTTTTATATGATTAGTGACAACCATTTCTTATTAAGTATCCCAATGTCTGAATCAGAAGAAACGAGCTCGAACCTTTCGGAAACCTTGTTTGTAAAGCACAAGCAGGCCAAAGAGACCTCAATGTTGACGCAATACATGCCAAGCTCTGAAGCGTTATTGGATGAGAAGCGTGAGCAGCAAAACTTATCTTGGTATCGAAACCTAAGACGTCTTCAGTGGGTATGGCAAGGCGTTAACCCAATTGAGCAAGAGGCGGTATTGTCGCGAATCGCATCGTCAGACAACTCACGCACAACCGATGAGTGGTTGGATACCGTGATGGGCTACCGCAGCGGCAACTGGGCATACGAGTGGACCAAGTTAGGTATGCAACACCAGAACCGTTCTAATGAAAAGAGCGGTGAAGAGATGGCTGAAGAGTTGTTCTCGGCGTCTTTGTGTTTCAGCATTGCGGGCTACCCACATCTTAAGAACGATAACTTGGCGGCTCAGGCTCAGGTATTGGCGAACGCGGCCTATTCGGAGGCGATTAAGCATACCAAGCTGATCGTTAAGCAGATTGAAGTGCCGTATCAAAACAAGAAGATCAAAGCGAATTTGCATCTAGCGAAAACAGATAAGCCTCAACCGGTTGTTATCGTGAGTGCGGGTTTGGATAGCTTACAAACAGACATGTGGCGTTTGTTTAGGGATTACTTAGCACCTAAGAACATCGCGATGCTGACGGTAGACATGCCATCGATTGGTCACAGTTCTCATTGGCCGTTAACGGAAGATTCTTCGTGCTTACACCAAGCGGTATTGAACGAACTGCCAAACATCCCTTGGGTAGATCATCACAAGGTGGGCTTATTTGGCTTCCGCTTTGGTGGTAATGCCATGGTGAGATTGTCGTTCGTTGAACAACAGAAGATCAAAGCGTGTATCTCTCTTGGTGCGCCTATCCACGATATCTTTGTTCATGCCGATAAACTTAAGCAGATGCCGAAGATGCACTTAGACGTGCTAGCTTCTCGCCTGGGTAAAGGTGCGGTGGATATTAATAGCCTTTCTGGGCAGTTGATGGCGTGGTCACTTAAGGTGCAAGGGCTACTGTCGAACAGCAAAACCCGTGTTCCTATCTTGGCACTAGCCTTAGAAGGGGACCCTGTATCACCACCAATGGATAATCAACTGGTTGCTATTTACAGTGATTACGGTAAAGCGAAGAAAATCAAAGCTAAATCAATTACACAAGGTTATGAGCAATCCCTCGAATTGGCGATAAAGTGGCTTGAGGATGAATTATTTAGATGACATTTCTCCTAAATTAGTTAAGCATGAAAAGTGTACAGATTAAGTACCTGATACTCAGAGAAAATTTATAAAATCCAACTGCGTACTTTCTACGTATTGCAGTCTGAGTAACGTCATTCTTAACATTGAAAACGGAGATTCAATATGTCAGAAGTGACACAAGAACCAACGCATTATCGCTTGTTAAACGTTTTAAAGGCCATTGGTCCTTATTTGAGGGAGCCGCAATCAGAAGAAGGCCACTATCTTTTTGATTGCTTGTCTGTGTGTGTGAACGATAAAAAATCACCAGAAGAACGTGAGTTCTGGGGCTGGTGGTTGGAATTGGATAAGTCGGAAGAGGGATATTCGGCGAAGTACAACATAGGTAAATACAACATTGAAGGCAACTGGGATTCTTTACCACTGCCTAAAAAGGCGGTCGCTGAGGTGTCTCGAACTCAAGAAGCCTTCCACCAAAAACTGGTTGATGAACTTCAAAGTAAGTTTGAAATCAGTATCCAATTAGACGAAGAGTCTGTCGAATTCGTCTGATTTTAAAGGTTACTCTTCTCTATAAAGCAAAAAGGTGCGATTTCGCACCTTTTCTACTTGTGAATTCCCCTGTTGATTGCTAAAACATCACCTCTTATTTGTTTTATCCATAAAAGACTTCATGACAACAAATCATCAAAGCGGGACAACAACACAGCGTAAAACTGTCGTTGTTAAACTGGGTACCAGTGTCTTAACTGGTGGAACATTGGCATTAGATCGTGCTCACATGGTTGAGCTGGTTCGTCAGTGTGCTGAATTAAAAAAACAAGGCCACTCTGTGGTTATGGTTTCGTCTGGCGCAATTGCAGCAGGACGTGAGCACCTTGGTTACCCCGCACTTCCCAACTCAATGGCGAGCAAACAGTTGCTTGCGGCAGTTGGGCAAAGCCAGTTGATTCAAGTTTGGGAGTCTTTGTTTGCTATCTATGGCCTTAAGATTGGCCAAATGCTACTGACTCGTGCTGATCTTGATGATCGCGAGCGTTTTCTGAATGCTCGTGACACGATCAACGCACTCGTTGAACACGACATTATTCCTGTCGTAAACGAAAATGACGCAGTAGCGACCAACGAAATTAAAGTGGGCGACAACGATAACTTGTCGGCACTGGTTGGTATTTTATGCGGTGCTGATAAGCTTTTGCTGCTAACTGACCAAAAAGGCTTGTTTACAGCCGACCCTCGTAAAGACCCGAATGCTGAGCTCATCAAAGAAGTGAAAACGATTGATGACACACTGCGCAAGATCGCAGGCGGCAGTGGTACGACGTTGGGCACTGGCGGCATGGCAACAAAACTGCAGGCGGCGGATATTGCTCGTCGCGCAGGTATTGAAGTTATTATTGCAGCAGGCAGTGCTGAAAACGTGGTGTTCGACTCTTTGAGCGACAATCCACAAGGCACACGTTTCCTACCGTTAGCAGAAGCGCTTGAAAACCGTAAGCGTTGGATTTTAGCGGGCCCTGCTTCAGCAGGCGATATTGTGGTCGACGATGGTGCAGTAAACGCCGTTAACACTAAAGGGAGCAGCTTGTTGGCGAAAGGGGTTATTCGAGTTCAAGGCGAGTTTTCTCGTGGTGAAGTCACCCAAGTCACAGACAGCAAAGGCAAGGTAGTGGCGCGTGGTATCGCTAGCTACTCAAGCCAAGACCTAGCAAAAATAGCAGGCAAGCACAGTAAAGATATTGGCGACATCCTTGGTTACGATTACGGGTCAGAAGTCATTCACCGTGACGACCTTGTTGTAATCCAAGAATAGCTCGTGATGATAAGGCGAATCGCCTTTTTGCATCCAAAGACAGACAGAATTTAGGGAGAGTTAAACGTGGATTTAACTAACATGGGTATCGCAGCAAAAGAGGCTGCTTTCCACCTAGCGACCGCATCTACGGCGCAAAAAAATAAAGCATTGGCGATTATCGCTGATGAGCTAGAAGCAAACGCAACAACGATTTTAGAAGCGAACGCGAAAGACATCGAACTAGGTCGCGAAGCGGGTTTAACAGACGCACTGCTTGATCGTCTACTTCTTAACGAAGAGCGCTTAACAGGCATTGCTAATGACGTTCGTAACGTGATTAGCCTGAATGACCCAGTTGGCAGTGAGATTGACAGTAAGGTACTGGAAAACGGTATGTCACTGTCACGCCGCCGCGTACCACTTGGTGTGGTTGGAGTTATCTATGAAGCACGTCCTAACGTAACCATCGATATTGCGGCACTGTGTTTGAAAACAGGTAACGCAAGCATCCTACGTGGTGGTAAAGAGACGTTCTTCTCGAACATGGAGCTAGTTAAAGTAATCCAGTCTGCACTAGAGAAAGCGGAACTTCCTGCGGCTTCTGTTCAGTACATCGAGAAACCGGATCGTGAGTTGGTATCTCAACTGCTTAAACTGGACGACTACGTGGATATGATCATTCCTCGTGGTGGCGCTGGTCTGCACAAGATGTGTAAAGAGAACAGTACTATTCCAGTTATCATCGGTGGTTTCGGTATCAGCCACATCTTTGTTGATGAGAGCGCTGATCTAGAGAAGTCTGTTGATGTGGTTGAAAACTCGAAAGTTCAACGTCCATCTGCATGTAACTCATTGGATACGCTGCTAGTGCATGAAGCCGTTGCTGAAGCTTTCCTTGCTAAGCTAACACAGCGTTTAGCAGGCAAAGTAACCTTGGTTGCTGACGCGAGTGCAAAATCACTGCTTACTGGTTTTGAAGACCAACGCGATGCGGTTGAAGGCGACTTTGACACTGAATGGCTAAGCTACACGTTAGGAGTTAAAGTGGTTGCGGACGTTGCAGAGGCGATTGACCACATGCGCGTACACAACGCGAGTCACTCAGACGCCATCATGACTAACAGTCTAGAAAGCTCCGAGCGCTTTATTAACTCGGTAGGTTCTGCAGCGGTTTACGTGAATGCATCCACTCGTTTTACTGATGGCGCACAGTTTGGTTTAGGTGCAGAAGTGGCGGTATCTACTCAGAAACTGCATGCTCGCGGCCCAATGGGTTTAGAAGAACTGACAAGCTATAAATGGGTGGGCAAAGCGAACTATTTAGTTCGAGGTTAACGTTCTCGTTAATTTTCCTCCTCAGCTCATTTAGAAATTGCTATCGCGTAGCAATAATCAATGAATCACCACACAAAAGGGCCTTAATTGGCCCTTTTTCTTTCCTAACGTTTGGCAATTCCGTTACACTGATATTCAATTATTTGGAGGTGATATGCATTGTCCTTTTTGTTCAGAGAACGACACTAAAGTAATCGATTCAAGACTGGTAGCCGATGGCCATCAGGTTCGTCGTCGCCGTCAATGCCTTGCATGTAGCGAGCGTTTTACTACGTTCGAATCGGCAGAACTTGTGATGCCTAAAGTAATTAAGTCGAATGGAAACCGCGAACCATTTAACGAAGACAAAATGGTCGGTGGTGTTCAGCGCGCCTTAGAAAAACGCCCAGTGAGTGCTGATGCAATTGAACTTGCGATCAGTACGATTAAGTCACAACTCCGTGCAACTGGTGAGCGTGAAGTACCAAGCGAGATGATCGGTAATCTTGTGATGGGCCAATTGAAAGAATTGGATAAAGTGGCGTACATCCGTTTTGCCTCTGTTTACCGCAGCTTTGAAGACATCCGAGAGTTTGGCGAAGAAATCGCTAAATTAGAGGACTAATCCCTCAATCATGTCTAATTTTACTCCCCTAGATTTTCGAATGATGTCGCGTGCTATTCAATTAGCGAAACGCGGCATTTACACCACTTCGCCAAACCCAAATGTCGGCTGTGTCATCGTACAAACCGATGGTCAGATCGTTGGTGAAGGTTTTCATGCCAAAGCGGGCGAACCTCATGCCGAAGTGCATGCCATGCGAATGGCCGGTGATAAGGCAAAAGGCGCGACGGCTTACGTTACGCTAGAACCTTGTTCTCATTACGGTCGAACGCCGCCTTGTGCGGAAGGTTTGATTAAGGCTCAAGTTTCGAAAGTGATTTGCGCCATGCAGGACCCAAACCCTAAAGTCGCAGGGCGTGGTATCAACATGCTACGCGACGCGGGTATTGAGGTTGAAATCGGTTTGCTTGAGCAAGATGCTCTCGATTTGAACCCTGCATTTATCAAGCGCATGCAAACGGGTATGCCTTTTGTTCAGCTTAAGATGGCAGCCAGCCTTGATGGACAAACGGCCTTAGCAAATGGTCAAAGCCAATGGATAACATCGGCAGAAGCACGTCGTGATGTTCAGAATTATCGAGCAAAATCCGGTGCGGTGCTATCAACTAGCCAAACGGTGATTGAAGACAACGCATCGCTGAATGTTCGTTGGGCTGAATTACCAAGCAGCGCTCAAGCTCATTACGCTGAAGAGGAGCTACGTCAGCCGATTCGCGTGATTCTTGACCGCCAAAATCAACTGCGCCCTGAGCTCAAGTTATACCAGACGCCAACATCGGTATTGAGAGTCGCTGAAGCCTCTGCCGATATTACAGTCGGAACAACGGATGCAGGTCAGCTGGACTTACACGATTTGATGCGTCAGTTACCTGCTAATCATATTGACCATATTTGGGTCGAAGCGGGTGCCACGTTGGCAAAAAGCTTGATTGAAGCGCAGCTGGTGGATGAGCTAATCCTCTATTTAGCACCTAAACTTATGGGCAGTGACGGACGAGGTTTGATGGGCGCATTAGGGCTCACCTCAATGTCTGATGTTATTGATCTAGAAATTAAAGATGTTCGACAGGTTGGTGTGGATATTCGCATCGAAGCGAAACCCGTATTTCGAAACCGATAGTAACGAAATTATAGTGGGAATAAATCCGCTCACTACATACATGTCGTTGACAACAAAAAGAGTTTTAAAATGTTTACAGGAATTGTAGAAGCCGTAGGTACATTGAGTGCAATCACTCCCCGCGGAGAAGACATCACCGTAACGGTTAACGTGGGTAAGCTTGATATGGCTGACGTTAAGTTAGGCGATAGTATCGCTACCAATGGTGTTTGTTTGACGGTTGTTGAGTATAACGACCACAGCTACAGTGCAGACCTTTCGCTTGAAACCCTGAAAAAAACGGGTTTTGTCGATTACCAAGCAGGCGACAAGGTCAACCTAGAGAAAGCGATGCTACCGACGACTCGTTTCGGTGGTCACATCGTATCGGGTCACGTGGATGGCGTGGGCGAGATTGTTGAGCGTAACCAAGTTGGCCGTGCGATTGAGTTCTGGGTAGAAATGCCGGCTGAAATCTCAAAGTACGTAGCTCAAAAAGGTTCGGTGACGGTGGATGGTATTAGTCTTACCGTGAACGATTTACGTAAGAATGCATTTAAGCTGACGATCGTTCCTCATACCTCGTCAGAAACTACCATCGATCAATTCAATGTCGGTCGTAAAGTGAATCTAGAAGTCGATGTGTTAGCACGCTACATGGAACGTCTACTTCAAGGCCAACAGCAAGAGTCTGAGCCTGAATCTCGATTGACGATGGAATTCTTACAGCAGAATGGTTTTGCCTAATCGTTGAGACAAAGTGCGTTAAGCATCACTTTGTAAAGCGAAGCAATATCATCAGGTTTAAATAGTGTCGGTTCTAGGAAGCAGAACCATTTCAAAGGATATAGAACAATGCCAATTAGTACTCCTCAAGAAATTATTGAAGACATTCGCCTAGGAAAAATGGTTATCCTGATGGATGATGAAGATCGCGAAAATGAAGGCGATCTGATCATGGCAGCAGAACATGTTACGCCAGAAGCGATTAACTTCATGGCAATGTACGGCCGTGGTTTAATCTGTCTAACGCTGACCAAAGAGCGCTCAAGCCGCATGGGTCTTGCGCCTATGGTTCAAGACAACAACGCTCAGTACACCACGAACTTTACGGTTTCGATTGAAGCGGCAGAGGGTGTAACGACCGGTATTTCAGCATCAGATCGCGCGGTTACAGTTCAAGCTGCAGTGGCGAAAGATGCAAAAGCGGCTGACCTTGTACAACCAGGTCATATCTTCCCGCTAACAGCACAAGACGGTGGTGTTCTAACTCGCGCTGGTCATACAGAAGCAGGTTGTGATTTAGCTCGTCTAGCAGGCTGTGAGCCAGCATCGGTTATCGTTGAGATCCTAAATGACGACGGTACTATGGCGCGTCGCCCTGATCTTGAAGTGTTCGCTGAAAAGCATGATATCAAGCTAGGTACCATCGCTGACTTGATTGAATACCGCAACAACACAGAAACAACGATCGAGCGTGTTGCACAATGTCACCTACCGACTGAATTTGGTGATTTTGAGTTGGTGACTTACCGCGATACGATTGATAACCAGATCCACTACGCAATGCAAAAGGGCGACCTATCTAATGGTGATCCTTTAGTGCGTGTTCACCTGCATGATACGTTTACCGATCTTCTTCATTCTGATCGTGGCACTGAGCGTAGCTGGTCGCTAGATAAAGCGATGAAGCGCATTGGCGACGAAGGCGGCGTGTTGGTAATTCTTGGCAATGAAGAGTCGTCTGACTCTCTGATCCACAAAGTGAAGACGTTCGAAGCTCAAGATAAGAACGAACAACCAACCATGGCTAAGAAGCAGGGCACTTCGCGTCGTGTTGGCGTAGGCTCTCAGATTCTACAAGACCTTGGCGTTCATGATATGCGTCTATTGTCTTCAAGCACGAAGCGTTACCACGCCCTAGGTGGTTTCGGTCTGAACGTGGTTGAATACGTTTGTGAGTAACCACTCACAGATTAATTTGTAGCAACACAATCAATGATGACTCTGATTGCTCTTTTGGTGACGAATTAGACCAAAAGAGCACAGTCGTAAAGCTCAATTTTTCGTGCGTTAAATGCAGATGCTTGGCGACTTGTTGTTCCTATACGGTTGGGAGCAGCGCTGCGTTATCATCTTTACATCTCCGGTGTCTGTTCTGCTAAATTAGCATTAGATATTGCTCACAGTTTTGTGCTAGAATCCGGCGATTCTCACTTGATGAAAATAGTTAAAGGAAGGCTTATGAAAGTGATCGAGGGTGGCTTCCCAGCGCCAAATGCAAAAATTGCTATCGTTATTGCTCGTTTCAACAGTTTTATTAACGAAAGTTTACTTTCTGGTGCAATCGATACTTTAAAGCGTCACGGACAAGTAAGCGAAGACAACATCACTGTTGTTCGTTGCCCTGGTGCAGTTGAACTTCCACTTGTAGCGCAGCGCGTTGCAAAAACGGGTAAGTTCGATGCGATTGTATCTCTTGGTACAGTAATTCGTGGCGGTACGCCTCATTTTGACTATGTTTGTAGTGAATGTAATAAAGGTTTGGCACAAGTTTCTCTGGAATACTCTCTTCCAGTAGCATTCGGTGTGCTAACTGTTGATACGATCGATCAAGCTATTGAACGCGCAGGAACCAAGGCTGGTAATAAGGGTGCAGAAGCTGCACTTAGCGCACTTGAGATGATCAACGTTCTTTCTGAAATCGATTCCTAATGGGGGCCAGTGTGAAACCAGCCGCACGTCGTAACGCACGTCAATTTGCTCTACAAGCAATTTATTCTTGGCAAATTACTAAAGAAAATATTGCTACCGTTGAAGAACAGTTCTTATCTGGTGGTAAGTATGATGAAGAAGAGCATCATGCTGCAGAACCTGCACTTGCTATGCCAGAAACAGACGTTGCATACTTCCGCGACCTGCTAACTGGTGTTGCTCTTAGCCACATGGAACTTGATAGCAAGCTTCGTCCATTCGTATCTCGCCCTATGCAAGATCTGGATCTGATGGAACTAGCGCTTCTACGTTTAGCTATGTACGAGATGACTCGTCGCGAAGATGTACCATACAAAGTGGTTATCAACGAAGCTATCGAGCTTGCGAAAGTATTCGCAGCAGAAGACAGCCATAAGTTTGTTAACGGTGTGCTTGATAAAGCTGCACCGCACGTTCGTAAGAAATAAGACGTTCGTATATTGAATCTAAAGGTCAGCTATCATGCTGGCCTTTTTTGTAACTAAATTTCTGTAATACCAATAATTGCAGTGATCTGTATGAAGACTAAAGATAGGACATGTGATGTCTGGCGAATTTAATCTGATTGAAAAATATTTTGTAAATCGACAACCACAACGTAAAGACGTGCATCTGGCAGCGGGCGATGATTGCGCTTTGGTCAAAGCGCCAAGCAATGTTGAGATAGCGATTAGCACGGACACCTTAGTCGCGGGCACTCATTTTTTAGCAGAAGCAAACCCGGCCTGGGTTGCGCATAAGGCTTTGGCGTCTAACATCAGTGACCTTGCCGCTATGGGCGCGACACCAGCATGGGTTTCATTTGCGTTAACCATGCCGGAAGTTGATGAAGCGTGGCTTGCCCCATTTTGTGATTCATTTTTCAAACTGGCTGACTACTTTGGTATCCAACTGATTGGGGGTGACACAACCAAAGGGCCGCTGAGCTTGACGCTTACTGTGCAAGGTTTTGTTCCAGAGGGCCGAGCGCTACGCAGAGATGGTGCGAAGGTTGGTGATTGGATTTACGTAACCGGTAACCTGGGCGACAGCAAGGCAGGGCTGGAGGTGTTATTGAACCCTGAACAGAACAAAGCGAAGCCTTATGCTCTTGAGCTTGAAGAGAGGCACTACATCAGCTCTCCACGAGTGCTAGCAGGGCAGGCGCTTGTGAACCTTGCTTCGTCTGCGATTGATATCTCTGACGGTGTGATTGCTGATCTAAAGCATATCCTGAAGCGTTCAGAAGTCGGCGCAAGCATTGATGTGAGCACGTTGCCTATCTCTCAAGAGTTATGCCAGTTTGCACCTGATATTACCGCAGCGCAGCAGTACGCACTCACCAGTGGCGAAGAGTACGAGCTTTGCTTTACGGTGCCGGAAGAAAATAAAGGTTCGCTGGAAAGTGCTTTGTCACACACTGGAACAAAAGTCACCTGCATTGGCCAGATAAGACCTGTAGAATATTTTGAATTACACAATAATGGTGAACCATTAAGTTGGAGCTTAACTGGTTACGATCACTTTAAGGTTAATTGATGACAAACCCACTATCTGCAATCTCTCTTAAAAACCCTTGGCACTTATTAGCAACGGGTTTTGGCAGTGGCTTATCGCCTATTATTCCCGGAACCATGGGCACGCTTGCGTCTATCCCATTGTACTTATTGTTGGTTCAATTACCTTTCCCGGCTTATGTTGCTATCGTTGTGGTCAGCTGCATTATTGGTATCAAGATCTGCCAAGTCACATCTGATGACATGGGCGTACACGATCATGGTTCTATCGTATGGGACGAGTTCGCAGGCTTTTGGATCACTATGGCCCTAGTGCCAATGTTGAACATCCCTGCTGATGATTGGAAATGGCTATTAACTGGCTTTGTGTTATTCCGTTTCTTCGACATGGTTAAGCCTTGGCCAATTGGTTGGTTAGACGCTCGAGTTCATGGCGGCTTAGGTATCATGATTGATGATATCGTAGCGGGTATTATGGCGGCGATTTCGCTGTATGCTGTGGCGCATTTTGCAGGCTGGCTAGTTTAAGAGCTGGACTGTATTTGCTATAAAAGATTGAGATATAACGGCTTAAGTCTAAAATAAAAAAAACAAGGAATTACAATGTCTAAGAAGGTTTACTGCATCGCTCAATTTCAGCCAAAAGAAGGCAAACTGAACGAGCTGTTCGAGGTTTTAAAATCACTAGAGCCAAACACTCTGCGTGAAAATGGTTGTATTCAATACACAGTGACTCGTCACATTCAGAGCCCGTTTGCTGAAGGCCAGAGTTTCCCAATTGCTTTCAACGAAATCTGGGCGGATAACGAAGCGTTTGAAGCGCATTGCCAACGTCGTGAGATTCAACAGTTCTTCCAAGAGCAATGTGTTGAAGAGACTGGCTTAGTTGAGAACTTCAATGTAGCTATCTATTCTGATGAACCTGAGAACTATGACGCACCTGTGCTTAAGCCTTGTTGCTAAGTAGGCTTAATAGCTATTAACTACTAAGCTAAACAGCTAAACAGCTAAACAGCTAAACAGCTAAACAACGAATAGTTTATCAGTTAGCAGATACTAAAAAGGTTGACCCTAGGGCCAACCTTTTTTGTTTCGTAGCTTATGCTGTTTGCTTGTGAAAGCTATTTAGCAAGATAGTCTGAGATAGACTTCTCAATACCTTTCGCATCTAAGCCAAGCTCTTCATGCAGTTCGCCTTGAGTACCTTGAGCAATAAACTTGTCTGGAAGGCCAAGGTTCAATACTGGCATTAGCAGCTTCTCTTGCATCAAGAATTCAATTACACCTGCGCCCGCACCACCTGCGATAGCGTTCTCTTCGATAGTCACCAGTACATCGTGGTCAGCAGCAAGTTGTTTGATCAGAGCTTCGTCTAGCGGCTTCACAAAACGCATATCTGCAACCGTCGCATCAATAGCGTCAGCGGTGTGAAGTGCGCTCTCAAGGAAGGTACCAAAGCTTAGGATAGCGACTTTCGAGCCATCTTTTGCTTTCGCACTTTCACGAACGATACGACCTTTACCAATCTCAAGCGCAGTAAACTCACTTTGGATCTCAGTACCCATTCCATTACCACGAGGGTAACGAACTGCACTTGGACCTGTGTGTTGGTGGCCAGTGTAAAGCATCTGGCGACATTCGTTTTCATCACTTGGTGCCATGATCACCATGTTTGGAATACAGCGCATGAAGCTTAGATCGAACGCACCTTGGTGTGTTTGACCATCGGCGCCAACAAGACCTGCACGGTCAATTGCGAACATTACCGGTAGATCCATGATAGCCACATCGTGGATCAGTTGATCGTAGCCACGTTGTAAGAACGTCGAGTAGATAGCCACAATCGGCTTATCACCGGCAATCGCCATACCGGTTGCTAGCGTCACCGCGTGCTGCTCAGCAATCGCAACATCGAAGTATTGCTCTGGGTATTCTTTCGAGAAACGCACCATGCCAGAACCTTCACGCATTGCTGGTGTGATCGCCATTAGCTTAGGATCTTGCGCGGCCATATCACATAGGAAGTCGCCAAAAATCTTAGAGAAAGTTGGTTTAGAGCTGGTGCTCTTAGGCAGACTTGAGTGTGCAGGATCGAATCTAGGCACACCGTGGTAGCCAATTGGATCTTTCTCTGCTGGCTCGTAGCCTTTACCTTTCTTAGTCATGATATGCAGGAACTGAGGGCCTTTAAGGTCTCTCATGTTCTTCAGCGTTTTAATCAGCTCATTCACATCGTGACCGTCCACCGGACCAATGTAGTTAAAGCCTAACTCTTCAAACATGGTGCCAGGGACAACCATGCCTTTTAGGTGTTCTTCTGTACGACGAACCAGCTCTTTAATCGGCGGAACGCCAGATAGCACTTTCTTGCCGCCCTCACGAATAGACGTGTAAAGACTGCCAGAAAGAACTTGAGCTAGGTGGTTGTTCAGAGCACCTACGTTTTCAGAGATCGACATCTCGTTATCGTTAAGGATAACCAGCATGTCATTGTGAATATCGCCCGCGTGGTTCATGGCTTCGAATGCCATACCTGCGGTAATCGCGCCGTCACCAATCACACTCACGACTTTACGATTCTTGCCTTCTTTCTTAGCACTGATTGCCATGCCGAGAGCAGCACTGATCGATGTTGAAGAGTGACCAACAGAAAGAGTGTCATATTCGCTTTCTTCACGCCATGGGAATGGGTGCAGTCCATCTTTCTGACGGATAGTCGACAAGCGGTCGCGACGACCAGTAAGAATCTTGTGCGGGTATGCTTGGTGGCCAACATCCCAAACCAACTGGTCAAAAGGCGTGTTGTACACGTAGTGCAGAGCTACTGTTAGCTCTACCGTACCTAAGCCTGACGCTAAGTGACCACTTGACTGGCTCACTGAGTTAAGAAGATAGGTGCGTAATTCATCACAAAGCTGTGTTAGCGTCTCTTTCGGAAGAAGACGCAAATCCTCTGGCTTATCAGCCAAAGCAAGAGTTGGGTACTTTGATATATCAAGAGTCATAGGTAATGCGCGCTTATTGTCTTAGTTCTTGCGCTCGATGACGTATCGGGCGAACTCTTCGAGTAACTGGGTATTGTATGGGATTGCAGCCAAAGCTTGAAGCGCTTCCTGTAGCAGAGATTGCGCTTTTTCTTGAGCGCCCTCTAAACCTAACAAAGAAGGGTAGGTGCTTTTGTTCAAACCTTGGTCAGAGCCCTGTGGTTTACCCAACGTTTCAGTATCGCTAGTGATATCTAAGATATCGTCTTGAACTTGGAAGGCTAACCCGATGGCATCGGCGTACTTGTCTAATTGAGGCAGCACTTCAAACGCTTTCTCACCAGCAGCCAGTGCACCTAAACGAATCGCACTCTTCATCAGAGCGCCCGTTTTATTTCGGTGAACTTCTTCCAGTTCTTCTAGTGTGACAGCGCGGTTTTCTGCTTCAATATCAAGCGCCTGACCAATACACATACCTTGCGCACCAGAGGCTTCAGCTAGGCGTTGAATCATTCGAACGCGATTGCTTTCCCCGTCAGCACTTAATGTGCCTTCCGCAAGTATAGTAAACGCGAGAGTTTGTAGTGCATCGCCGGTTAAAATCGCTGTCGCTTCATCGTATTTGATGTGACAAGTCTGATGGCCACGACGCAGTTCGTCGTCATCCATTGCTGGAAGGTCGTCGTGAATCAGAGAATAGGCATGAATACACTCGACTGCAGAGGCTGGAGTGTCGAGCTCTTCAGCGGTACAGCCGAGCATGTCCCCTGTAATGTAGACAAGAAATGGACGTGCGCGTTTACCGCCTAAAAGTAATCCATAACGCATCGCGTTGATAAGATTCTGATTTTGGTGTGGTAGGCGATCAAGCCAAAGGTTCAATTGCTCGTTATTACGTGCTTGATAAGACAATAAAGTCTCGATCATAGGGGATCTCATACAATTCGTTATTCAGGTTGTGGGTTAAAGTCACTCAGCTCTGCATTTTCATCATTTTGCAGTAGGATGCTAACACGTTGTTCGGCATCGTTTAGTTTACTTTGACCGGCACGAGCGAGGGAGATGCCTCGTTCGAATTTTTTCAGCGCATCATCTAAAGCTAGATCACCATTTTCTAGTTGATCAACCAAGCCATCAAGCTCTTCGATTGCTGCTTCAAAGCTCATATTTTCAGGTTTCTTAGTAGCCATAATAAATCTGCGTTTGGAAAGATGAACGAACGTTACCCTAGGCCGCTGATATGGTCAAATGTAACCAATAAATTTTGCTAGAAAGTTCGTTTTTAAGAGGCTTCAAGCCACTTTCATCGAATAACCCCACCTTTATCGAGTTTATGACTGGCTGATAAGAGCAAAGCGGGTAATAGTTGTGATTCAAAAACCAAAAGTGTGATACTTAGGCCAAGAATTTACTAAAAGATCTTATAGTCTTGCCGATAAAAAGATTATCGTCGACATAGAGCTACAAAAAAGCATGAGGAGTGCTCAGTGGATTTAGCAACCCTAATAGGTTTGATTGGTGGATTTGCCTTTGTAATCATGGCAATGATCCTAGGTGGAAGCCTCGGGATGTTCTATGACACGACATCCATTTTGATCGTGGTTGGTGGTTCAACATTTGTTGTTCTAATGAAGTTCACCATGGGGCAGTTCTTTGGCGCGACCAAAATTGCCGGCAAAGCATTTATGTTTAAAGCCGATGAGCCTGAAGATTTGATCGCGAAAGTGGTTGAGATGGCAGACGCTGCTCGTAAAGGTGGCTTCCTAGCACTTGAAGAGATGGAAATCAGCAACAGCTTCATGCAAAAGGGCATCGATTTATTGGTGGATGGCCATGATGGTGATGTGGTGCGTGCTGCACTGCAAAAAGACATCGCATTAACGACTGAACGTCACGAGCAGGGCGCGAAAGTGTTCTCTGCATTTGGTGATGTTGCCCCAGCGATGGGTATGATTGGTACCTTGGTTGGTCTGGTAGCCATGCTTTCGAACATGGATGATCCTAAAGCGATCGGTCCTGCGATGGCGGTGGCACTTTTAACCACCCTATATGGTGCGATTCTTTCGAACATGGTGTTCTTCCCAATTGCCGACAAACTTGCGCTACGTCGTGACCAAGAGACACTCAACCGTCGCTTGGTGATGGATGGCGTGTTAGCGATTCAAGATGGTCAGAACCCACGAGTTATTGATGGTTACCTCAAGAGCTACCTGAACGAAGGTAAGCGCACGATTGATGGTGAACCGGCGTAAGAGGAGTTTAAGATGGATGAAGAGAATCCATGTAAATGTCCTCCTCCGGGGTTACCTCAATGGATGGGGACATTTGCTGACTTGATGTCACTGCTGATGTGTTTCTTCGTACTGCTGCTCTCATTCTCTGAGATGGACGTACTGAAGTTTAAACAGATCGCGGGCTCGATGAAGTTTGCGTTTGGTGTACAAAACCGCTTAGAAGTGAAAGACATCCCGAAAGGGACTAGCATCATTGCACAAGAGTTTCGCCCTGGTCGTCCAGAGCCGACACCGATTGATGTGATCATGCAGCAGACCATTGATATTACTCAGCAGACGCTGGAATTTCATGAAGGTGAATCTGAGCGCGCTGGTGGCACTATGCGTGACCAAGGCAAGATGACCGGAGGCAAGTCGCCAGAGGTTTCGACTCACGATAATCAAAACTCTGAGTCAGACCAACAGCAACAACAGGCTGAAGCTCAATCGCAAGAGATGGAAACCTTGATGGAAAGCATCAAGAAGGCGTTGGAAAGAGAAATCGACCAAGGCGCGATTGAGGTGGAAAACCTTGGCCAACAGATTGTGATTCGAATTCGTGAGAAAGGTGCATTTCCATCGGGTTCTGCTTTCTTACAGCCCAAGTTCCGGCCTTTGGTGAGACAGGTGGCTGAACTGGTTAAAGATGTTCCGGGTATTGTTCGAATCTCAGGGCACACCGATAACCAACGTCTTGATTCTGAGCTGTATCGTTCTAATTGGGACTTATCATCACAGCGAGCAGTATCTGTTGCTCAAGAGATGGAGAAGGTTCGTGGATTCTCTCATCAACGCTTGAGAGTACGTGGTATGGCAGACACCGAGCCAGTAGAGCCGAATGATACTGAATGGCAACGCAGCCTAAACCGCCGCGTAGAGATCAGCATCATGCAGGGCGAACCGCTATACAGTGAAGAAGTCCCAGCTATCTCTCAATAGTATCGAGATCTGAGTTATATCGAGTGATTAAATAAACCAGAAAGCCCAACCTTATGATGAGGTTGGGCTTTTTCTTTTGTTCATTAGTTCTTAGCTGATTGTTACTTTGTGCATCCATCAAACTGCCGATAGCGAACAGAGGTGCTATTTTTAATTAGGTGCGTATTTATTAATGGTGCCCAAGCAAGCACTCTTTTCCTTGTTTCACTTTCTCATGTATAATTCGCGCCCTTAGATTTAGATATGATCTACTCTTGCTTCAAGTGCTGTGTAAATTCTCTAATTTACTTGGCGAAGAGCCTTTTAAAAATTTTGAACATTAATGTTGTGAAAGTACTATGAAATTTATTGTTAAGCCCCATCCGGAAATTTTTGTAAAAAGTGAATCGGTGCGTAAGCGCTTCACAAGGATTCTAGAGTGCAACATTCGTAACGTTATTCAGCGTCGCTGTGAAAGTGTTGCGGTATTCAACCGTCGTGACCATATCGAAGTGACATCTGAGAGTGACCAGTACTACACAGAAGTGTTAGAGGCACTGACTCACACTCCGGGTATTCACCACTCTCTTGAAGTTCAACAGTCTGAATTCAAAGACTTGCACGATATTTACGAGCAAGTACTAGAACGCAGCCGTGCTGACATTGAAGGTAAGACTTTCTCTGTTCGTGCTAAGCGTCGTGGTAAGCATGACTTTACGTCTATCGAGCTAGAGCGCTACGTAGGCGGTGGCTTAAACCAAGCCGTTGAGTCAGCGAAAGTTCGACTGAAGAACCCAGACGTAACGGTTAAGGTTGAAGTGGCTAACGACAAACTTAACCAAGTTCTGGCTCGTCACAAAGGTCTTGGTGGCTTCCCTCTTGGTACTCAAGAAGACCTACTAAGCTTGATCTCTGGCGGTTTCGATTCTGGCGTTTCAAGCTACCTGCACATCAAACGCGGTTCTAAGGTTCACTACTGTTTCTTCAATCTTGGTGGCCCTGCGCATGAGATTGGCGTTAAGCAAGTGGCTCACTACCTATGGAACAAATACGGTTCATCTGCAAAAGTGAAGTTCATCTCTGTAGACTTCGAACCGGTTGTTGCTGAAATCCTTGAGAACGTAGAAGACGGCCAAATGGGCGTTGTTCTTAAGCGTATGTTCATGCGTGCTGGTGGTATGGTTGCAGAACGTTTTGGTATTGAAGCGCTAGTAACAGGTGAAGCTCTTGGTCAGGTTTCTAGCCAAACACTAACTAACCTTCGTCATATCGATAACGTGACGGATACGTTGATCCTTCGTCCGCTTATCAACTGGGACAAAGAAGACATCATCGATCTTTCTCGTATCATCGGTACTGAAGACTTCGCGAAAGTAATGCCAGAGTACTGTGGTGTTATCTCTAAGAAGCCAACAGTGAAAGCGAAGAAAGGTAAACTAGAAGCAGAAGAATCTAAGTTTAACTTTGAAGTTCTGGATCAAGTGATCGAGAACGCTCGTGTTATGGATATTCGTGACATTGAGAAAGAGAGCCAAGAGCAAGCACCTGAAGTTGAACAAGTTCAGGCTGTTGCTGACCACGCTATCGTTCTAGATATCCGTAGCCCAGACGAAGAAGACGAAAGCCCACTAGAAATCGACGGTGTTGAAGTGAAGCACCTACCTTTCTACAAGCTAGCGACTCAGTTTGGTGATTTAGACCAAGGTAAAGAGTACCTACTGTACTGTGACCGTGGTGTCATGAGCCGTCTGCAAGCACTTTACTTGCAAGAGCAAGGCTTCAAGAACGTTAAGGTTTACCGTCCATAGTTAACCTTTGATGGTATGACTTCGGTCTGAGAACACATACGAAAAGCCGCCTACTGAAAAGTAAGCGGCTTTTTATTTATCGGTGTACCGTCCTAAATATGGTTGACACATTTCCAACATGAAATTGGAGAGTGTCATGAAAACAACAAGTAGACGTACTCAACGAGATTATTCTCTTGCCTTTAAATTGGCAGTAGTAAGCCAAGTTGAAAAAGGCGAAATGACTTATAAGCAGGCTCAAGAGCGTTATGGGATCCAAGGTCGCTCTACCGTTTTAGTTTGGCTTCGCAAACATGGTCAACTAGATTGGTCTAAAGGAATAGAACAATCGAGAGCGTTAGGAGCGACTATGTCAAACTCTTCCTCAACTCAAACCCCAGAGCAACGAATCAAAGAACTCGAACAGCAATTAGAAGAAACTCAGCTTAAAGCTGAGTTCTTTGAAGCGGTTGTAAAAGTCATGGATCGAGATTTCGGTGTCCGAATCTCAAAGAAGCGCAAGGCCGAGTTATTAAGGAAAAAACGGTCAGAAAGTTGACCGTCACTAAAGCTTGTCACTTCATCGGTATTACACGACAAGCTTTCTACAAGCGCTGTGTTGCGGAAATTCATCAGACAAAGAAAGATGAATCAGTACTCGGTTTTGTGAAGGAGCAAAGGATGATGCACCCTCGTATAGGAACTCGTAAGATCAAGTATTTACTTGCTCAGAACGATATTGAAATCGGGCGAGACCGCTTATTCTCTCTACTGAGAATGAATCGATTATTAGTGCAGAATCGAAGGGCTTATCATCGAACCACAAACAGTAATCATCGCTTTTACTGCCATCCAAATCGAATCAAAGAAGGCTTAATACCGGAAAGACCAGAGCAATTATGGGTTGCCGATATTACTTATCTAGCAACGCGGTGTGGTAGTACTTATCTCAGTTTAGTGACGGACGCTTATTCAAGAAAAATCGTGGGCTATCACATAGGTGATGATATGAAAGCTCGCACGGTCAAGCAGGCCTTTTTAAACGCGTTGAAAGAGCGGAAGAATACAGGTGAGCTTGTTCATCACTCAGATCGAGGTGTTCAGTACTGCTCTGTTGAATACCAAGAGTTGCATCGACAGTATGATGTATCTTGCTCAATGACTGATGGCTATGACTGTTATCAAAATGCGTTAGCAGAGAGGATCAACGGAATATTGAAGATGGAGTATCTGTTGAATAAACCGAATGATTTAGATGAAGCAAAGAAAATGGTCGCCGAATCAGTAAAAATCTATAATGAATATAGGCCTCACACTGCTCTAAAATACAAAACGCCCGATGAAATACATCGAGCGTTTTAGTCAATCAAGTGTCAACCCATATCAGGACGGTACACGGTTGATTGTTATTCTGTCGTCGATAAAGTGGTTTGATAGCCTCACTCGTACGGTCTTTTGTCGTAAAAACATGGCTGCGTGATTAAATAGAGTTTAGGTGAGAGTTGTTACCAAAATGCGCAATGAAGTGCTTATATTTGTATTCGTATGATTGTTTACGTAAGCAGGCGTTAAATTTTGTGATTAGAGTGAGAAAATAGTAAGGATTAATTAGCACAGCTATTGATAAACTTGTTGTTACTTTTCTCTGGGCATAAAAAAACACCGCCGTATAGGCGGTGTAAACAAATTTGACAGACAGGTCAAAATAAATACAGGAAGTATATGCCTCGTTTCAGGGTATAACTGCAACAAAACATTTGGTAGAACTCTACCCAACTCGAAAAGTACGAGTTTGCAAACACAACATCGCAGGAGCTAAGCCAATTGATTCTAGAGAGAATCAAGCCGTTCAGGCTAGCTGCTGCGGAATGAAATATAGAATTTCTCTAGCCGCTAGGCAATGGACAAATTATAATGTTTCAGATAAAAAAAACTAATGCTTATTTAGAGAGTAACTATGTCTCGTCGATTACCCCCATTAAACTCGTTGAGAGTGTTTGAAGCCGCTGCCCGACACTTGAGTTTTACGCGTGCTGCAGAAGAGTTGTTTGTTACTCAAGCTGCGGTTAGCCACCAGATCAAAGCACTTGAAGAATTCTTATCTTTGAAGCTTTTTCGTCGAAGAAACCGTTCTTTGTTGCTAACGGAAGAAGGGCAAAGCTACTTCTTAGATATCAAAGATATTTTCACATCACTCGCAGAAGCCACTGACAAAGTGCTGGAGCGAAGTGAGAAGGGTGCATTGACCATCAGCTTACCGCCAAGTTTTGCCATTCAATGGTTAGTACCAAGGCTTGCCGACTTTAATCAGCAAGAACCTGATATCGATGTGCGAATCAAAGCCGTGGATATGGATGAAGGCTCGCTAACGGATGATGTCGACGTTGCTATCTATTATGGCCGAGGCAATTGGTCGGGTCTGAGAGCCGACAAGCTGTATCAAGAATATCTGATCCCGCTTTGTTCTCCTTCAGTGCTGCTCGGAACAAAACCATTAGAATCTCTAAGTGATTTAGCATGCCATACGCTATTGCACGATACCTCTCGAAAAGATTGGAAACAGTTTGCTAAACAAAATGGTATCGACGGAGTTAACGTAAACCATGGCCCGATCTTCAGTCACTCAACCATGGTGCTTCAAGCGGCAGCTCACGGCCAAGGCATTGCATTAGGTAACAACGTTCTCGCACAACCAGAAATAGAAGCAGGTCGCTTGATAGCACCGTTTGATGAGGTGTTGGTGAGTAAGAATGCCTTTTATGTCGTGTGTCACGAGAAACAAGCCGACATGGGCCGAATCGCGACCTTCCGTGATTGGATGCTAGCGAAAGCGCAAAGTGAACAAGAGGACTTGCTGGATGAATAACATCATTATTGATGGTGAAGACAACCCAATCACCTTTATCTTCGCACACGGCGCGGGTGCTGGTATGGACCACGAGTTCATGCAGTCGGTAGCCAAAGGATTAGCCTTTAAAGGGATACGAGTGATTCGTTTCAATTTCCCTTACATGATCAAGCGTGCTGAAGATGGCAAGCGTCGTCCACCGGACAGAGCCCCTAAGCTACTTGAAGCCTACCAAGAGATCATCGAGCAATGCGATGCCGACAAGCTTGTGATTGGTGGTAAGTCGATGGGAGGACGCATGGCGAGTCATCTGTCCGAACTGGATAAAGTGGCTGCGATGGCGTGTTTGGGTTTTCCTTTCCATCCACCGGGCAAACCAGAGAAATACAAAGGCGAACATCTCGCTGAGTTAACCAAGCCGTGTCTTATTTTACAAGGCGAGCGTGATACCTTTGGTAAGCGTGAAGAGTTTGCTAACTTCAATCTGTCGGATTCAATTCGTGTTGAATTTATTCCCGATGGCGACCACAGCTTCAAGCCGCGCAAGAGCTCTGGCTATACGGAACAGCAGAACATCGCGTTAACCGTTGAAAAGCTATCTGCGTTTATCAAAGAGGTGTTGAATGAAAAGTAAGTATTTACTCACTTTCGCAGGCATTTCTGGTGCGATAGCAGTGATGCTTGGGGCATTTGCTGCACACGGTTTGAAAGCCATCTTGCCTGAGTATCTTTTGGGTGTGTTCGAGACGGGTGTTCAGTACCAATTTATCCATACTCTAGCGATATTGGCGTGTGGCGCTCTGCTACAGATGAAACTTGGCGCTAAATCACAAAAATATTTTTTCATTGCGGCAATTTGCTTTATCATCGGCATCCTTTGTTTTAGTGGCAGCCTTTATGGGCTAGCACTGACAGGAATAAAATGGTTTGGCCCTATAACACCGTTTGGTGGTCTACTATTTATCATTGGTTGGGGAGTCTTCTCCTTCGCTGCTTTGAATATAAAAGAGGTAACTCAGTGAAACACGTACTACTTTATTGTCGCTCTGGTTTTGAAAAAGAATGTGCTGGCGAAATTCAAGACAAGGCAACACAACTGGAAGTGTTTGGTTTTCCTCGCCTAAAGAACAATACAGGCTTTGTATTGTTTGAATGTTACCAAGCAGGTGAAGCAGATAAGTTGATCAAAGAGATCGACTTCCAGTCACTGATCTTTGCTCGTCAAATGCTAGCAGTAGCGGTTGAAATCAAAGACCTGCCAACCGATGACCGTATTTCTCCAATTCTTGAGGCGCTTTCTGAAAAAGAAGGCTTCCCACGTTGTGGCGATATCCGTATCGAAACGCCAGATACAAACGAAGCAAAAGAGCTATTGAAGTTCTGCCGTAAATTTACCGTGCCAATGCGTCAAGCAATGCGTGGCAAAGGCTTGATGACGGCTAAGGACAACGCTAAGAAGCCAGTATTGCACCTGTGCTTCATCGCTCCGGGTCACTGCTTTGTGGGTTACTCTTACCCATCAAACAACTCGCAGTTCTTCATGGGTATTCCTCGTCTGAAATTCCCATCAGACGCGCCTAGCCGTTCTACGTTGAAGCTAGAAGAAGCGTTCCACGTATTCATCCCTCGTGATGAGTGGGATGAGCGTTTGGCTCCGGGTATGTGGGGTGTTGATTTAGGTGCGTGTCCAGGCGGTTGGACTTACCAACTGGTTAAGCGTTCGATGTTTGTTCACTGTGTTGATAACGGCATGATGGCAGAGAGTCTAATGGAAACGGGTCAGATTAAGCACCACATGGTGGATGGCTTTAAGTTCGAACCAGACCGTAAGAACGTAACTTGGATTATCTGTGACATGGTTGAGAAGCCAGCTCGTGTTGCACACCTTATGGGTGAGTGGATCATCAAAGGTTGGGCGCAAGAAGCACTATTCAACCTGAAACTACCGATGAAAGGCCGTTACGATGAAGTACTGCAGGATATCGAGAACCTAAAAGTGTTCCTTATTGAGAATAAAGTGAAGTTCAAGATGCAAGCTAAGCACCTTTACCACGATCGCGAAGAGATCACGGTTCATATCCAGTCGCTTTCAAACATCTCACCGCATTAATATTTGCATTAGTGCCAGTCTCAGTATCGAGATAAAGAAAATGCTCCTTTAAGGGGCATTTTTTGTATCTGCAGTTTGGCAATCGCTCAGTTAGATCCATCGTTACATGTTGTGAGAAGTCGCATTAATGAGCCAAATATTGGTGTTATGGCTTATCAACATAACTGACATGAAAATCGTTAAATATCCTATATCAGCGGTGATTTGATATGAAAAAAGCCGTAAGTGATCGAGACATACGGCTACCTAATTCAGGGGTGATACGAAGAAGGGTTTATTCAAAGATTCAGCAGCAAAACGAAGTAAGTTTTACAGCCAGAACATCCTAATCGAATTCTGTTTTATTAAAAGTAAGGGAACGTAAGTAAAGAATGTAAATGATAAGAATTATCATTCAAACTGTGTAATATTCACGCCTCCTCACTCGAATCTATAAAATATAAAAACAGAATATGAAACTTAAAGCATTATCAGTGGCTGTTACGGTCGCCTTAACTTCATTTACAGCGCTTGCTGCTGACGAACAAGAAACCGTTGTTGTTATCGGTTCTGCCCTTGACCAACTTGTTCAGACTGAAATCAACTCTGACACGCTTGAAAAGAAACAAGCATCGGACATCAAAGATGTCCTGAACACCATGCCAAGTGTGACGGTAGACGGAAACGCGCGTTACTCTCGTAAAGTGTATGTACGTGGTATGGAAGACAAATTTGCCGTAGTGACCATTGATGGTGCTCGTCAAGAAGGTCAGCTGTTCCACCACTCAGGTGATCAGGCGATTGACCCAGCGATGCTTAAGCGTGCTGAAATTGAACTCGGCGGTAACTCTGCGCTATCGGGTTCAGGTGCGATCAATGGCTCGTTTAGCTATGAGACTAAAGATCCAAGCGACCTTCTTAAGCCAGGTGAAAGCATTGGTGCTCGAGTTAAAACTAGCTACCAAACGGCTTACGAGCGTTTCGCAACCAATGTTGCTGTGTACGCAAAAGTGAACGACAAGCTGCAGTTCATGGGTATTGCAAACTACTCAGAAGATGGCGACCTACATATCCCAGATCAGGAAGCGGTAACGTCTAAGCAGGGCGAGCTTAAGTCTGGCTTAGCTAAGGTTGTTTTCATTCCCAATGATGCCAACGAATTCAAGCTGACTTTCAACCGATACAACGATGGCGGTAAGCGCCAGCTGTCTGGTGAGAAGGCTGGTGCGCTGTATGCTGATGATGAACACAACTACCACTCGCTCAACCGCGATACTGTGACTCTACAGCACGAATACGATGCAGGTAGTGACTTGGTACATCTGAAAACCAATATCTACTACAACCGCCAGTACATGGAGCGTGATGCGCTTGTTGATACTGCTTGGGATAAAGACGCGAACGGTAACTGGATTAAAGATGGCACAATTGCTATTCCTGATCGCGAATACAATGTGACGACCATTGGTGGTGACATCCGTAATATCTCTTGGGTTGGCGAGCATGAGCTGACTTACGGTCTTGATGGTTATAAGGCAGAGCAGTGGATTGATGCGGATGACGGTGTTTACCAAAGCGGTTCTAAGCAAGGTGAAACTAAGAAGTACGGCATGGATGGTGGTACGGTGACGGCTTACGGCCTTTACCTACAAGACATGTATGAGTTCAGTGATTTCCGCCTAACTACTGGCTTGCGTTACGACGTTCATAAACTTGGTGGTGTTTACGATGGCGACTTCGACCAGTTGTCTCCTAAATTCAAAGGTGAATACCAAACCACGGATAACCTAAAACTTCGTGTCGGCTATGGTCGTCTGTTTAAAGGTGCATCATTACCAGAAGCATTAACGATGAAAGCTGCACCTGATGTGAACCAGTCTGATACTAAGGCGATGACGGGTAACAACTACGAAGCGGGTTTTGATTACGAGCTGACGCGTCTGCTTGCTGCTGACTACGCAATCCTAGGTTTCACGGCTTACACCTACAACCTTGATAACCAAATGCACCCAACCAAGAACAACTCAACACTGGCAAACCAGTATGATGTTGAAGTGTGGGGTGTGGAAACAGTATTGAGCTATGAGCTAGATTCTCTAAGTGTATACGCGAACCACTCATACTCAGACGGTGACCAGAAAGATCTAGAAAATGGCAAGACCAGCCATATGAGCAAAACAGGCATTCACAACTTCAAAGCGGGCTTCAACTACAGCCTAAACAGCGAGTTTGTGTTTGGTTGGGATTCTCGCTTCGTTCCAGGTAATGACTACATGGACGAAGACGGTGAACAAGTGAAGCGTGCTGGTTTTGCAACACACAACATTTGGGCGGCTTACACGCCTACGTTTGCTAAAGACCTAGAGATGAACATCGGTATCGATAACCTACTTGATAAGAAATACGCAGAGCACACTGGCTTTGGTATCTCTTGGGGCTCAGACAAGTACACCAGCTACGAAGCCGGTCGTAACTTCAAAGCTTCTATCGCTTATAACTTCTAATCATCCGATTGAGTCCGCTTAGGCGGTCGCCGTAAATAACAAAAAGCCTTAGTGTCGACTAAGGCTTTTCTGTATCTGAAGCTCTGTATAACAGACGTTCGTTATAATAGAGGCTTTGTATATGAGATCTAAGCGTTCGCTTCGTAGCGAATATCTTGCAGGTTAAAACCTAAATCGATGTCTGTTTTCAAAGCCGAAACCAGCTTACATAAACGAGCTGATTCGATGTGTTCATCGAATTTCTTGCGATATTTCTTCGGCAGGTCTTCTGCTTGATAGGCGGTTTCAATATCTGGGTAGGTGGTTAATATCTCTTTTGCCGCTTTAGGGCCGACACCTGGGATTCCCGGTACTTGGCTAGAGCTGACACCGGTTAAGCCCCAGTAATCAGCAAGCTGCTCAGGCTTTACCCCAAACTCCGCTTCGATAAAGGGTTTATCCAACCAGCGATGTTGGAAGTAATCACGGATCTGCAGGGTAGGTGATAGCAGTTGGCAGTAGCCCTTATCTGTCGAAATGATGGTGACGGTTTCTCCGTGGTCAGCCACTTTCTTTGCCAATGTTGCCACTAGATCATCCGCTTCATCGCCATCCGACAATAGTGAATCAATACCTAACTCCCACCAAGCTTGTTGGATCGCATCAAGGCCCTTCATCAGTGGTTCTGGCATCGGTTTACGGTTTTGTTTATAAGCAGGCAGTACTTCGGCACGCCAGCCTCGGTCTTGTAAGTGATGATCAAAAACCGCGATGATGTGAGTTGGCTTAGACTCAGAAAGAATTTTATTGAGCGTACGAGTGGTCGTGGTGATGGTTCTTGCTATATCGGTTGGATCTGGCTGAACAGAGTGCACGCGTCGGATGAGGTTTAAGGCATCGATGATAACAAGATGGATAGACATAAGTTTCCACTAAATAGGCAATAAAAAAGGGGCTGCTAGCCCCTTATAGTAACGTATCACTTGGTGAGTTGAAACGTTAGCGACGTAAACGTCATAACCTGATTAACGTTATGCCTGGCAATTGGTTATCTGTTACTTGGTTGCAGTGAATGAGTGTAATTAATCGCTCGGTGCTATTTTATAACAAGGCACGTAGTCCGTACCGCCCGGCAGCTTCATTCGATGTTGTTCAACAAAGTCATTCAGCAGTTGGTCCATTTTGGTCATCAGCTCTTTGTCACCATCAATAATGAATGGGCCATGTTTTTCTATTTCTAGAATACCTTCAGCTTTGACGTTACCTGCCACTATGCCAGAGAACGCTTTACGTAAATTCGCTGCTAGGCTCTCTGTTTTTTGGTCCATATGAAGATCCAGCGCCGCCATTGACTCATGAGTCGGGTCGAACGGCAGTTGGAACTCTGGTTCAATATGCAGTGACCAGTTGTAGCTGTACGCATCACCGGTTTCTTTACGGTGAGAGCGCACATTTGGCATCGCTTGTTTCATAATTTTTGCAGCACGTGCTGGGTCATCAATAACGATCTCATAGTGTTTTTGTGCATCAGGACCTAAGGTCTCACCAATGAACTTATCAATCGAACGGAAGTAAGCTTCGCTCTCTTTTGAGCCCGTTAACACAATCGGCATTGGCTGTTCAGCGTTATTCGGGTGCATCATGATCCCTAATATATACAACAGCTCTTCGGCAGTACCTGGGCCGCCTGGGAAAATGATGATGCCATGCGCCATACGAACGAAGGCTTCGAGACGTTTCTCGATGTCTGGCATGATCACCAGCTCGTTCACTATTGGGTTTGGTGGCTCAGCCGCAATGATCGAAGGCTCAGTAAGCCCTAGATAACGATGATCGGTGTAACGCTGTTTTGCGTGACCAATCGCAGCCCCTTTCATTGGACCCTCCATCGCGCCCGGCCCACAACCAGTACAGATGTTTAGTTCACGCAGGCCAAGTTCATTACCCACTTCGCGCGTGTATTGGTATTCGCTGGCATTAATAGAGTGACCACCCCAACAAACGATGAGGTTTGGCTCGATGCCCGGAGTTAGCGCACCTGCGTTTCTCAAAATACCAAACACAAGATTGGTGATGTGAGTGGCGTTGGTGAGGTTGAGCCTTTGGTTATCGGCTAAGTGCATGTTGACGTAAACAATGTCACGCAGCACTGAAAATAGGTGTTCTTGGATGCCCTTGATGATTTCACCATCAACAAAAGCATGCTCAGGTGGGTTGCTCAGTTCGAGCTTGATACCACGCTCACGGCGAACGACTTCGACATCGAACGACAGATACTTGTCGAGCAACTCTTTAGAGTTGTCGGTGTGGCTACCTGAGTTGAGTACCGCTAACGTACAGTTACGATACAGTTGGTACAGATCACTAGATGCGGTTTTTTTAAGACGCTCAACCTCAAGTTGAGAGAGTAAATCCATGCTACCGGCAGGGCTGATATGAGTGATCATAGTGCCTCCTTGTTGAAAAGAGCAGGGGACGTTGAAGTGACCCTCTGGCTCGAGAGTGAGAAGCAAACGTTGAAAGTGTTTGGTTAAGGGTGAGAGAGTTAACCAGACGAAACGGATACGACAGCGTTGCTTAATGGCTTTTGTAAACTTGCTTAATAGCTCATATGTATCGGCTTAAGAGCGACTATACATAGGTTTAAGAGCGACTTTACAGCATTGCTTGCCAAGAATGCTTGTTAAGCGAATGTTAATCATTAGCTTAGCAAACATTGAAGGAAATGGTATGTGATAAGTATTTGAAAAAATGAAATAAATTAAATCTAGGAAAGGTCTAGTTCCAAACCAGCTGGTTAGTACCGCGCTGTTTTGCTTTATTTAGCGTCTTATTGAGTCGCTCTAGCACTTCTTCAGGTGTATCTGATTCTTTAAATTGAGTACTCGCAGCACATAAGGTAATCGTGATTTGTTGGTCACGGAACTTAAACGGTAAGCGGCTAACTTGAGTCTGGATGTTTTGAATCACCTGATGGCAATATTCATCGGTTTGTTCGGGTAGCAACAAGATAAACTCCTCACCAGAAAAGCGAGCCACAGTATCGGTGGTGCCGGTTTCTTTGGTGATGGTTCTCGCGATGATCTTGAGTGCCTTGTCGCCTGCGGTATAACCAAAGCTATCATTAATGGCTTTGAAGTTATCGATGTCTAGCAGTACCACACGCAGTGAGTGTTGAGCGCGAATCCAGCGGCGGTATTCAAGTTCTAAACGATCGGTAAAAGCAGTGCGGTTGTACACCTTCGTTAGAGGGTCAAGCAGCATACGCTGCGCCTGATCTTCCAAGCGCTTACGGTAATCTTGGGTGACTTCATAGAGCGAGTCTAACTGAGTTTTTCCGTAACTCATTCTCTCTATCAGAGCTTGTTCTTTCTGCTCCGCGTGATTCAGTCTTTCTGAAAGCGAGGCTATTTCACTGAGCAGCGGATTAATCGACATCTTTAAATTATCGATGTCTGTAGCTTTATCCACTGAGCTTTGGCTCTTAGAAACCAATTCATTCAATTCTGAATTCAGACCTTGTCGATGCTCAAAGTAGCTTTGGCTCTGGTCGGCATTTTGGTCTGCGGTTTTGATGCTAGACGCAAGTGAAGAGTTAAGCTGATCAATAAACTGTTCAGACTTTTTGCGCTCTAGATTGGTGCCTTCAATGACCAGCTTGAGAATTTGAAGCGTCAGCTCAAGTAGGTTTTGTGTGGAAACACCAAGTAGTAGCTTTGCTCGAATATCGGTAAGCAGATCACCCGATTCACCCTCGAAGTCGAGTTCAGTGATCAGATGTTGTAATTCGTTTGATAGGTCGGAAAGGAGTTCTTGCTCTGGAGATTGTGCAGCGTCGGCAAAATGGGTGCGTGAGTTGTTCGCCATAATCTTTATGGCACGCTCATAAATACCGAGAAGTTTCATGGCATGGTCGACTTTCTGACTGCCATTGCATTCGGAGAAGCTAAGTAAGTTTCGTAGGTCGCGTTTCAACTGCGCTGGTAAACCAGTGATGCGTTGCAGCGTTTCCCCACTGTGCTTAATGCTATCGTCCAGATATCCGTTCTGTTTATCCATAGCCAACGTTTTCTGCTTAAGCATCCTTTCTAATACTGCCAGCTTTGGGATCATTGAGCTAATGTCTTTTTGCTTTTCTAGCTCTTCCCTAAGGGCAATGAGGTTTTCATCTAAATGGCTGTTACTGCCAACACATGCATCACTTAAAGATGTGACGATACGTTTTAGAACTTTCTGTTCTCGAATAAATTTGAACGAGGTGTCTCTTTGCGTCAAACGGACCTGCTCCAACTGAGATTTCAGCTGGTGGAGTTGCGCCTGAATGTCTTTTTCAAGAATGCCCATAGATGTATTAATTAGCGCCGCGTAGACCGATCTCGATCATTTTGATGAAATTCCGTTACATCGATAATAACAAAACTAAAAATAAGGTCACGACTTGCAAGTCTTAACCGCTCGCAAATCAGTCATCTTTTAGCATTTTTTTGATGTTGTCCTCATTCTGGTACGACGATTGTATTTTTATTAACCCTTGATTAATCGCATGTTTACACGCTTCTCTTATGTTACCGGTTGCAAGGCTTGCCGCTGGTGCATTGTCGATAGCTTTGAGGTATACCCACTGGCTGCTGCGCTCTTTGAGACTTATCTCACGCGCTAGGTTGGTTGACATCAATAACACGTCGAGCAGCTCTTGATCGTTAATCGCGGTGTAAGCGCGTGGCAAGAACGGGTAATCCGCGATGCCCATGCGAACGGTTCGGTTGATGTTGCGTTCGGGTTCGAAGTTATTCACCCAAGATTGAATCTTTTTGAACATCGCCTCAGGTGATAAATCACGGTCTGAGTTAGGTTCGATATAAAGCAGGTTGGCGTCCGAGAAGTGGTAAACACGAGCAGGGCCTTCCAGCTTTGATTTTAAGAACTCGCCGAAAGCGTCTTCGAGCTCGAGACCCGCTTTATAACCATTTTGCGTGTACATGTTGCGAAGGAAGGGCAAATCAATCATCACGAAGCGTAAACGGTCGTTGAGTGGCTCATGAATCAATTCGCCCATCTGCCACTGTTCAAAGGTTTGGCTGGTTTGCTCTAATGAATTTGAAAGCTTCGCATTGAGCATTCTTAGGTTCGGAAGTTTTGAACGTGAGTGCGTAAACAGATCCGTGCGCAATGAGTCCACTTCTTTGGCTAAGGTTTGAATGATGTAGCCGCGACGCAGCACAAAGAAGAACAAGATAATACTGAACAAGAATAGGGCGAACGAGATCTTCTGGAACTTACGATGTTCCAGTTTGTATTTCTCTAGCTCTTGCGCTTGGCCTGCATAGTGCAGAGTTTGTTCGGCAAACTCTTTCTGTTGGCGGAATGCGTCTTCACCAACACGGTTGAGTTTTTGCTGTTCTAAAGAGACAAGACTGTTGTATTGCTTAAGGTTAGCCAACGCCTGTTGTGGACGACCTGCTTGTTCATAACCCAAAGAGAGTAAGTAATATGAACGTTGCGACAAACGTATATTCTCGACCTGGCGCGAGATCTCAAGTGCGCGTGTCGCATGCTTGATCACATCTTCGCTCTCTTGCAGATGGTAAGCCAAACCTGCCGATAGCAGTGCAGCGCGACCTTCCAGTTTCGGAATGTCGGTGTACTCCAGCAGTTCAAGGGCACGGGTTAGGTACTGCTCTGCAAGAGGGTAGTTATAAAGACGTAAGTAGGTTGCCGATAAACTTAGACGAATATCAATGACTTGGTAGATGTCTCGGTCGGTACTCTCGTGATCCAGAACATTGAAAAAGTGTACTAAGGCAAGGTTGTATTTACCTTGGAAGAAGTACACATCACCCATCTTTTTAAGCACTTGTGCTAATACGGGTGAATTTTCAAAGTTGTCATAAAAATCAGCAGCTTGAGATAGGTGTTCTAGTGCTTTATCTAATACTTGTCGCTCAAAGAAAAGCTGTGCCAGTAGGCGGTTTACCTTAGCCAAACGAGAGCTCAAATTGCCTTCTACCGACTTCCAATAGCCATACAACAACTCAGATAGCGCGTGGTTGTACTCTTTGTGGTTCAGGTAAAACTCACCAACTGAGATGTGATAGTCGATGGTTACTTTTTCAGAGTAACGTTGGTCGAGGTAGGTCTTCGCTTCTTGGTAGAACTTTTCCGCTTCATCGATCTTGTTATCGAAGGAGGCGATATCGGCTTTCAACATGATCAAGCGATAGGTGATGCCTTCCGTCAGACGTAAGGTTTTATTCACCGATTCTAGGTTTGTTTCAATATTGGCTAGCTCTGCCTTTGCTTTGGCTGACTTTCGGTCACTTAGCCAAAGTAAGCGTACTTTTAGGATCTCTAGATCCAGTTTTAGGTACTCAAGCTTATAGGTTTTCGCAAGCTCAGAGGCTTTGTCGATGTGCTGAATTGCAATACGAATGTTGCCAAGGTTGTATTCGGCTTTCGCTAAGATCTTGTAGGCATCGATACTGCTGTTTGGTGTTCGAATCGAAGAGTCTGTCTCTTCGCGAGAAATCGCCGAAGGGCTTTTCTCGCGTTGATCAGAAAGGACACGTAGCGTTAGGTAGCTGTTGGCCATTTGTTTTGCTTGGCTCGGCTCGATCTCAACCAAATTATTGGCTTCGTTGAGCAGCGCCGATGAATAGACCGACGCATTAACCGATGTGCTTAAGCTTAAAATAAATAGGCTAACAACGTATAACCAACGCATTTCAATGTCCTTTTAAAGATGAGGTAGGTTCCAATAAGTGTGTGTCCTGTGAGCCTATTATTGGCGAGCCATACGCTTGTTGTGGCTTGGTCTATCTTGCTCTGTTGAACGGTATGGGTTGATATCCAGACCACCACGACGCGTGTAACGTGCGAATACGGTGAGCTTCGATGGGCCACAGTATTTCATGATGTCAGTGAAGATACGTTCAACACATTGTTCGTGGAATTCGTTGTGTTCACGGAAAGAAACTAAATAGCGTAGCAGAGCTTCACGGTCAATTTGCTTACCTGAATATGCGATCTCAACGCTGCCCCAGTCCGGTTGGTTGGTGATCAAACAGTTCGACTTCAATAGGTGGCTGTGCAGTGTTTCTTCCACTTCTTGTTCGCCAGCAGCACCTTCAAGCAGTGATGCTTCAAAGTCGTAGCTAGTGATTTGGATATCTTGGTTGTCGATACATTCGCCTTCCATCGTTACGATAGGTTGGTTGGTGTAGTCGGTTACTGAGTTTACATTCACAATGACGGTTTCGCCTGCACATGCTGACAAATCTTGGGTCAGGCGCTCAGTTACTTGTTCCCAGTTTTCGAATTGAGTCTGGTTGTAGCTGTTTAGGTACAGCTTGAAAGATTTTGATTCAATTAAGTTTGGGCTCGTTGCTGGGATGAAAACTTCACCCACGGCGACTTGTGGTAGGCCATTAGTGTTTAGCCACGAAAGTTCGTACATCGTCCAAATATCATGACCAACAAAAGGCAGTTCACCGTTTAGCGCAAGATCATCACGATTCAGGCTACGAGGTACTGGTTGCAATAAACTTGCATCGTATTGGTTAGAGTACTCAGTTTTTTGGCCTAGGGTTAAACCCGCTAGCTCTTTTGCGTCAGAATATTTGCTCATACTTTCGTTTCAAATTCGATTAGAATGGGGTCGATTTTACTGAATCCCCATTACCCTGTCATTAAGTCATCGCCTAATCGACACGGAAAGGGCTCGGATTCTATTTATTATTTTGTGTTTAGGAGATTTTCATGACTCAACGTGCTCAAGACGCACTACTTTCTTTTAGTCAGCGATACGTTGACGCGTGGCAACAGCAACACCAAAGCTTACCTCGCAATGAGGAGTTGGTGGACGTGGTATCGCCATGTGTAGAAGAAAAGAGCGGCGATGCCGTGTTATGGAAGCACTATCCACGTGAGCAATTTGCGGATTTCACCAACGTAGAAACTGGCATTGAGTTGACGCTGCACGAAGACATCAAAACCTTCTACGGTGCGCAATACAGCGCAGATATGAACGCGACCTTCGACGGCAATGAACTGACTCTATTACAGATTTGGAGTGATGAAGACTTCGAATGCCTACAAGAAAACATCTTAGGTCACCTCGTGACTCAACGTCGCTTAAAACTAAAGCCTACGGTTTTTATCGCAGCGACTGACGCGGAACTGGATGTTATCTCTATCTGTAACTTAACGGGCAACGTGATTTTAGAGCGCTTAGGCACCAAAAATCGAGATGTACTAGCCGAGACTTTGGCAGAATTTTTAGAAAAGCTACAACCAGCGGTATAAATAGATGTACGTACTAGAACTTCAATTTGAGTGTTTTGATAACACAACGGTAAGCGCTGTCGACAAGGCTGTTAATGGCTTAATGGATGCACTTCGTTATAACGGACAGGTGCTGGGTCGTGAATTTCCTATCGTGATGGGAGACGGCGAGTTTTATGTTCGCGTTGTCTGCCCAGAGCAAGACAGCTTACATCCGCGTAACCACTCAGATTTCGTAAAAGTGTGCTTTGATCGCTTGTCTAATGCGAGCCTGCTTGCGCCGAAAATGCGTTTACTTGGCCGAGATCTGAACTCTGAAGAAGTAGCTGAAGACGAAGCGCCTAGCTGGCAGGTGCTTTACACGACGTTCGTTCATACCTGTTCACCGCTACGTAGTGGTGACAGCTTGTTGCCGATCCCTCTGTACCGCAACCCGCCAACCTTCAATGGTGACCATAAAGCCGTGTTGAAATGGCAGACTGAATGGCAAGCCTGTGATGAAGTCCAAATGGGTGGTGGTTGTCGTGCTGAACACGCAACTCTGACTGAGATCAGTGATACCAAAAGCGTGTTGTTCAAACGCGGTTGGGGCTTAAGAGGACGCATAGAATATCTTACGAAGATCCCGACTTATTATTACTTGTATCGCGTGGGTGGCATCAGCTTAAAAGCTGAAAAAGAACGTAAATGTCCGCAATGTGGTGGTGAATGGCTGCTAGATGCGCCGATCCACGACATTTTCTATTTCAAGTGTGATGATTGCCGTCTGGTATCAAACATCTCTTGGGATCATCTTAAGTAACTCTTAATCCCTAACTCCTAAAGCTTAATTTGCGATTCAAGGTATCGAAGTGTTGATCAATACTTCGATACTTATTCCTCTGTTTTCTCCCTGTTAGCTTCTCGTCTGTTTCTCTTTTTTTGACCTCTATATTGAGCATTAATCAGTATTGGGCTTTGCCAATATTGTCGAACCTATTCAGCTCTGAAATGCACATATTCTGTGCTGTATGTCTCTCTCTGTAGTCCTCAAGTATTCACCGAAATAATTCCACACCCATCAACTTTTGATCATTTCAATAGTTAACTGGATCACAGTAATCAATCAGCTCCCTTTCAATTTATATTCCTCTCAATATAAATGGGATCGATCCCATGGGAATGTTCCCATTTATAAAAATAACGTAATTCTAGATCTTAAAGGAATGGACGATGAAACTGTTACCTATTGCTGCTGCACTCTCTACTGCTTTACTTGCACCTAATTTATACGCTGATGAAACCACGCCATTGGAGTTTAATGGCTACATGCGTGGCGGCGTTGGCCTGAGTAATGAAGGCGGTTCAAATAGTAAATGGGAGGTAAGTAAAGTTGGCCGACTCGGCAATGAAAATGACCTGTATGGCGAGTTTGGTTTTAGAAAAGAAGTGTATGCTGAGGACGACGTTTCATTTTTAGTTGATTCCATGTTGTCGTACTGGCAAGGCCAAGATGAGAACGCGGCGGATAAAAGCGTGGATGTCGTTCAACTCAATGTTCAAGCGGTAGGGCTTTTTGAAGACAAGGATATTGGCATTTGGGCGGGCGAGCGCTACTACCAACGCCATGATGTACACATTGTTGATAACTACTACTGGGATGTAAGCGGCATTGGTGCGGGTGTGGAACACATCAATATGGGACCAGGTAAATTATCGGTGGCTTTGATTCAAGACACAGTGACAGGCGATGTGTTTGATGGCAAAGAAACCACAGCCATGATTGCTGATATACGTTATGCGGGTATTCCATTGTGGAACAATGCGGATCTAGAGGTCGGTATTGATATGAACTTCGCCAATGAAAAGCAGGGCCAAACGGTGGACGCGGATGATAGCGTGATGCTGACAGCCAGCCTAAATCAAAACCTAGTGGGTGGTTTCAACAAAACCATTCTCCAAGTGGCGAATTCTGGCTATGCCGAACAGATGACAACCTTTGGTACCGGTAAGGGCATCGTTCGTGATGCAAACAACAACGATGCGGATGGCTTCCGATTGATTAACTGGGGTGTGCTTGCGATTGGTGAGAATATCGAATTTGGTCACACGGTTCGTTATGCTGCGTCATCGGGTGTTGGCGCGAATAACAGTGATGATGAGTCGTTCAGTGCAGTCATCCGTCCGCTTTATAAGTGGGACAAGCGCATGCGTACCATTCTTGAAATTGGTGGCTTTGTGGAAACCATTGATAACCAAGACGGCGCGGGTGGTAAGTTTACCGTTGCTCAGGCTTGGGTTCCGCAAGTGGGTTTCTGGTCTCGTCCTGAGTTCCGTATTTTTGCGACTTACCTAAACGATGCTGAAAATGACAATGCCTTCGGTGAAGGTAAGAACAGTGAAATGAGTGTCGGTATGCAAGTAGAAGCTTGGTGGTAAGCCGAGCCTTTCTAACGAACTGCGGTAACTAAAAAATTGCAGTACATAAAAAAGGGGCTGACGTTATGTCAGCCCCTTCGGGTATCTATACAATGCTGCAGTTTAGGTGATTACCAACCTTTAACTACGCCACCTTGGAAGATATCAGAAGCTGCGTTGTAAACTTCTTCAGTTTGGTAAGCTTTAACGAAGTTCTGAACGTTTTCAGCGTTTAGGTTGTCTTCACGAGAAACGATTAGGTTTACGTAAGGAGAATCTTTGTCTTCAACGAATACGCCATCTTTTTGTGGAGTCAGGTTGATAGAACTTGCGTAAGTTGTGTTGATGATAGAAAGCGCTACATCATCAAGAGAACGTGGCAGTTGTGCTGCGTCTAGTTCAACAATCGTTAGGTTCTTAGGGTTCTTAACGATGTCACGAACGGTTGCTAGAAGACCAGCACCTTCACGAAGCTCAAGAAGACCTTGCTGCTCAAGAAGCAGTAGAGAACGACCTAGGTTTGTTGGATCGTTTGGTACCGCAATACGAGCACCGTCTTGGATTTCGTCTACAGACTTCACTTCTTTAGAGTAACCAGCGATAGGGTAAACAAACGTGTTACCAGCGATAGTCAGTTTGTAACCACGGTCAGCTACTTGCTGATCTAGGTACGGTGCGTGTTGGAATGCGTTGATGTCGATAGAGCCGTCATCCAGTGCCGCGTTTGGTGTTACGTAATCCGTGAAAGTAACCAGTTCAACGTCTAGGCCGTACTGCTCTTTGGCTACTTTAGCTGCAACTTCAGCAACCTGTGCTTCAGCACCTGCCATTACGCCAACTTTTACTTTAGAAGTATCCACTTCTTTATCACCACAACCTGCTAGTACTAGCGCTGATGCCGCTGCTGCGATAGTAAGTAAACCTTTAAGGCTAAATTTCATAATAATCTCCTTTTAATAAATCTATTTAATTTGGTTCAGACGACTCTTGTCTTAGATAGTTTGCGTTTTAACGCTGAGTCTTTATCTGTGGTCAACACGGCGAACTAATGAATCACCGATTGATTGAATAATTTGTACAAGCACAATCAACATCACTACCGTTATAGCCATGATAGTCACATCGTAACGGTGGAATCCGTAACGAATCGCGACATCACCTAGGCCACCACCACCAACCGTACCTGCCATTGCCGAGTAGCTCACCAGCGTCACTAGCGTAATCGTTACTGAGTTGATAATAGTCGGTAGTGCTTCAGGAAGCAGAACCTTATTGATGATTTGTGTTGGTGTTGCGCCCATTGATTGAGCCGCTTCTACTAGACCTGTTGGTACTTCAAGTAGCGCACTCTCGATAAGTCGAGCCACGAATGGAATAGCGCCAATCGTTAGTGGAACAATCGCAGCGGTTGTACCGATGAAGGTACCAATCAGCATCTTAGTCAGTGGGATAATTGCAACCATCAACACTAAGAAAGGTACTGAACGACCCACGTTCACAATCGCACCTAGAATCTTGTTTACTTTGGTGTTCTCTAACAGGCCACCTTTTTTAGTCGTGTGTAGAATCACGCCTAATGGAATACCGACAGCAAAGCCAACAATGCCTGCAACAGCAACCATGTAGAGTGTTTCGCCTGTTGCGCCTAATAGAAGGTTACCGTTAAGGCTGATCCAGTCAGCAATCTCGTTGAAACTAAAGGACATAACCAAGCACCTCTACTTTTACATTGTTGTCGCGTAGGAATTGGATAGCAGCATTATCATCGGCTTCATTACCGAACAGTTCGGCAACCATCATGCCGAACTTCACGCCGCCGGCGTAATCAAGGTCAGAGCTTAGAATGCTGACATCGATATTGAATTTGCGTGCGATCTGAGTCATCAGCGGAGCATCAACCGTTGCGCCCGTAAACTCTAGGCGTACCAGTGGGTAGCTGCTGTTTACGCGAGTCTCTTGCAAGCGTGCTTGGTAATCTTCAGGAATCGTCAGATCCAACGTTGAACGAATGAATTGATGCGCAAGCTCAGTCTTAGGGTGAGCAAAGATGTCACCAACTGTGCCTTTCTCTACCAATTCACCACCGCCAATGATCGCCACCTCGTGACAAATGCTTTTCACTACATCCATCTCGTGCGTAATAAGCAGGATAGTGATGTTCAGCTTACGGTTGATTTCACGGAGTAGCTCAAGAATCGATTGAGTGGTTGCAGGATCCAGTGCGCTAGTCGCTTCATCACACAGCAGTACTTTCGGGTCAGAGGCCAGTGCACGAGCAATCGCAACACGCTGCTTTTGACCGCCACTTAGGTTTGCAGGGTAAGTGTCACGCTTATCCGCCAAGCCAACGAGTTCAAGTAACTCACTCACTTTTGCTTCAATAACCGCTTTATCTTTACCAGCAAGTTCTAAAGGCAGTGCTACATTGTTAAATACAGTACGAGAAGACAGCAGGTTGAAGTGCTGGAAAATCATGCCGATGTTACGGCGCGCTTCGCTAAGTTCAGATTTGCTGAGTTTTGTCAGGTCGATACCGTCAACAATCACTTCACCTGAAGTTGGCGCTTCCAACATATTTACACAGCGGATTAGGGTACTTTTGCCTGCACCTGAAGAGCCGATGACTCCAAAGATTTGACCTTGAGGAATGTGGAGGTTGATATCAATTAAGGCATTGATTTCTTTAGTGCCTTGATAAAAAACCTTGTTGACTTGATTCACTTTAATCATAGAGAAACCCGTGCAGGTAGAACAGAATAATATGTCGATAGCTCGCTCGATTTACAGACGATGCTATGGTGTTCTATGATCTAAGTCAATAGATATTTTTACGTCTAGACGGCTAAACGTCGATTGTATGGCCAAGCTGGAAACAAATCGTTAACGAACGCAAAACTAAATAGATAGTGATGAAGCAAATAAAGCGTGTAATAATTAATGATTAATAGAGAGTTGATAGAGAACAAAATTTTGTCTAAACCTGCTGTTTTTTTAGATCGTGATGGTGTGATTAACGTTGATCACGGCTACGTACATGATGAGCATGACTTTGAATACATTGACGGTGTGTTTGAAGCGGCGAAAGCGTTTAAAGATATGGGCTATTTATTGGTGCTAGTGACTAACCAGTCAGGCATTGCTCGTGGCATGTTTAGCGAAGACCGTTTTCTTTCTTTAACGCAGTGGATGGATTGGAACTTTGTTGATAATGGTGTCGAGCTCGATGGCATTTATTACTGTCCTCACCACGCTGAACACGGCATTGGTGATTACAAGCAAGATTGTGAATGTCGTAAGCCAAAGCCAGGTATGTTCATTTCTGCTCGTGACTTTCTGAAGATTGATATGGCTAACTCTGTGATGATTGGCGATAAGGCTGAAGACATGATGGCTGCAGAAGCCGCAGGTGTTAGCACTAAAGTATTGGTAAGAACCGGTAAGCCAATCACTGAAAAGGGTGAAGCGCTAGCTAGTGTGGTACTTGATAGCATTAAAGATGTACCTGCTTTCTTAAAAGGCTAAGCGTTTATTTGTCACTAAGGTATTTACCTATCACTAGGCACTTACTTATCAATAAGGTTTTCCTAACCTGAGACTAAACTAAGTGTCATTGACTATATAAAGATGAGGAACGAAGTATGAAAGCTATGTTGGTAGCATCTCTATGTACGGTAGCATTGGTCGGGTGCTCTAAATCAGCAACCCCTGATAACGCAGCATCGGATAATCAATTCGTGACTTATCAATGTGAGTCTGACGTGTCGTTTGATGTGGCTTACCTTAGTAATGAAAAAGCAGTATTACGTTTACCTGATAACGAGTACCAATTGACTCAAGTACCGGCAGGCTCAGGCACCAAATACATTCTAGATGATGGCACCTCAGAGATGATTAACAGAATCACTTTGCGTACTAAAGGTGATGACGCACGCCTCGAACTTGGCCGTGTGGTCTATCGTAATTGCCAAAAGTAAGTCATAGTAAGAACTGCTATATTTTACAAACAGTTAAGTGAGGGAACCTACTCTCACTTTTTCTTCTCTTCCCTTTAACGTTAGACTTTTTATGAGCAAAAAACTCACTATTCTCGATATTGCTAAGCTGTCCGGTGTTGGTAAGTCAACCGTATCTCGCGTTCTGACCAATGATCCTAAAGTGAAACCTGAAACCCGTGAAAGGGTGGAAAGAGTAATTCAAGAATCTGGGTACACGCCTTCAAAGTCTGCGCAATCAATGCGCGGTGGCAGTCAAAAAGTCATCGGTGTGATCATCTCTCGTTTAGATTCTCCCTCTGAAAACAAAGCTGTAAGTACCATGTTGGCTGAGTTGTATCAAGCGGATTACGACGTGGTGATCATGGAAAGCCAACTCGACAGAGACAAAGCCAACGAGCATCTTCAGGTTCTTAAGCGTCGCAATGTGGATGGCATCATTGTGTTTGGCTTTACTGACTGCGATATTCCTGCAATCGAAGCGTGGGAACACAAGGCCGTGGTTATTGCTCTGGATACCGAGAACGTAACGTCGATTAATTACGATAACCAACAGGTGATCAATAGTGCGTTAGCGCATCTGTCGGATCAGGGGATCTCAGATGTCGGCTTTATTGGTGTTGATCCTAGTGATAAATCAACCGGTGAGCTGCGTCTTAAGGCTTATCTAGATTGGTGCGAAAGCACTGGACTGATTGCGAACTATCGTACTGGCCAACTTCATCATGAAAGCGCTTATCAGCTGGTGGATGAAGTACTGACTCCTACAACTCAAGCACTTGTTTGTGCCAGTGATACATTGGCTCTTGGTGTGATCAAGCGTCTACAAGAACTACAACGTGAAGATGTGGTTGTGACAGGCGTTGGTGGTAATGATCTTCTCTCTTTCTTGTTCCCTCGTGTATTTAGCATTGATCCTGGCTACCAATCTGCAGGTAAGTTGGCGGCTAATCTATTGATCTCTCAGCTTTTAGGCAATTCAGAGATCTCTCATCACACCCAATCTCCGATTCTATAATCCACTCAATTAAGCGAAATCTAACCGCTTAGATTAAAATTAGAGTGTGATCTCTTTCAATTAATGGGACTGTTCCCATTTTAATTTATCATTCATGCGGGCATTATAATAACCGTAATTGGGAATGTTCCCATAAATCTAAATCTTGAGTGGTTGTTGCTGCATGGTTTAGATGAGTAATTGAATGAAACCAGGGTGGGGTAGTATGAGTAAGATAGCGAAGCAAGACGTTGCGCGTCTTATCGAGTTAGTCGGTGGCAAAGAGAATATTGCGAGTGTCAGCCATTGTCTGACTCGACTGCGTTTTGTATTGAATGATACGGACCAAGCGAACAAAGCAGAACTAGAAAAGCTGAAGTTGGTAAAAGGCTGCTTTACGAACGCAGGTCAATTCCAAGTCGTGATTGGCACAGAGGTTGATGAAGTGTACGCACTTCTGATTGAGCAAACGGGTAAAGAGGCGTCATCAAAAGATGAGTCTAAGCTTGCTGCTCGTCAGAACATGAACTTCCTTGAGCGTGGTATCTCCCATTTAGCCGAAATTTTCGTACCACTGCTGCCTGCCATCATTACTGGTGGTTTGATTCTTGGTTTCCGTAATGTGATTGGCGATATTCGCATGTTCGACGGCAAAACCCTCGTTGAAATCAGCCAATTCTGGGCAACCGTTCACTCTTTCTTGTGGCTGATTGGCGAAGCGATTTTCTTCTTCCTGCCGGTTGGTGTGTGTTGGGCGACGGTTAAGAAACTCGGCGGAACCCCTATTTTGGGTATCACGCTCGGTGTGACCTTGGTTTCCCCGCAATTGATGAACGCTTACATGATAGGTAAATCTGTACCTGAGGTGTGGGACTTTGGCTTGTTCGTGATTGAGAAGGTCGGCTATCAAGCTCAGGTGATACCTGCGATGCTAGCGGGCGTGGCTCTGGCGTTCATTGAGACCAACCTTAAGCGTATTGTACCTTCTTACCTCTACCTTGTTGTCGTGCCGTTCGTGTCGATTATTTTGTCTGTGATTCTAGCGCACGCTTTCATTGGCCCATTTGGCCGTATGTTAGGCGATGGCGTGGCATTCGCGGCTAAAGCGGCAATGACTGGTGATTTTGCGATTCTTGGTTCTGTGGTATTTGGCTTCCTATACGCACCTTTGGTTATTACAGGTATTCACCACACAACCAACGCCGTCGACCTACAACTGATGCAAGACTTAGGCGGCACACCAATCTGGCCTTTGATTGCGCTATCAAATATTGCACAAGCTTCAGCGGTTGTCGGCATCATCATCTTAAGCAAACACGAAGGCGAACGAGACATCTCGGTTCCAGCTGCAATCTCTGCCTACTTAGGTGTAACAGAGCCTGCGATGTACGGCATCAACCTTAAATACAAATTCCCAATGCTGAGCGCAATGATCGGCAGTGCTGCAGCGGCTGCAATCTGTGGTAGTGCAGGAGTGATGGCGAATGGTATCGGTGTTGGTGGCTTGCCGGGCATCTTATCGATTCAACCGCAATATTGGTCTGTTTACTTAATTGCAATGCTGGTGGCGATTGTACTACCCGTCACGTTAACACTGTTCTTCTATAAACGAGCACAGATGAAGGGCGAGCTAGAAACTGCCAACGCGTAATGCATTAAATAAGCGATGACTCCAAAGTGAGCCATCGCTTTTTCTCTTAGTTATAGCTTTTTCTTTTAGTTATAACGGCTATTCGACCATGATTCACATGGTGATTTTTTATTTATATTTTCTGGTAAGTGAGTGTTAGAGATGGCGATGACTGAGCATGATGAAAGTTGGTGGAAAACCGCAACCATCTATCAAATCTACCCAAAGAGCTTTTGTGATAGTGGCAGTAAAGGTACTGGCGATATCAAAGGGATCATTTCAAAACTGGATTATCTTAAACACTTGAGTGTGGATGCAATTTGGTTAACCCCAGTTTACGCATCCCCAATGATCGATAACGGCTACGATATTTCAGATTACTATGCGATTAACCCGCAATTCGGCACCATGGAAGACTTCGACCTATTGCTGGCTGAAGCGCACCAACGTGGTATCCGTATCGTAATGGATATCGTGGTAAACCACACCTCAACCGAGCATGCGTGGTTTCAGTCGGCATTGGGTGACAAAAACAGCCCATACCGCGACTACTACATCTGGAAAGATCCTGTAAACGGTCAAGCTCCCACCAACTGGCAGTCTAAGTTCGGTGGTAATGCATGGGAAATGGATGAAGCGACTGGGCAGTATTTCCTACACCTATTCGCGAAAGAGCAGGCCGACCTCAACTGGGAGAACCCGGTTGTACGCGAAGAAGTGAAAGATGTCATCAGCTTCTGGGCTGAGAAGGGCGTTGATGGCTTCCGCTTGGATGTGATCAACTTGATTTCGAAACAGCAAGATTTCCCTAACGATGATATCGGTGATGGTCGTCGTTTTTATACTGATGGCCCACGAGTGCATGAATATCTGAAAGAGATCAGCGAAGCGGTATTCCAGAAATATGGTAGCGTCACAGTAGGCGAGATGTCTTCAACGACACTCGAGCATTGCCAACAGTACTCAAACATTGATAACAGCGAACTATCGATGGTGTTTAACTTCCACCACCTTAAGGTGGATTACCCCAATGGTGAAAAGTGGACCAATGCGCCGTTTGATTTCTTGCAGCTCAAGTCGATCTTCAATCATTGGCAAACAGGTTTGAACGGCAAAGGGTGGGGCGCATTGTTCTGGTGTAACCACGACCAACCGCGAGTAGTGAGCCGCTTAGGTGATGATCAGCAGTATCGTGTTGAGTCGGCCAAGATGCTGGCTGCGTCTGTACACATGATGCAAGGCACGCCGTATATTTATCAAGGTGAAGAGATTGGTATGACCAACCCAGGTTACACCGAGATCTGCCAATATCGCGATGTCGAGAGCACCAACATGTATGACATCATGGTCAATCGTGATGGTGTGGCGCATCAAGATATGATGGCGATTCTGGCGCAGAAATCTCGTGATAATTCTCGCACGCCGATGCAATGGAACAGTGAAGCCAATGCAGGCTTTTCACAAGCTCAGCCGTGGCTAGATGTTGCAAATAACTACACTGAGATCAACGCTGAGCAAGCGCTAGAAGATAAAGACTCTGTTTTTTACTTCTACAAGAGCTTGATTGAGTTACGTAAAGAAGTGCCAGTGATTACTCATGGTAGCTACAAAGATTTATTGCCTGAGCACCCATCGGTATTTGCGTATTCTCGCGAGACTGATAGTCAGACTTTGTTGTGTATTAATAACTACTACGGTGAAGAGGCGGAGTGCGTTTTACCGGAACGTTTTGATATGAGTAAGGCAAAGAGTTTGTTGTCTAACTATCAAGAAGCGAACACTTCAGTAGCAGTACATCATCAAGTCTTACGTCCTTACGAAACTCGTATTCTCTTGATTGAAGGCTAACCTTGTTTCATTTTAAGAAGCCTGATTCTATTCCCCTTAAAGGATTGGGCTTTTACAAAGGCTTTGGAGAGCTCCCCAAAGCCTTTTTGTTTTAGTTATAGTCTGGATTATCGTACTTTGAGTCTGCAGCTAGAGTGTCGAGTAGCCAGCGACGATAGGCGATAGAGCAGGTGTGAACGCTAAGACGCGTAGTTCACTGAATAACGTGTAGGCTTGTGATTCATCGCTAATACGATGTTCAATACCGCAGTGCCCAATACAGAAACTGCAATCACCCAAGGCGATACGAAGAAGAATGATGCAAACAGAATACACGCATCAATAGCCATTTGGGTTTTGCCCACTGAGATACCGTAGCGATCTTGAATGAACAAACACAAGACGTTGAAGCCACCCAAACTTGAGCGATGACGGAATAAGATCAGCATACCTAAGCCCATCAACAGGCCGCCTGCAACAGCGCAGTAAATCTCATTATGAACTTCTAATGAAATCACCAAGTATAAATGATCGGCAAACACAGACACTAAAGCCCCTGATATGGCACTGCTTATTGCGAAGTGACGGCCAAATCGTTTCCATGCTAATAAGTAGAATGGGCAATTAGCAATAAAGTACAAAATACCAAAGGTTACTGGCATAAATTGACTCAAAAGCAGAGCCAAGCCAGTAGTGCCACCAGTAAGCAGGTTCGCTGACTGTAAAAAGAAGACGCCTAACGCCACTAAAAACGTGCCAGTGAGGATTGCTACCCAATCTTCTTTACGTGAGTGTTTTTCCATCGTTTTTATAATTACCTAACCAATAAAGGCGTGCATAGTAGAGAAAAACCTTAGCTTTCGGTAGCTAGAGGGGCAAAATTAAGGTAAACCTATGTAATCTGCGTTTTACAGGGTGTAAATCGTAAAATTGACAGTAAGCGTCATCTTTGGTTGGATAAGCTTAATAACCATGATGAATCTTATTTGTGATTATGAAAAAACTGCATGATAAAATTGCAATTAGCTCTTTATGACCTAGATCAAATTATGTAGAATGCGTCACATCAAAACGGTGACGGAAACGTTTGCTTTCGGTCGTTGTGTGGTTTTTTTGAAACTTTCAGTACAATCTGAGTCAGGAGATACAGATGCTTAAGCGTGACATGAACATTGCTGATTACGATGCGGATCTATTCGCAGCTATCCAAGAAGAAACTCTTCGTCAGGAAGAGCACATCGAACTTATCGCTTCAGAAAACTACACAAGCCCACGTGTAATGGAAGCTCAAGGTTCTCAGCTAACAAACAAATACGCTGAAGGCTACCCAGGCAAGCGTTACTACGGTGGTTGTGAGTACGTAGACAAAGTTGAAACTCTAGCAATTGAACGTGCATGTGAACTATTTGGTGCAGAGTACGCAAACGTACAGCCTCACTCAGGTTCTCAAGCAAACAACGCTGTATACATGGCACTATTAAATGCAGGCGATACGGTTCTAGGTATGAGCCTAGCGCACGGTGGTCACCTAACTCACGGTTCTCCAGTAAACTTCTCTGGTAAGCTTTACAACATCATCCCTTACGGTATCGATGAAGCGGGTCAAATCGATTACGAAGAGATGGAAAAGCTGGCTATCGAGAACAAGCCTAAGATGATCATCGGTGGTTTCTCTGCTTACTCTCAAATCTGTGATTGGAAGCGCATGCGTGAAATCGCTGATAAAGTAGGTGCTTACCTGTTTGTAGATATGGCTCACGTAGCAGGTCTAATCGCTGCAGGCGTTTACCCGAACCCAGTTCCACACGCTCACGTAGTAACTACAACGACGCACAAAACGCTTGCTGGTCCTCGTGGTGGTCTAATCCTTTCTAACGAAGGCGAAGATCTTTACAAGAAGCTGAACTCAGCAGTATTCCCAGGCGGCCAAGGTGGTCCTCTAATGCACGTTATCGCTGGTAAAGCAGTAGCGTTCAAAGAAGCTCTAGAGCCAGAGTTCAAAGAATACCAAGCACGCGTTGTTGCTAACGCAAAAGCAATGGTTGCTGAATTCCTAGCACGTGGTTACAACATCGTTTCAGGTTCTACAGAGAACCACCTGTTCCTAGTTGACCTAATCAACAAAGACATCACAGGTAAAGAAGCAGATGCAGCACTAGGTGCAGCAAACATCACGGTAAACAAGAACTCAGTACCAAACGACCCACGTAGCCCATTCGTTACTTCAGGTATCCGTATCGGTTCTCCTTCTATCACTCGTCGCGGTTTCTCAGAAGCAGACGCGAAAGAGCTAGCAGGTTGGATCTGTGACATCCTAGATAACATGGGTGATGAGTCTGTTATCGAAGCGACTAAAGCAAAAGTACTAGAGATCTGTAAGCGTCTACCAGTTTACGCTTAATTTTTCTGGCTCAAATAGCTTAATTTCTGTGTCAAAGGTGCTCATTTACATTCGTAAACTCCGCGCCTTTTCCTTGAACTAAAGCTATTTGATTGAAAAATACGATTTGAAAGGCTCCTGTTGGGAGTCTTTTTTGTATCTGGTGATCAGCGAATGAGAGTAAAGAAAGGCGGGTACTAAAAAGGGCTAATGCTTTCACATTAACCCTTTGTATTTGTTTGTGTTGGTTCTACTTTTTGATGCTAAGTAGGGTGCCTGATTTACACTTGAACGAGTAGTAATGACGGCTTTCATTAAACTTACCTAAGCCTTCGCCATCGCAGTAGTCGATGTTGATGTCACGCATTACTTCTAGCGTATCTTCGCTATTTAAAGCGAATTTAGAGCCATCAGAACAGACGATACGTACTCTTTCATCATGGCTTACAGAGTAAATATCGACTTCGGTATTACACAGCTCAAAAGAGGCTTCACGAAAATTGTCTTGCTGAGTATTTGAAGCGCAACCTGCGGTGAATGCGGCAGCGATAACGGCTAAAAGTCCGAGTCTTTTCATTGTTAATCCTTCACTATCATCAAGTTGGGTGATGAGTTTTATATGCTAGTTTGGGTAGCCTATACAACAATACGCTTTGGTTCAAGGCGCGTTCGTTGACTCTAAGATATAAAAGTATAGGTGCAGACAGATAATTTATAACGGGTTTACTGCATGTTTACTTGTTACGTATCACCAACAAAAAAAGACCAACACAGAGGTTGGCCTTTAAATAGGAAGATTTTTAAACGACTATCGAAACTGTTTGGCTTCTGGAAGATACTCAAAACCAGCAGACGCGAGCTTCGCGATCAGTGCTGCTTTGTCGATTTCGTAGAAGTTGACCACTCGATCTAAATCTCCGCCGAAGTCGTCACGAAGCTTCATGTTGACGATGCTCATCAACATTACAGGATCCATTTTTTCAAAGTTAGCGAGGTTCATATTAGTCCTCGAAATCTGAAATTAGTAAGTTAGCAGCGGCAAAGGCTGCACGTTCGCGAGCTTCTTTAGGAAGAGATTCATCGGCAGCAAGGTCATTCAATGTTTTTACTGCGCAGGTGATCGCTTTAGGGATATAGCCTTGGTCGCCACTGCCAATTTGAGAATACAGTTCACGAACCAAATCACAACAATCGTATACTTTCATTTTTATACCTAACCAAATGATAACAGATCTCAATATACACATAGAGATAAGCAAAAACAAAGTGGATCTGATCAAGTTCAGAGTTAGTTTGTTCTTGCTCAATATCTCACTTGGTTAGTTCTCTGCTTAGGCTACTCTTTACCTATTCATTTGGTATTTAACGATTAGCCAGAGACTTGTTGTTCAAGTTGATAGGTGACTTCATCAGCAAGGTTGAGCTGTTTCGCGAGCTCTTTCAGGTACGCCTTTTCCATGAAGTTCTGTTCGTCGGCCACAATCAAAGAGGCTAAGTAGATCTCACTCGCCTGTTGAGGTGACGTGGCTAATTGAGCGATTTCGCTTGGGTCGAGTGGCTTATGCAGTTCTTCAGAGACTAATTTAGTCAGTTGATAATCAGCGCCCATATTCTCGACGGCTTGCTCTATCTTAGCCATCTCTTCTTCATCAACATGGCCATCAGCTTTAGACGCGGCAATCATCGAACGTAGAATCAGAACGCTGTGGTTTGCATCATTTTCATCAAACTGAGCCTGTTCGACATTGGGAGTCTGGCCTTGTTTGGATTGGTAGTCGTTGTAGACTTTATAAGCCAAAGCGCCCAGTGCTGCTGCGCCTCCAATGCCAGCCGCTTTCTTACCCATTTTCTTGGTCTTCTTAGAGCCCATTAACGCCCCTAACAGTCCACCACCAACAGCACCAGCACCGAAAGCGCCCAGTGTGCTCTTGTTGATACCCTTGCCATTGCTGTTACTGCCTTGGGAGAGGCTGCTTAAACTCGAAGATCCTTGGGAAAGCTTCTGAGTACCTTGTTTAACGAGATCTGACTTAAGTGCTTGGTTAAGTAAGCTTTTGATATCCATCGATACCTCCAATGTAAGCGGGTCTAAAAAGTTGATGAACCCAATATACGGATTTAAAGATGAACAGGGGATTAACTTACGTTATTTACTCTAGTGATAAATAGAAGAGAACTTGAAGGGAAACGACAGGTACAAAAAAGGCCACCTAATGGCAGCCTTTCAATGTTTATCTAGTCAGTAATCGGATTACTAAGCTAGTTGAGCTTTAAGGTGCTCGATAACCGTGTCCATTGCGATAGCTTCTTTATCACCAGTACGACGGTTTTTGTATTCGAAGTTACCTTCGTCCATGCTGCGATCACCGATAACGATAGTGTGAGGAATACCCACAAGCTCGATATCTTTAAACATAACACCTGGACGCTCTTTACGGTCATCAAATAGTACTTCGATACCCATAGCTGTTAATTCAGCGTATAGCTTCTCAGCTGCTTCTTTAACGCGCTCAGATTTGTGCATGTTCATTGGTACGATAGCAACTTGGAACGGCGCTAGTGCGTCTGGCCAAGTGATACCGAATTTATCGTGGTTTTGCTCGATAGCAGATGCAACAACACGTGAAACACCGATACCGTAACAACCCATTTCTAGGATTACGCTCTTACCATCAGGACCAAGCACGTTACAGTTCATTGCTTTAGAGTAAGTATTACCCAGTTGGAAGATGTGACCAACTTCGATACCACGCTTAAGCTGGATAGTACCTTTACCACATGGGCTAAGGTCGCCTTCAACAACGTTACGTAAGTCTTCAACTTGAGCAAGTTCAACGTCACGACCCCAGTTAATACCGAAGTAGTGTTTACCGTCTACGTTTGCACCAGCGCCGAAGTCGCTCATTACAGCAACAGAGCGGTCAACGATGAATGGTAGCTCTAGGCCAACAGGGCCAAGTGAACCAGGACCTGCACCAACAAGTGCACGGATTTCTTCTTCAGAAGCCATCTCTAGTGGAGAAGCAACCTGTGGAAGGTTTTCTGCTTTCACTTCGTTAAGCTCGTGGTCACCACGGATGATTAGAGCAATGATATCTGCTTCTACTTCATCAGATGCTTTAACGAATAGAGTCTTAACTGTCTTCTCGATTGCTAGACCGTGTTGTTCTACAAGCTCAGCAATTGTTTTTGCGTTAGGCGTATCAACCAGTTCCATCTCTTGAGTTGGCGCTGCAACTTCTTCAGTAGGAGCTAGTGCTTCTGCTTTCTCGATGTTTGCTGCGTAATCAGATTCAGAAGAGAATGCGATTAGGTCTTCGCCGCTTTCAGCAAGAACGTGGAACTCTTGAGAGCCGCTGCCGCCGATTGCGCCAGAGTCAGCTAATACTGGACGGTATTCAAGGCCCATGCGGTCGAATGCTTTACAGTAAGCATCGTGCATCGCTTGGTAAGATTTTTCTAAGCCTTCTTTGTCGATATCAAAGCTGTACGCATCCATCATAGAGAATTCACGTGCACGCATTACACCAAAACGAGGGCGGCGCTCATCACGGAATTTAGTCTGGATTTGGTACAGGTTTAGAGGTAGCTGTTTGTAAGAGCTGATCTCGTTACGTACTAGGCTCGTCACTACTTCTTCAGCTGTTGGGCTAAGAACGAACGGACGAGAGTGACGGTCTGTGAAACGAAGTAGCTCAGGGCCCATCTTTTCAGAACGGCCTGTCTCTTCCCAAAGCTCAAACGGTTGAACTACGGGCATCAAGATTTCAACGGCACCTGCATTATCGATCTCTTGGCGAACGATATTTTCGACTTTACGCAGTACACGTAGACCAGTAGGTAGCCAAGTATATAAACCTGAAGCTAGCTTACGGATCATACCTGCACGTAGCATCAGCTGGTGGCTGATAACTTCTGCGTCGTTTGGAGTCTCTTTCAGAGTAGAAAGAAGGTAGTTACTGGTACGCATTCTATGGTATCCGTTTCATCATTGATAAAAGAAAATTTGCTGCAGTGAGTGACGACAGCAAATCTGATATAGCCGCATATAATATCAGCCTATTTGGGATCTCAAAAGCGTTCAATGTCAGTTACATTGATGAAAAGCGCCTCAACAACGAATTTCACGTTAAGATCGAACAAATTTACCGCATATTCCTTACTGTCCAGCTTGCCTTTTTTATAGGCAGGACGTGGATCTTGACCAAGCACTTCTTTGATCACCTGAATGATATGGCGCGCCTGCGGGTGCTGTGCCAGTTTCGTTTGGGCTTGCTGTGAAAAGTTCACGTCTAGTACTTCAGGTTCATCAGTAGCAAACCCTCCTAGTGCATCAGGAATCGAATCGGAGTAGGGGATATAAGGTTTGATGTCGATGATCGGCGTGCCGTCGACGAGATCGACACTGCCCAAATCCAACCAAGTCTGCCCCTTTTCTTGAGAGACACCTTTGAGTTCAACTGCAGACATGCCTATTCCATTCGGCCTAAAGGTGGCACGCGATGCGAAGACACCGATACGTTCATTGCCGCCAAGTCGAGGTGGCCTCACGGTTGGTTTCCAGCCCGCTTCAAGGTTCTTATCGAACAAAAACAACAACCACACATGGCTAAATTGCTCAATATCACGAACAGACTCAAGACAGTTTGCCGCGTCAACCAGCCTGACTCTGGAGGTGGATGTCGGCACCAATCTAGGTTGCCTTGGTACCGCGAACTTCTCTTTATAAGGAGACTCTATAAAGCCAATAGGTTCAATGGAGTACATGAGTGGACGTTCTCTAATTACGATCTATGGCGGAAAAATATCATAAAATCGCTTGTTTTTCTTTTGATAATAATTATCATTTGAAATGTTATAACGTATCAATTTAATTATTTAGGGAAATACAATGAAACCGAATATCCACCCGGACTACCGCACAGTGGTGTTCCACGACACCAGTGTTGATGAGTACTTCTTGATTGGCTCAACCTTGAAAACAGAGCGTACTATCGAATGGGAAGATGGTAATACTTACCCTTATTTCACTATTGAAGTGTCGTCAAAGTCGCACCCTTTCTATACCGGTAAACAGAGAGTGCTATATAAAGAGGGACGTGTTGCGAACTTCACTCGTCGTTTTGGTCAATTAGGTAAGGGAGCGAAATAAATGAAAGTCGTGAAATCACTGAAAAGTGCAAAGAGCCGTCACCCGGATTGTCAGATAGTAAAGCGCCGAGGCCGCCACTATGTTATCTGTAAAACCAATCCGAGATTCAAAGCGGTTCAGAAATAAGCCGTCAATTTGATGTGACACGTGTGTAAAAAACGAGGGGAAAGTCAAACTTCATTCATTTGCCTGCTTTTCTTTTCCCTCAAGAGGAACCTGATTAAAGATAGAGTGTTTATTTAGCGTACGATGTGTTTTATTTTCAAGTGAATCAATAGGTTATATCGTTAGTTATATTTGTAGTGAATGCGTAGTTGTGAATTATAAATCTAGATTTTGTATTTAATGTAGATTTATTTGCTAATTAATTGTTCAAATAGAGTTAAAAATCGTCGTTTGTTACACATTTTGTAACATTTTGAATTTCTAATTGATAATTTTGTCGCGTACCCTTCGCTGGCAATTTGAACATTTTTGTCACAATTGCATAGGAATCACTACAAGGAGGGAACTGATGAGTTCATCAGCTTCAATAAAAAACAACTCGCCAAAGAAACCTATTTTTACCCGTTTTCTCGATGGTGTTGAGTATTTGGGGAATCTATTACCCCACCCGATCACTCTTTTCGCAATCTTCTGTGTCGCTATTCTAGTCACTTCAGGTATCGCTGGATATTTTGAAGTATCTGTTATGGACCCTCGTCCAGAAGGTGCTCCAGGTCGTGCTGCTGACGGCATGATCTACGTTGTAAGCTTACTTAATGCTGAAGGCTTACAGCTCATTGTTACTAATCTCGTGACAAACTTTGTTGGCTTTGCGCCATTAGGTACTGTGCTTGTTGCAATGCTAGGTGTAGCGATTGCTGAGCACTCAGGTCTATTATCTGCGGCGATGCGTGGCATGGTAATGGGCGCATCTAAGCGCATGGTTACGGTAACCGTAGTTTTTGCAGGTATTATCTCTAACACGGCTTCAGAGCTTGGTTATGTAGTACTTATCCCGCTTGCAGCAATGCTTTTCCACTCTTTGGGTCGTCACCCATTAGCGGGTCTAGCGGCAGCATTCGCTGGTGTATCTGGTGGTTACTCAGCAAACCTTCTAATCGGTACGGTTGATCCACTGCTTTCTGGTATTACCACAACAGCAGCACAGATGATTGACCCGACTTACAACGTTGGTCCTGAATCAAACTGGTACTTCATGTTTGTTTCTACTTTCTTCATCGCGATTACAGGTGCATTTGTAACTGAGAAGATTGTTGAACCAAAACTGGGTAAATACAACGACGAAGAAGCGTCTGAAGATTTATCAAATGATTCAATGGGCAAGCTAACAGACGTTGAGAAGAAAGGCCTTAAGCTTGCGGGTATCGCAGTATTAGCGGTTTCTGCACTTCTTGCATGGACGATTGTTCCAGCTGATGGTGTTCTACGTTCAGCAGCAGGTACGGTTTCAGGTTCTCCATTCCTGAAAAGTATCGTAGCGTTCATCTTCGTATTCTTCGCAGTTCCTGGTTTTGTTTACGGTAAAGTTACCGGCACAATGAAAACGGACCGTGACGTAATCAATGCAATGTCTAAGTCTATGTCTTCAATGGGCATGTACATCGTACTTGTGTTCTTCGCTGCTCAGTTTGTTGCTTTCTTCAAGTGGACTAACTTCGGTCAAGTATTCGCAGTTGCAGGTGCTACGTTCCTACAGGATATCGGCCTAACGGGTCCAATGTTGTTCTTCGCATTCATCCTAATGTGTGGCTTCATTAACCTAATGATCGGTTCGGCTTCTGCTCAGTGGGCAGTAACAGCACCTATCTTCGTTCCAATGCTAATGCTAGTAGGCTACGCACCAGAAACGATTCAAGCTGCTTACCGTATCGGTGACTCAACAACGAACATCATTACTCCAATGATGAGCTACTTCGGTCTAATCCTTGCTGTAGCAACGCGTTACATGAAGAACCTAGGTATCGGTACTCTGATTGCAACTATGCTTCCATACTCAATCGTATTCTTGGTTGGTTGGAGCTTAATGTTCTACGTTTGGGTATTCGTATTTGGCCTACCAGTAGGTCCGGGCGCTGCAACGTACTACACGCCTTAGTAAGCAGTGATGGGCGAACATTTTGATTCGCTATCAACTGAATACACGATGAGATACCAAAGAGCCTGCATTGATGCAGGCTCTTTTTATTGGAACCTGCAAATTATTGGAGCCTACAAATTATTCGAGTCTACAAGTTTACAACCCCGCAAAACGATAGGTCACCCCTAATTCAAATGACCAGCCTAAATCTCGCTGGATCAAGTCGCTGTTGTTGTCGTGATGTATTAAGTCAGCTCGAGCGATACCAATCCAAGTGGGTGTGAACTCATAAAGTCCGATTAATCCGGCTTGATAGACAAAGGTTGACCCAGAATCAAACTGACTCAAACCTGAGGAAGAAGCTTCAGCGTTAGAAATGCCGTAAAGATGATTTGAGAGCTTCTTGTCTCGATAGTCGACCTCTAGGTAAGGCGTAATAGTGAATGGCTGGGTCCACGTTTCTAACGTTCTGCCTAAGTGAAGTTGAACTTCGTAGCCGTTATGTTCTGAAGTCACGTCGTGTAAATAGGTGAGGCGTGCGCCTACCGTGCCTAAGGTTACCCCTAACTCTCCATTGCTATCTCTGTCTTGAATACCGTTGGGCAGATCTACGAAGGTGTCTGACACTTCAGCAAAGCGCCAGTTTCCTGATAACCCGACATAAGGTAGCAGTTGCCAATTGGCGAGGCTGCCATCAATAAAGCCTTTCTGGCCAGAATAGAAGAGGTTGGGTGTTGCACCGAATTGAGGAGAACTTTTAGTGGAGAAAACACTTTCACCATAGGTGATGCTGCCTCCAATGATTCCGTATTCTTCATCGGCAAAGGAAAGCTGAGTGCTGCAAAAAAGAATGGATAGCGATAGGGCGATTCCACGAACCATAATCAATACTCCGTTATTGTAATTAATATCAAGAACGGAGTATGTCGATTAAAATTTCATCTGAGCTACTGCGACTAAGAGATAGATTTGAGCTCTATCTTAATAAGAAAAGTCGAGTTTAGCGTTTTGCTAGCAGGCGATCGAGATGGTTGGCGAACTCACGACGGTCGGTTTGAGAAAGGGTGCTTGGTCCGCCAGTTTGGATGCCACTTGAACGCATGGTTTCCATAAAATCACGAATGTTGAGACGCGCTTTAATGGTCTCTTTGGTGTAAAGCTCACCGCGCGAGCTTAGTGCCAGTGCGCCTTTGGTGATCACTTCATCTGCCAGAGGGATGTCTGAAGTAATGACAAGGTCGCCTTTCTCTGTGCGTTTTACTATTTCGTTGTCGGCGATATCGAAGCCACTTGGTACTTGAATAGAGTGGATGTTCACTCGTTTTGGTACAGGAACAACGTGGTTTGCGATGAAGGTGCATTCAACACCAGTTCGCTCAGCTGCGCGTACGATGGTTTCTCGGATAACCTTTGGACAAGCGTCCGCATCAACCCATATCTTCATAGTGTTCTATTCTCAGTTAGCCTATTTATGTAATAACTTAGCTTCAAGCGTGGCAACACGAGCGGTAAGTTCTAGGATTTTCTTTTCTAGTTGGCTAACACGGTCTAGTGCTGGCTCTTCTTGTGTCGCGACTTCAACTTTAGGAACGCGATTCGCACTTTTCCAGCTCTTGATGGTTGTGATTAAAGCAGGCATTGGAACCGATGTACTCATGCGAGCTTTTACTAATGCAACGGTCGGCTCTTTGCCTTGTGCTTGCAGTCCTTCAAGCACCGATTTCAACTCTTCAGAAACATCTTTTGTCAGCATGTTGACCTCCATTTTTAGTTTTTGGTCATTTTACTCGCTCCGGTGGATGATAGCGAATCATAAAACATCCCATGGCGTGTGAGAGATCTCTTACAAAGGCTGTGAGATAACACGAATAGTTGTCTAGAGAGATTGATATGCATATGGTTAAGGTATTGAATTTTAATTGTTTTATATAATTAACAACTCGATTGAATTCAAAGTGTGATGCAAATCTATTGTCCGAAATCCTAAATCGCGTAAATTAAACCTTGTCGGAAGGATTCTGACACGGAACAGGAAAGCACCAAGGATTTGGTTATCTTCAGGATGAAGATTTGGTTACTTAGGATTGAGTGATCAAGCATGGAGCGTAAGGACATTGTAGGGATACAGTCAGTTAACAGGAAGTTAGCTGCAACGGAATGACAATGGACACCTTTAGGATTAAAGGGTTGGATTAGCATCAGGACGATGTAAAGGACACCGCTCACGGAACAAGTGATGTGCGCTAACTAGGATTGTTAGCTTTCAGGATGATTGGACACCGCTAGGACGGCGAAGTAAAGGAAAGAGCTGAAGGATTACAGCCACTATTATGGATGATGCATGGAGCATTAATTAGTAGCCGGACTGCTGCGAGTAAGACCCTAGCCCTGACACTTCGGTGTCGGGGCTTTTCTTTTTCTGAAGCTTTCTCTGTCTAGGAGGCTCTGCTTAGTCGAGAACTTTTCATCTAAGAGCGCGACATCTGCTTTTCTGCTAATGGTCAACACAAGGAGTGTTTTATGACGATAGCAACCTCAAGAACGCTGTTGGTACCTTATACTGAACAGCTAGAACTCGACTTTATTAAGTTAAACTGCTGCCCCATTAATCGTGCTGAAATGAACGGGCCGCACTCTATTGCCTCTGCGAAGCACCTTTTTAAAGAAATACTGCAAGACAACGTCGGCTTCTGCCGCGCGATCATCCATAACCAAACTCGTGAATATCTGGGGCATGTCTTTATTTCATCTGAAAAGGGCAGGCATGAACTTGGCTTTATTTTGGATAAAGAACACTGGAATAAAGGTCTTGCGAGTGAAGTGCTAAAGCCTTTCTTTAGCTTGGTGTGTTTTGAAGAGCACCTAACGAATGTCGTCGCAACCGTCAATGTCGGTCATAACCCATCCATTAAGTTGTTAGAAAAACTCGGTTTTGCATTTAAAGGGACCAAACAAGATCAGTTTGGCCCTTATCATGAATATCGCTATACCGCGTATTGTGACGTTACATTCTATGAGGCTGTAGCTCAAACCGCATAGAGCGGAAGCCAACCATGGTCAGCTTGCCTTGGTATAGGTCATCACCTAACGCTGAAAACTCAAATTGGTACACAGTATGCCAGCGCCAAATCGTGGTTAACTCATGGCGCATCTTAAGCTTATGACCACTGAAAGCGACACTCAACAACTGTAAGTCCAGCTCTTTACACTTTCTCGCAATGGCAGCCTTCGCAAGCTCTGATTGCCTGCGCTGCTGCCAAAATAAAAAGCAAAAGAAGCACAGAAACAAAATAGCCAATAAGTTATCTATCATTTAATCCATACTTCCTTTTTTATCTCTTCATTCCAATTGTGATTGTTGCGCGTTTTAATGAGCTAGAGAGTGAATCTCTTAGTGAGCTTATTTAGCCTATTTTGCTTATTTAGCTTTGGCCGCTTGTTGCAGTTCGACCAGTGCGTTGGCAAGTTCTGGTGATGGATTTGAGTTCAGTAGCGGTAAAAATACCATTCTCAGAGTTGGAATCATCACTAAATCTGCAAATAACTGATTGAACAAGTTTTGGTTGCCCGTTTGTGCGAGACGCAGCAAGAATTGCTCAGCAATCGCTGGATCTTGCAGTGCGTGCCAGCTTCGACCAGCCAAACCAATTAACACCTCTTGGTGACTTAAGCGTGGGCTCGCCAGAACTTGGTTAATTACGCCATTCGTTGTGCTTTGCTCAGCACCAGAAAGGGCACGAACCAACGCAGACAGCAAGAACAGATCCGGTTCTTGGCTGTTAATCTCATTTTCAGCCATCTCTTGTAAGCGTTGAGCCAGTTTGTCATTGATTTGCGTGTGCTCAAGCGCCCCAAGTGTTGCGTATAGAGGTTCTGATGGCAGTTTGCTCAATGCTTTGCGAATCGCGACACCGTTTTGTTGGCTGCCTAGGCGAGCACACATATCGGTGATGCCTTGAAGACCAACCGTTTTCCAGTTGTCCCAGCCTAGATCACCAGTGAAGTAGTGTTGAGCGTGTTCGTAGTATTGGCTCGTCGCTAGGTCCAAACCTGCTCTTACTTGGCTATGGAACACGGCCATCTTGTCTTCTGAAGGCTTGAACGTGTATGGGTTGTTAGACAGCTTTTGTTGTTGCTCTTCGCTGATCTCGCCGTTTAGACGTGTGCCCATCGCTTCGATAACAAACTTAAGAAAGTTGCCTACATCGCCTTGATGCAATAGGCCTCTTTCGTCCAGCTTGAACTTTAGGAACCAAATCCAAGGCTGCTTGTGTTCGTTCCAGTAACTAATGGCTAAGTGAGCTTGTTTCTGAAGTGGAAATGGGTACGGCTGTTTCCCTTGCTCAACATCAGAGAATAAGGTGTTGTCGATCTTCTGAATGCGACGACCTAAGTCGTAGATATCGTATTGGCAACCGCTATTCTTTAGTAACTGAGTGAGCGTGTGAATCGTTTCCATAGTAATAAAGCTCCTAACTTTCTTTCCTAAATAGATGGTACTCTATGCCCCAATTTCAAGGTCACTAGATAAATAACTTGGTGAAAAATGACAGCTGCCACAAAGTTACCTCCTTTACTTCAACAATTAGAACAACAAATGCGCCAATGTTCGTTGTGGAGTGATGTTCCACCTTCGGACGAAGCTCTGGCCAGTGTTGAACCTTTCGCGATTGATTCGTTACAACCTGAAGAGTGGTTGCAGTGGATCTTCATCGTGAAGATCAACGCAATGATGGATGCACGAATGAGCTTACCAAAGGGCTTTGCTATTCATCCTTATTTTGGTGAAGTATGGAAAAATGAGGCAGACAAGGCCGAACTGCTAGTGACGATTCAGAGCATTGATGAGGTATGCGCGTAATGTTAGAGATCATTTATCAAGATGAGTATTTTGTCGCGGTGAATAAGCCGGCGGGCATGTTAGTGCATCGCTCATGGTTGGATAAACACGAGACTCGATTTGTGATGCAAACACTGCGTGACCAAATTGGTCAGCACGTATTTCCTCTGCACCGCTTAGACCGCCCAACGTCTGGCGTATTGGTGTTTGCTCTGTCGAGTGAGGTTGCGTCTGAGGTGATGCCAATGTTCGCTAACCATGAGATGCAAAAGACTTACCATGCAATTGTTCGTGGTTGGATAGAAGAGGGCGATACGCTCGATTACGCGCTGAAGGTTGAGTTGGATAAGATCGCAGATAAGTTCGCGAAAGAAGACAAAGAAGCACAAGAGGCGGTGACAGTCTATGAACCGCTAGCAAAAGTCGAAGTGCCATATTCTACAGGACGTTTCCCAACGAGCCGTTATTGCTTGGTTGAGATGATGCCAAAGACAGGTCGCAAACATCAGCTGCGTCGTCATATGGCTCACCTAAGACACCCAATCGTTGGTGATACCTCACATGGTGATGGTAAGCACAACCGACTGTTTCGTGATGATTTAGATTCGCACCGTTTGTTGCTGCATGCGTCTGAATTACGCTTCATTCATCCTTTCACTAAAGAAGAGTTGGTAATGAAGGCGAACCTAGATGAAACGTGGTTAAGGTTGTTTGAAACCTTTGAGTGGGACACCAACTTAATCGATGCTAAAGCGTGTTCGTCTAAGTAAAAGCACACGCATCTAAGCACGCTTAGAAGTAGAATAAAACAAAGGGCTGATAGTGATATCAGCCCTTTTTAATGTCTGTGTGATCTGAGCTCAACAACTAATCGTGGTTGCTAGCTGTATATTCTCGGGATCATTTTAGCTTTTCTAGATCAGCTTCGATCTCTGAGATCTTACTTGATACCACTTTCTCTAGGTGGCGCAAGTCAGTAAGGATCTTCTGCTTCACATCCATCTCAGTGGTTGGTGTCGGTTTGGTTATCTTGTTCAGTTCATCAATCACAAGAGTGAGGTTGCGGTTAATCTCAGTCACTTCTTTGTATTGATTGTTGCCACCGCTAACAAGCACACTTTTTACTTGTCGTGGGTACTTAAACTTAACGCTTTTCGCGAACAATTCGCCTTTCTGCTTACGAAAGTAAATCTTAAGGATATCTTTGTGCGCTTCTTGGCGAAGGGAGTAACGTTCAATCTGTTTAGGTTCGTGGATACCTAAGCCAGTGAGGTTTGGATACATAAGCGACCTCTAGTTTATGAATGTAATACTTTTATGTAATTGACTTAATCAATGTAGCAGCCTAGCGACGAGCTAGATAGTTGATATCTGGGAATTGATTGTAAGTTGTGGGCAAGATCGCTCTCTATCTTTACCCACATTTATTTGACGGTAAGATTCTCTTTTTAAGGCGCAAGTTCCGAAACATGTTCCGTTAATCTTTCTCTCAACGCTTGCTCTTGTTCTTCAGAAAGCCTTCCTCCCGCTTCACTGGTCAGAATGAACAAATCCTCTGCTCGTTCACCTATAGTGGTGATTTTTGCGCCGTGTAAATTAATGTCTAACTCAGCAAAGGTAGCACCTACTTGAGCCAATAGCCCTGGCGTGTCTAGAGCTCTTAACTCCATTAAGGTGCGCTTTTTACTCTTGGTTGGTAGGAACTCAACCAAAGTCTTCACCTTGAAGTGCTGTAAGTTACGAGGTGTGCGGCGTGTCTTGATCTTAGTCGGACGACCATCCGCCAGAACATGAGTCAGGTGCTTAGCCACGGCTTTGTGTCTTGCTTCATCAATCGCTTCACCATGTTGGTCGAGTACGATAAAAGTATCCAAAACATGACCATCTTTGCTGACCATGACCTGCGCGTCGTGAACGTTAAAATTACGTCTATCAAGCTCGGCAACCACGGTCGCGAAAAGTGCAGCTTGGTCTTTGCAGTAAACGAATACCTCTGTACCACCACGCGTCGCTTTTTTGCTGATCAGCACTAATGGTTGGCTTGGGTCTTCTAGGCGAAGTAAGTGCTCACAGTGCCAAGCGATTTGTTTATGCGTGTGACGTAAGAAGTAATCGGCTTTAAAGCGTTGCCACAACACTTCAATTTCACGAGCAGTGAACCCTTCTTTACGCAGCAATGCTGATGCCATTTGTTGATTGTGACGAATACGGTCTCTGACATCGACAGGGTTTTCTAAACCACGGCGAAGTGCACGCTGTGTTGAGTGGAAGAGCTCTGCTAGCAGGGTGCGTTTCCAACTGTTCCATAGCTCTGGGTTAGTCGCACAGATGTCAGCGACGGTTAAGCACACCAGCAGCTCTAATGACTCTTCATCGCGCACTTTCTTGGCGAACTCGGTGATCACATCCGGGTCGTAGATATCACGGCGCTGAGCGGTTACTGACATCAATAGGTGATTTTGAACGAGCCATGCTACTTGCTTGGCTTCTGGCTTTGATAGCCCGTGTTCAATACAGAAAGAGTAAGCCTCAACCGCGCCAATCTCTGAGTGATCTCCGCCACGGCCTTTGCCAATGTCGTGGAAGATAGCCGCAAGAATCAGCAACTCTTTTTTCTGTACGCGAGGATACACTTCACAACAGATAGGGTGCTTGTCGTGGTTTTCAACTTGGCTAAAACGATTGATGTGCTTGAGAAGGCGAATACTGTGCTCATCCACGGTGTAAACATGGAACAGGTCGAACTGCATCTGACCGACAATCTGGCTCCACTGTGGTAAATACGCCGACAGCACGCCCAGTTTGTGCATCAAGCTAAAGGCTTTGTGCAGAGCGTTCGGGTGACGAACCAAGGCCATGAATTTCTCGCGAGCCTCAGGAATCGTATGCAGGAATCGGTTTAATCGACGACGTGCCGTACGTAGTTGTCGCAATGTTGGTGGACTAACGCCTTCGATGGACGAGTCGTTCGCGATATGAATAAACATATCGAGAATGGTTTCTGGTCTCGCTTGGAATAGAGCAGGCTTGCGTGCTTCAATCAGTGAACCACGGCGCTGGAAGTCATTGTCGAGAATCTCAGCGTCTTGAGTCTGACCGCCATTAATGATCGCTTGATCAAACAACTTAAGCAGCATCTTATTGAGTTCAGCGACACGACGAAGCGTACGGTAGAACTCTTTCATCATCATTTCGACGCCACGGTTGCCTTCGCCCGTATAACCCAAATGTTCAGCGACTTGAGCTTGATGAGCAAACGTCAGGCGGTTGTCGTAACGGCGCAACTCAATATGCAGCGCAAAACGAACGCGCCATAGGAAATCTTGGCACTCCACTAACTCACGATATTCAGCATCAGTTAGAAAGCCGTACTTACTCATTTCCAGCAAAGATGTGGCACCGAAGTGTCGACGCGCAACCCAGCTCAGAGTGTGGATGTCTCTGAGTCCGCCTGGAGTCGATTTGATGTCGGGTTCAAGATTGTAAGTGGTGTCGTGGTAGCGAGCGTGACGCTCTCTTTGTTCTTGAATCTTAGCCTTATAGAAAGTCTCACTTGGCCAAAATGAATCAGAGTGAATCTTCAGCTTCAGTTCTTGGAAGGTGTCTTCGCTGCCGCACAATAAGCGCGACTCTTGCAGGTTGGTTGCAACGGTTAAGTCATCAATGCCGATATCAAGACACTCAGCAATGGTTCGTACCGCGTGGCCGACTTCGAGTCTCAAATCCCAGAGTAGGGTGATGAACTGGCTGACTTTTTCGCCAAGTGCTGGTGGTAATGTTTTCTGTGAGACGATAAGGATATCAATGTCAGACAAGGGATGAAGCTCACCACGGCCATAACCACCTACAGCGACGAGGGAAATATGAGGCAGTTTGTTGAATCCGAAATGCTCCCATAGTCGATTGAGTAGCAAGTCCATGTATTCGGAGCGCAGCAACACTAAGTCGGTAACTGGGTGATGATTCAGGAATTCATTTTTTTGATACTGCGTGAAGATCTCGAGCTGATTTTTTAATTCGCAAATTTCAATTTGTTCGTCATTGAACGTAAGAGGGCATTGATAAGGCATAGGGTCTGCTATCCGTGCAAGCAAATGAGAATAGTAAACAATTTAACAGAAGCTGATGGAAAATCGAAATTGAGTGGATAAAAAAATATCCTCGACAAGGCGAGGATATTTTTAAAAGGCTGATGCGTTCAGTTCGATGAACTAAGCGTTTTTCATGATACGTGGAATCGTATCGTCGCTGCGTAGTGTCAATACTTCACAACCTGTATCAGTTACAACTAGCGTGTGTTCCCACTGCGCCGAGTTTTTGCTGTCTGCTGTGTACACTGTCCAGCTATCTTGGTCATCAAGACGGCAGCCAAACTTACCCGCGTTGATCATTGGCTCGATAGTGAAACACATACCCGCTTTCAGTACTGTGCGGTCGTTGTTTTTGTAGTGAACCACTTGTGGATCTTCGTGGAACTCAGAACCAATGCCGTGACCACAGTAATCTTTAACAATAGAGAACTTCGCACGTGGGTTGTTCTTGTTGTTTGTTTTGATGTACTTCTCGATAGCGGTACCGATTTGGCCAAGTTGAACACCTGGCTTAACTTGGCGCATGCCTTCGTAAAGTGCTTCTTGAGCAACCATGCACAGACGTTTGTTTGCCGGTGATACTTCACCCACTAGGAACATCTTAGAGGTGTCACCGTGGTAGCCTTGTGGACGAGTGCTTAGATCTGCGTTTTCGTCATCAGGGATGATTACTGTGATATCAACGTTCAGGATGTCGCCATCTTTCAGTACAGCAGGTTTGAATTGACCAGTGCTGCCAGTCTCATCTTGTGATGCTGGAATACCGTGGCACACAATGTGGTTGATAGACGTACAGATAGACTTAGGGAAACCGTGGTAATCAAGTGGTGCTGAGTATGCGCCTCTTTCTAGAGCGTACTCGTGACAGATTTGGTTTAGCTCTTCTGTCGTTGTACCCACTTGAATGTGAGGTTCAATCATCTCTAGAATTTCAGAAGCCAGCTTGCCGGCGACGCGCATTTTTTCAATTTCTTCAGCAGTTTTAATTTTTACAGCCATTGCATATCTCTTAATTTGGTAGCACCTAAGTGTGCATATTGGGGCTATTCTATCAGTGCAGCAATTTAGCGCAACATTCCCATATCCGTACAATACTGGTGGATACTTCTCAACCTGAGTGAATCATGTTCGGTTTGTTGATACCGAAGCTATTGGAAAGGGACACTATTTATAGAGGAAATTCGCCTTTAGGGATCAGTATAGCAGTCGCCATTTTTAGATTTTTTTCTAGCCATAGATAGACAAAATATGGTATAAAGCGCGCCGGACATCAGGACTGTTTTCTCCAATTGGCGAAACTGACTTTGTGTCTACTAACTTATATCTTTAAATCACACACATTCCGACACATGTTCCGGGGTGCCTCAACAACACGAATAACGGCTGAAAAGTGGTTAGTTGTTAGGGGTCGGATTCATGGGGGATGTGGAGGCCTAACCCCATAGAGGATTTTAAAATGGCAACTGTATCAATGCGCGATATGCTTAAAGCTGGTGTTCACTTCGGTCACCAAACTCGTTACTGGAACCCAAAAATGAAGCCATTCATCTTTGGTGCTCGTAACAAAGTACATATCATCAACCTAGAAAAAACTGTACCAATGTTCAACGACGCTCTAGCTGAAATCGCTAAAGTTGGCGAGAAGAAAGGTAAAGTTCTTTTTGTTGGTACTAAGCGCGCTGCATCTGAAGCTGTTAAAGAAGCTGCTATCAACAGCAACCAGTTCTACGTTAACAACCGCTGGTTAGGCGGTATGCTAACGAACTACAAAACTGTTCGTCAGTCTATCAAGCGTCTGAAAGAACTTGAAGCGCAAGCTCAAGACGGTACTTTCGACAAGCTTACTAAGAAAGAAGCTCTAATGCGTACTCGCGAAATGGAGAAGCTAGAGAAATCTCTTGGTGGTATCAAGAACATGGGCGGCCTACCAGACGCTCTATTCGTAATCGATGCTGATCACGAACACATCGCAGTTAAAGAAGCAAACAACCTAGGTATCCCAGTTTACGCTGTAGTTGATACTAACTCTAACCCAGACGGCGTTGACTTCGTTATCCCAGGTAACGACGATGCAATCCGTGCAGTACAGCTTTACCTAAACGCTGCTGCAGACGCGGTTAAAGAAGGTCGTAACAAAGATGTTGCTGCTGTAGCTGCTGAAAAAGATGGTTTTGTAGAAGCTGAATAATAGCGGCTCTGAATCACGCTTGGCTTAGCTAATTTAGATTTTGAAATCTTTATTAAATGTAAGCTAAGTTATAGTTAGATCGGGGGCCTCATTTTGGCCCCTGATTTTTACCTTATTTTCGAATCAACCGAGGAATAGAGAATGGCAACTGTAACTGCTGCTCTAGTTAAAGAACTTCGCGAGCGCACTGGCGCTGGCATGATGGAATGTAAGAAAGCGCTTGTAGAAGCAAACGCTGACATCGAACTAGCAATTGAAAACATGCGTAAATCTGGCGCAGCGAAAGCAGCTAAGAAAGCTGGTAACGTTGCTGCTGAAGGCGCAATCATCATCAAAGAAGAGAACGGCGTAGCTGCTCTTCTTGAAGTTAACTGCCAAACTGACTTCGTAGCAAAAGATGCTAACTTCACTGCATTTGCAGAAGAAGTTGCAGCTGCAGCAGTAGCTTCTCAAGCAACTGTTGAAGAGCTACAAGCACAGTTCGAAGAAACTCGCGTTGCTCTAGTTGCAAAAATCGGCGAAAACATCAACATCCGTCGCGTACAATACGTTTCAGGTGTTGCACTAGCCTCTTACCGTCACGGCGAGAAAATCGGTGTTGTTGTTGCTGGTGAAGGCGAAGCTGAAACTCTTAAGCACGTTGCAATGCACGTTGCTGCATCACGTCCTGAGTTCCTAAACCCAGAAGACGTACCTGCAGACGTAGTTGCTAAAGAGAAAGCCGTTCAAGTTGAAATCGCTATGAACGAAGGCAAACCAGCTGAAATCGCAGAGAAAATGGTTGTTGGCCGTATGAAGAAATTCACGGGCGAAATCTCTCTAACTGGTCAAGCTTTCATCATGGAGCCTAAGCAAACTGTTGGCGCTATCCTTAAAGAGAAAGGCGCTTCAGTATCTAACTTCGTACGTCTAGAAGTTGGTGAAGGCATCGAGAAAGCTGCTGAAATGAGCTTCGCTGACGAAGTTGCAGCGGTACAAAAAGGTTAATCCTTAGCGTATTGTTTGAAAAAAGACCGTGGCCATTGCTGCGGTCTTTTTATGAATAGTGAATTATTTTTTGCTCGCACGTTAGCTGTTATGAATGCGAACTGACATATTCAGTTTTTATCCATGACTGTTAATCATCAACTCTTTGGAAGGTAAACTCCATGACTACGAACCCTAAACCAGCGTATCAACGTATTCTGTTAAAACTTAGCGGTGAAGCACTACAAGGCGAAGAAGGTTTTGGTATTGACCCGACGATCCTTGATCGTATGGCTCAAGAAGTAAAAGAATTGGTTGAACTAGGTGTTCAAGTAGGTGTTGTTATCGGTGGCGGTAACCTTTTCCGTGGTGCAGGTCTTGCAGAAGCTGGCATGAACCGCGTTGTTGGTGACCACATGGGTATGCTTGCAACGGTAATGAACGGCCTTGCAATGCGTGACGCTCTACACCGTGCTTACGTAAACGCACGTGTAATGTCAGCAATCCCTCTTAAAGGTGTGTGTGACGACTACAATTGGGCAGATGCAATCAGCCAACTACGTCAAGGTCGCGTTGTGATCTTCTCTGCTGGTACTGGTAACCCATTCTTCACTACGGATTCTGCTGCGTGTCTACGTGGTATCGAAATCGAAGCTGACGTAGTTCTAAAAGCGACAAAGGTAGATGGTGTATTTACTTCTGACCCTGTAGCAAACCCAGACGCAGAGCTGTATGATACGTTGTCTTACAACACGGTTCTTGATAAAGAACTTAAAGTAATGGACTTGGCTGCATTTACGCTAGCACGTGATCACAAAATGCCAATCCGCGTATTTAACATGAATAAGCCAGGCGCACTACGTCGCGTGGTTATGGGTGAAACTGAAGGTACATTAATCAGCGACGCTGACTAATTTTTCGGGCTTACTGAAGGTTATACTTCGGTAAGCTTATCCTTATCACTCCAAATAAAAAGCTTTCTTGAAGAAAGAACATAATCAAGGTGAAATTGTGATTAACGAAATCAAAAAAGACGCTCAAGAGCGCATGGTAAAAAGTGTTGATGCACTAAAAAACAGCCTGCAAAAGATTCGTACAGGTCGTGCGCACCCAAGCCTACTTTCTGGTCTTACTGTTGAGTACTACGGTGCTCCAACTCCTTTGACTCAAGTAGCTAACGTTATCGCTGAAGATGCACGTACACTAGCTATCACAGTGTTTGATAAAACACTGACTCCTCTAGTAGAAAAAGCAATCCTAACATCTGACCTAGGCCTAAACCCTATGTCTGCTGGTACGGTTATCCGTGTTCCACTTCCACCGCTAACGGAAGAGCGTCGTAAAGACCTAGTTAAAATCGTTCGTGGCGAAGCTGAAGGTGGCCGTGTTGCTATCCGTAACATCCGTCGTGACGCGAATGGCGATCTAAAAGCGCTTCTTAAAGATAAAGAAATCTCTGAAGACGAAGATCGTAAAGCACAAGACGAAATTCAAAAGCTAACTGACGCTGCGGTTAAGAACGTAGACGAAGTTCTAGCAACTAAAGAAAAAGAGTTGATGGAAGTTTAATTTTCCCTATTCTTTTCTTTCCGGAAAAACGCTGTACTCACGGTGCAGCGTTTTTTTATGCTACTCTGTTCGACTATTAGAATTTGATTCACTCTTTTATGCATAATTCTCAAGCGTTCACAGACTCTCTTCCTAAACACATTGCTATCATTATGGATGGTAATGGTCGCTGGGCAAAAGCTCAGGGCAAGCCTCGCGTCTTTGGTCATAAAAACGGTGTTCAAGCCGTTCGTAAAACCATCTCTTCTGCAGCCAGACTTGGCATCAAAGCAGTCACTCTTTTTGCATTTAGTAGCGAAAACTGGCGCCGTCCTGAAGAAGAAGTCGGTATCTTGATGGAACTGTTTATTTCAGTGCTATCGAGTGAAGTAAAAAAGCTTCATAAAAATAATCTACAACTTCGTGTTATTGGTGATAAAAGTCGTTTCAATGATCGACTACAAAAGAAGATAGAAGAAGCGGAAGCTTTGACTAGCACCAATACCGGTATGGTTATTAATATTGCAGCTAACTACGGCGGTAAGTGGGATATCCAGCAAGCAATGACCTCTATTGCTCAACAGGTAAAGTCTGGCGATATTAATGTAGATGACATTGATGAAGCTATGATTACACAGCACCTGACGATGGCAGATATTCCTGAGGTTGATCTACTTATCCGTACCAGTGGCGAATGTCGCATTAGTAATTTTATGCTTTGGCAGTTGGCTTACGCCGAAATGTATTTCACTGAACAATTCTGGCCAGACTTTAATGAAGACAGCTTAGTAGAAGCTGTGACTTGGTTTGTTAACCGTGAGCGCCGTTTTGGATGCACCGGTGAGCAAATTAAAGCTCTGATGGACAGTTAATAAGGATTTTTTGGTTTGAAACAACGAATTATTACGGCGTTGATTTTGGCTCCCCTAGTTATTCTAGGAATTTTCGAGTTATCACTTCCCACGTTTATTCTTTCATTAGCGGTTATTTCGCTATTGGGATACTGGGAGTGGACTCAATTTGTTGAAAGCAAATCGCGTTATCTAGCGTTGATTCCTACGGTTGTGGTAAGTGCTGCAAGTTTTGCTTTTATCCCTTTTGATGCATTTAGTCTCAATAATTTATCGAGTGCTCACTACGCCATTCTAACGATTGGTTCGATTTGGTGGGTAATCGCGAGTGGCATGGCTGTGACTTATCCTAAGTCTATGCCTGCATGGAAAGATTCCTCTCTTCTTCGTCACGCCTTTGGTGTGCTGACTCTGCTACCATTCTTCTGGAGTGTGGTTATCCTGCGTGCTAATGGTATTGATGTAGACCCTTACCACGGTGCGAAATTGGTGATGTTTGTTTGCTTGCTTGTGTGGGCTGCAGACAGCGGTGCTTATTTTGCAGGAAAGAGCTTTGGTAAACGTAAAATGGCGCCAGCTGTAAGCCCTAACAAGACCATTGAAGGTTTGATTGGTGGCATTATTACTGCGGTGATCGTGGCTTGGATCTTCGCTGATTTATTTGATATCCAATTCACCAGCCCGCTTCACATGATTGTTATTACCCTTGTGACCGTCGTTATCTCTGTTCTTGGCGACCTTGTTGAAAGCATGTTTAAGCGTGTTTCTGGGGTGAAAGACAGTAGTAATCTGATTCCTGGTCATGGTGGTATACTTGATAGAATAGATAGCTTAACGGCTGCATTCCCTGTCTTTGCTCTGCTTTATATAGCATTCTAATTAAAAGGGCAGTGATTCTGCCCTTTATTACATTTCTACGGTCATATGTGATGCGAAATCTAACTATCCTTGGCGCTACCGGCTCAATTGGTGCAAGTACCCTAAAAGTCGTTGAGCAAAACCCAGATCTCTATTCGGTTGTAGCACTGGCTGCCGGCTCGAATGTTGAAAAGATGCTGGCGTTAGTTGAAAAGTGGCAACCAAGCTATGTTGCTATGGCTTGCCCTGATGCTGCATCTCAGCTGACGGACATGTTGTCTGCGGATTACCCAAGCATTAAAGTCCTTTCAGGCACTGAAGGCATGTGTCAGGTTGCTTCTTTAGAAGACGTGGATACAGTAATGGCTGCGATTGTTGGTGCAGCAGGTCTGCTTCCTACGATGTCTGCGGTTAAAGCGGGTAAGCGTATCTTGCTTGCTAATAAAGAAGCTTTGGTGATGTCTGGTCAGCTGTTTATCGACGCCGTGGAAAAATACGGAGCAGAGCTGCTTCCTGTCGACAGTGAACATAATGCTATTTTCCAATGCCTTCCGCAGGACGTACAAACCAAACTAGGCCGCTGTGACCTTGAAGAAAACGGCATTAACCATATTCTTCTGACGGGTTCTGGTGGTCCTTTCCGTTATACCGATGTGGCTGAGCTCGAATCAGTGACTCCTGAACGCGCAATTGCACACCCTAACTGGTCTATGGGTCCTAAGATCTCTGTCGATTCTGCGACTATGATGAATAAAGGGCTAGAGTACATTGAAGCGAAATGGCTATTTAATGCTTCTCAGGAGCAGTTAAAGGTCATCATTCACCCGCAGTCTGTGATTCACTCTATGGTCCAATACAAGGATGGCTCTGTGCTCGCTCAAATGGGCGAACCGGACATGGCAACGCCAATTGCTTTGACGATGTCTTACCCTAATCGTACCGAAGCGGGTGTTAAGCCTTTAGACTTTACCAAAGTGGGCGAGCTTACCTTCTTAGAACCAGATTTTAGTCGTTACCCGTGTTTGAGGTTAGCGATTGAAGCGTGCTATTTGGGTCAGCATGCGACAACAGCCATTAATGCGGCAAACGAAATTGCGGTCGATGCTTTCTTGCACAATCAAGTGAAGTTTACCGATATAGCTGTCATTAACGAACACGTTATGAGCAAAGTATGTGAACAACATAACTCTGAGGGCTTAGATAGCTTGGAAAGCCTTCTCGAGCTAGATAATATGTCTCGTCAAATAGCCATTCAATTTATTAAAGAGCAGCTAGCATGAGTGGAATTCTGTGGAACTTCGCATCTTTTATCGTAGCGCTTGGCATTCTAGTCGCTGTTCATGAGTTTGGACATTTCTGGGTTGCTCGTCGTTGTGGTGTGAAAGTTGAAAAATTCTCGATTGGTTTTGGTAAATCAATCTGGAGTAAAGTGGGCCGTGATGGTACTGAATACAGCTTGTCAGTGATTCCACTGGGCGGCTACGTTAAGATGCTTGATGGTCGTGTTGATGATCTTTCTGAAGATGAACAGCAATACGCTTTCGACAAGAAGCCGCTTTGGAAACGAACGGCGATAGTTGGTGCAGGCCCTGCATTCAACTTTATCTTTGCGGTGTTCGCGTATTGGCTAGTATTTTTGATTGGTGTACCCGCGGTTAAGCCCGTGATTGGTGAAGTTACTCCGCAATCTATTGCTGCACAAGCCGGAATTGAAACTGGAATGGAACTTAAATCTATTTCAGGAATCAAAACCGCAGATTGGGAATCAGTCAATATGGGTTTGATATCACACATTGGTGATCAATCCATGACAGTGACGGTTGCTTCTCAAGACGACATCGGCTTTGAGCAACAAATGACATTGGATATTTCAGACTGGTCGTTCAACCCAGAAACTGAATCTGCAATGACAACGCTGGGTTTTAGACCGTATTCTCCAGAGATATCGACCGTACTGGCTCAAATCATTGATGATGGCGCTGCATACGATGCAGGTCTTGAAGCTGGCGATAAAATTGTTGAGATTAACGGCCAACCTATTGAACAGTGGCAGTCGGTTGTTGAGTTAATTCGTGCAAATCCAATGACATCATTGGATTTGGTGGTATTGCGAAATGGCGCTGAGCAGTCATTGGTTATGACACCAAAAAGTCGAGAGCTTTCTGATGGTTCGACAATCGGCTATGCAGGTATTGCTCCGGAAGTCGCAGAATGGCCAGAAGATTATCGCTTTGAGTTACAATTTGGTGTAATTGAGTCTGTAGGAAAAGCATTTGATAAAACAGGTCAAATCATTGGTTTGACACTGACAATGCTTAAGAAGCTCATCGTTGGTGATGTTGGCTTAAACAACTTGAGTGGCCCTATTTCAATCGCTAAAGGTGCAGGTACAACCGCCGATTATGGTCTGGTTTACTTCTTGGGCTTTTTGGCTCTGATTAGTGTTAACTTGGGGATTATTAATTTGGTTCCGCTGCCTATGCTTGATGGCGGACATTTGCTGTTTTTCGCTATTGAGGCCGTTACTCGTAAACCAGTACCTGAGAAAGTTCAGGAAATGGGATACAGAGTGGGAGGGGCAATCCTCTTCTCATTAATGGCTCTGGCAATATTTAACGATTTTACTCGTCTGTGAATGGTTTCTCACAGGCATTGGTAGTAGCAAGGAATAATTAGAATAAGTATGGCGATTAAGCAAATTCTGTTCGCAAGTCTATTGGCCACTAGTGTGGCTGCGAACGGAGCACAAAACTTTGTAGTTCAAGATATCAAGATCGAAGGTTTACAGCGTGTTGCACTTGGTGCAGCTCTACTGAAAATGCCAGTACGTATTGGCGATGAAGTGGATGAAAGCGATGTGTCTGAGATCATTCGTGCATTGTATGCTTCGGGCAACTTTGAGGACGTTAAAGTACTTCGTGATGAAGGTGTATTGATTGTTCAAGTTCAAGAACGACCGACCATCGCAAGCATCTCATTCTCTGGTAACAAAGCGATTAAAGAAGAACAGCTTCAGCAGAACCTAGATGCGTCTGGTGTTCGTGAAGGTGAAGCCCTTGACCGTACAACGCTGAGTAACATTGAGAAAGGCCTTGAAGACTTTTACTACAGTGTTGGTAAATACAACGCGACAGTAAAAGCGGTTGTGACGCCTTTACCGCGTAACCGTTCTGACCTTAAGTTTGTGTTTACTGAAGGCGTATCCGCTAAGATTCAGCAAATTAACTTTATCGGTAACGAAGTCTTCTCTGACGCTGACCTGCTTAGCCGTTTCAACCTCAACGTAGACGTTGCATGGTGGAACTTCCTTGCAGATGAAAAATACCAGAAGCAAGTTTTAGCCGGTGATATTGAAGCACTGAAATCGTACTACCTTGACCGTGGTTACCTTAAGTTTAAGGTGGACTCAACTCAGGTTGCGATCTCTCCAGACAAGAAAGGTGTTTATATCACGCTTGGCCTCGATGAAGGCGAAGCTTACACCGTTAAAGATGTGTCGTTCCGTGGTGAGCTGATTGGCCGTGAGGCTGATTTTGATGCTCTAGTACCATTTGAAGATGGTGATACGTACAACGGCTCTTCTGTGACTTCACTAGAAGAAGGTGTAAAACGTATTCTTGGTGAGTCTGGCTATGCTTACCCACAAGTTCGTACTATTCCTGAATTCAATGACGAGACGAAAGAAGTTTCGCTTGTGATCAATGTAGAAGCGGGCAGCCGTATTTACGTTCGTGATATTCGTTTCACAGGTAACAACTCGACAAAAGATGAAGTGTTACGTCGTGAAATGCGTCAAATGGAAGGTAGCTGGCTGAACTCTAAATCGATTGATACGGGTAAGAGCCGTCTTAACCGTTTAGGTTTCTTCGAGACTGTGGACGTACAAACAGTACGTGTTCCTGGCAGTGAAGACCAAGTGGATTTGGTTTACAACGTTAAAGAAGCGAACTCAGGCAGCATTAACTTTGGTGTCGGCTACGGTACTGAATCGGGTGTGAGCTTCCAAGTTGGTCTACAACAAGACAACTTTGCAGGTTCTGGTAACCGTGTTGGTGTCAGTGCCATGATGAACGATTACCAAAAGAACGTGAGCTTAGACTACCGCGACCCATACTGGAACCTTGATGGTGTGAGTTTAGGCGGTAAGATCTTCTACAACGAATTTGAAGCATCTGAAGCGGGTATCGTCGACTATACCAACCAAAGTTATGGTACCAGCCTAACATGGGGTTTCCCTATGGATGAGCTGAACCGTATCGAGTTTGGTGTGGGTTACACGCATAACAAGATCGGTAACGTACCGACTTATATCCAAGTTGAACAGTTCGCGAGAAGTATCGACCAATACGGTGACGAGCACATCTTAACCGATGACTTCGATATCAATATTTCATGGACGCGTAACAATTTGAACCGTGGTTTCTTCCCAACTGAGGGTAACCACCAACGTGCTTTCGCTAAAATGACGGTACCAGGCTCTGATGCTCAGTACTTCAAAATGCAGTACGATGTAAAACATTACATCCCGCTGACCAAAAAGCATGAGTTCACACTATTGATGCGTGGCCGATTAGGCTATGGTAATGGTTATGGTCAAACGGATGGTAACGATAACTTGTTCCCATTCTACGAGAACTACTATGCGGGTGGTTTTACAACCCTACGTGGTTTTGGCTCTAACTCGGCAGGTCCGAAAGCCGTTTACGGAAGCAGCACGGGTAACAACCCAACCTACGATACCGCTACGGATGATTCAGTAGGTGGTAACGCGGTTGCTTTGGCAAGTTTAGAGTTAATCGTACCTACGCCGTTTGCTTCTGATGAAGCACGCAGCCAAATTCGTACCAGTGTCTTCTTCGATATGGCAAGTGTATGGGATACCGAGTTCGTAGACCGTGGCGCACCTAATAGTGGCGGCCAGTACTACTACGATTACTCTGATCCAACGAATTACCGTTCATCTTATGGTGCAGCCCTTCAATGGATGTCACCGATGGGCCCACTGGTTTTCTCTCTAGCGAAGCCAATTAAAATTTACGAAGGTGATGATGAAGAATTCTTCACATTCACCATTGGTAGAACTTTCTAATATTTAAAGGACAATATTTTGAAAAATATGATTAAAGCAGCAGGTTTAGGCCTTGTAGTTCTTAGCTCTTCTTTCTTTGCAACAGCTGCTGAAGCTGCGCAAAAAGTGGGTTATGTAAACACTGCACAAGTATTCCAGGCTCTACCTCAGCGTGAAGTTGTTCTTCAAAAAATGCAGGAAGAGTTCAAAGACAAAGCAGCTGAGCTACAGAGCATTCAAGCTGAAGCTAAAACGAAGATTGAAAAGCTTAAGCGTGATGGCGAGCTACTAGGTCCTGACGAAGTTGAGAAGCTACGTATCGAAGTAGGTCAACTAGACAGCAAATACAAAATCAAAGCTCAAGCACTAGAAAAAGCAAGCCAACGTCGTGAAGCACAAGAGAAGCAGAAGCTATTCAAAGTGATTCAAGATGCTGTAACGAAAGTTGCAGAGAAAGAAGGCTACGACATGATCGTTGATATTCAAGCTCTGCAATACGGCAAGCCAGAATACAACATCTCTGAGAAAGTAATTAAAGCACTGAAATAAGTTTTATGAAGAATCTGACTTTAGCCGAATTGGCAACGATTACCGGGGGAGAGCTACACGGAGATGGTACGATTACCGTTTCAGCAGTCGCTCCTATGGATAAAGCGCAGGAAGGTAACATTACGTTCCTTTCTAACGTGAAGTACAGCAAGCACTTAGGTGACTGTAAAGCATCCGCTATTATGGTTAAAGAGAGTGAGCGTGAACTGTGTAAGACTAACGTGATTGTGGTTAATGACCCTTACGTTGCTTTTGCTAAAGTTGCTCAAGCGCTTGATACTACTCCAGCACCCGCTGCGGCTATTGCTGATTCAGCTTCGATTGCAAGTGATGCAACCATTGGACAAAACGTGTCTATTGGTGCAAACGCTGTGATTGAGTCTGGTGTTGTTCTCGGCGACGATGTGATCATCGGTGCGGGCTGCTTTATCGGTAAAAACGCAAAGGTTGGTGCTGGCACTAAGCTTTGGGCTAACGTAAGCATTTACCATGAAGTAGTGATTGGTGAAGCGTGTTTAGTTCAATCAAGTACGGTGATCGGCTCTGATGGATTTGGTTATGCGAACGAGAAAGGCGAGTGGGTGAAGATCCCGCAAGTGGGTTCTGTTCGCATTGGTAACCGCGTAGAAATCGGCGCGTGTACTACCATTGACCGTGGTGCATTAGATGACACAATCATTGAAGATAACGTTATCTTAGATAACCAACTTCAAATTGCTCATAATGTTCACATCGGATATGGTTCTGCTCTTGCGGGTGGTACTATTATCGCAGGCAGCACGACGATAGGTAAGTACTGTATTATTGGTGGTGGGTGTGTGATTAATGGTCACATTGAAATCGTTGACGGCGTTACAATCACCGGTATGGGGATGGTAATGCGCAGTATCACTGAGAAAGGCATGTACTCTTCAGGTATTCCTTTACAGCCAAACAAAGATTGGCGTAAAACAGCAACGCGTGTTCATCGAATTGATGAAATGAACAAGCGTTTGAAAACCGTTGAAAAACTTATCGAGAAGAGCGCGGAATCATAATTCCAGCATTTCTAATAAAAGGCTCGCGTACAGCGAGTCTTTTTCGTTTATAATCCTTCTAATTAAATAAAGAATATATATAGGAATACGACTTTGACTACTGAACAGACAACGATGAACATTACTGAAATTCAGGAACTATTACCTCATCGCTACCCATTCTTAATGGTTGATCGTGTGACTAGCTTTGAAAAAGAAAAAACACTGACTGCGATTAAGAATGTCTCTGTTAACGAACCTCAGTTCACAGGCCACTTCCCACAACTTCCTGTATTCCCAGGCGTGTTGATCTTAGAAGCAATGGCACAAGCAACAGGCCTTCTAGCATTTAAATCTTTTGGTGCGCCTTCTGGTAACGAGCTTTACTACTTTGCAAGTGTTGATAAAGCAAAATTCCGTAAGCCAGTAGTACCTGGTGACCAACTGGTTATCGAAGTTGAATTCTTAAAAGAGCGTCGTGGCATTGCATCGTTCAACGGTGTAGCGAAAGTTGACGGCGACGTTGTATGTTCAGCTGAACTTAAATGTGCTCGTAGAGAGTTTTAATATGATTCATGAAACAGCGAAAATTCACCCGGCAGCAGTAATCGAAGGTGATGTAACTATCGGTGCTAACGTGATGGTTGGGCCTTTCACTTACATTGCTGGTAATGTGACCATTGGCGACGACACAGAAATCATGTCGCATGTTGTGATCAAAGGTCACACTACCATTGGTAAAGAAAACCGCATTTTCCCACACGCCGTTATCGGTGAAGAAAACCAAGATAAGAAATACGGCGGTGAAGACACGACGGTTGTGATCGGTGATCGCAACGTAATTCGTGAAGCGGTTCAAATCCACCGTGGTACGGTACAAGACAAAGCAACCACTGTAATTGGTGATGACAACCTACTTTGTGTTAATGCTCACGTAGCGCACGATGTTATTGTTGGTAACCATACTCACATTGGTAACAACGCTATTCTTGGCGGGCACGTAACGGTTGGCGACTACGCTGGTGTTATGGCACTGTCTGCGATTCACCCTTTCTGTTCAATTGGTGCTTACGCATACATTGGCGGCTGTTCTGCTGTTGTTCAAGATGTACTTCCGTACGTACTTGCACAGGGTAACCATGCTGCTCCATTCGGTCTTAACCTAGTGGGCTTGAAGCGTAACGGATTTGAGAAACCAGAGATTCGTGCACTACAGAAAGCGTATAAAGAGTTATACCGTTCAGGTAAAACGCTTGAAGAAGCGAAAGCGGCTTTAGTTGAAATGGCGAAAGAGTTTACTTCGGTGGCTCCTATGCTAGAAATGCTAGAGAACTCTGAGCGCGGTATTATTCGTTAATACTGGATGTGGTTGTGTACCAATCCGCGCAAGTATGACAATAATTACTTAATCAGATTGGTATAACAAAAAGATCGCTAATCATTAGGCGATCTTTTTTGTTTTAGGCAAGAAGGGAATTGGAAAACTATGGCACAGCAAGAAACAGCAACCAACAGCACGGACTTTGTTTCGAATGAACCACTGCGCGTAGGTATCGTGGTCGGAGAACTCTCTGGTGACACGCTTGGCGAAGGTTTTATCAAAGCAATCAAATCACAATACCCGAATGCTGAATTTGTCGGTATTGGCGGACCAAAAATGAAGGCGCTTGGTTGTGAGTCTCTTTTCGAGATGGAAGAGCTGGCTGTCATGGGCTTAGTTGAAGTACTTGGTCGTTTAGCTCGCTTATTAAAAGTGAAAGCGGAGCTGGTAAAGTATTTCACTCAAAACCCGCCAGATGTGTTTGTGGGTATCGATGCACCTGACTTCAACCTAAGACTTGAACTCGATCTTAAGAACGCTGGCATTAAAACGGTTCATTACGTGAGCCCTTCCGTGTGGGCTTGGCGTCCTAAGCGTATCTTTAAAATAGACAAAGCGACCGACTTAGTTTTGGCTTTCCTACCATTCGAGAAAGCGTTTTACGATAAATACAACGTTGCCTGTGAATTTGTTGGTCACACGTTGGCTGATGCAATTCCTTTAGAACCAAGCAAACAAGATGCACGTGAGCTATTAGGCTTAGATCAAGACAAACAGTGGTTAGCCGTATTGCCGGGCAGTCGAGGTGGTGAGATGGGTTTGATCGCTCAACCATTTATCGAAACGTGCCAGCGCATTAAGCAAAAATACCCTGATATCAATTTCGTTGTTGCGCTCGTGAATGAGCAGCGCAAAAAGCAGTTTACTGAAATCTGGCAAGCAACAGCGCCTGAGCTTGAATTCACGTTAGTCGAAGATACGGCAACCAACGTGATTACCGCTGCTGACTCTGTGCTTCTGGCTTCGGGCACAGTGGCTCTTGAGTGTATGCTACTGAAGCGTCCAATGGTTGTTGGCTACAAAGTGAATAAGCTGACTGGCTACATTGTGAAGAAGTTAGCAATCACAGAGTTCGTATCACTGCCGAATATTTTGGCGGGTGAAGAGATCGTGAAAGAGCATATTCTTGAAGAGTGTCACCCAGACTTTTTGTTCCCATCTGTCGACAAAATGCTATCAGCCGACAACAGTGCATTGATCGAACGTTTTACCGAGATGCATCACTGGATCCGTAAAGATGCTGATAAGCAAGCCGCCAACGCGGTGCTGAAATTGATCGGTCGAGAGTTTGTTGAATCATAAAGTGCCACTCCATCAAGCACTGAATTATAAGTTACAAAGAGAATTGTCATGGCAGTAAAAGAGAAAAAAGAGCTTCCTCCGTTTGAATACCCACAAGGCTACCAGTTGTTTGCTGGTGTGGATGAAGTAGGGCGCGGGCCATTGGTAGGCGATGTGGTGACAGCTGCGGTTATCCTAGACCCTAATAATCCAATAGAAGGCTTAAACGACTCAAAAAAACTGTCTGAGAAAAAGCGCCTTGCTCTGCTTCCTGAAATTAAAGAGAAAGCCTTGGCGTGGTCGGTTGGTCGTTGTTCACCACAAGAAATTGATGAGTTGAACATTCTGCAGGCAACCATGGTCGCCATGCAGCGCGCTATCGCTGGATTGAGCGTTCAGCCTGACATGGCACTGATCGATGGTAACCGTGTTCCTCAACTTCCAATGGACGGCCTGGCTATTGTAAAGGGCGACTTACGAGTAGCAGAGATAAGTGCGGCGTCTATTATCGCTAAAGTAGTTCGTGACCAAGAGATGGAAGAACTCGACAAACTACATCCAGAGTTTGGTTTTGCGAAACACAAAGGATACCCAACTAAAGCGCATTTCGAAGCGATTGAAAAACATGGTGTTACCGAGCATTACCGGAAGAGCTTTAAGCCAGTAAAGCGTATTCTAGGCATTGATTAAGCTTTATATAGATTAGAGCTTTACGTTAACTAGAGCTTAGCACCGAATAAAGTTGCCTAGTTACGCTAGAAAAAAATAGAATACACACAGTTGTAACCCTAGGCTCAAACCTAGAATTCAGGAAAAATAATGTCAGATCCAAAATTTGTTCACCTACGCGTACACAGTGACTTTTCTATGGTGGATGGCCTCTCTAAGGTGCCGCCATTAGTTAAAAAAGTCGCTGAGATGGGTATGCCTGCTCTAGCACTTACCGACTTTACCAACCTTTGTGGTTTGGTTAAGTTCTACGGTACTGCTCATGGGTGCGGGGTTAAACCAATTATTGGTGCTGACTTCTTGATGCAGTCTCCAGAGTTCGGTGACGAGTTGACCAAGCTCACCGTCATTGCAACCGACAATAAAGGTTATAACAACCTAACGCTGCTTATCTCAAAAGCTTACCTTCGCGGTCATGTACAGCATCAGCCTGTTATCGATAAAGAGTGGTTGATTGAGAATGCCGAGGGCCTAATCATCCTATCGGGTGCAAAAGAAGGTGAGATCGGTAAAGCGCTGCTGAAAGGTAACCGTGAACTGGTTGCAAGCAATGTCGAGTTTTACAAAACATACTTCCCTGATCGTTTTTACCTTGAGTTGATTCGTACCGGACGTCCGGACGAAGAGTCTTACCTGCACTTTGCGTTGGAACTGGCTGAGCAAGAAGACCTGCCTGTTGTTGCAACCAACGAAGTGGTATTCCTGACTGAAGATCTTTTTGATGCCCATGAAATCCGTGTAGCGATTCATGATGGCTTCACCATGGTCGATCCTCGTCGTCCCAAAAATTACAGCGCGCAACAGTATCTTCGTAGTGAAGAAGAGATGTGTGAGTTGTTCTCAGATATCCCTGAAGCACTTGAGAACAGTGTTGAGATTGCCAAGCGCTGTAATGTCACGGTTCGTTTAGGCGAATACTTCCTGCCTAACTTCCCAACGGAAGGTTTGGCGATTGAAGACTTCCTGATCAAGAAATCAGAAGAAGGACTTGAGCGACGTCTAGCGTTCCTATTCCCTGATGAAAAAGTGCGTGCTGAGCGCAGACCTGAATACGATGAGCGACTCAAGATCGAGCTCGAAGTTGTCAATAACATGGGGTTCCCAGGTTACTTCCTGATCGTAATGGAGTTTATCCAGTGGTCTAAAGATAACGATGTGCCAGTAGGCCCAGGTCGTGGTTCTGGTGCCGGCTCTCTAGTAGCTTACGCCTTGGATATCACCGATCTCGATCCACTTGAATACGATCTCCTTTTCGAACGTTTCTTGAACCCAGAACGTGTCTCGATGCCCGATTTCGATATCGACTTTTGTATGGATAAGCGCGACCAAGTTATCGACCACGTAGCTGAAATGTACGGTCGTGATGCGGTATCTCAGATCATCACCTTTGGTACCATGGCGGCGAAAGCGGTAATTCGCGACGTAGGCCGTGTATTGGGTCACCCGTTTGGTTTCGTTGACCGAATTTCAAAGCTTGTACCGCCAGATCCGGGCATGACGCTAGAGAAAGCATTCCTTGCTGAACCAGCACTGCCGGAGCTTTATGATGGCGATGAAGAAGTTCGTGAGCTGATCGATAAATGTCGTATTCTTGAAGGTTGTACGCGAAACGCCGGTAAACACGCGGGTGGTGTTGTAATCTCACCAACCACGATCACTGACTTTGCGCCAATCTATGCCGATGCTGAAGGTAACTTCCCAGTAACGCAATTCGATAAGAATGACGTTGAAACGGCAGGCTTGGTTAAGTTTGACTTCTTGGGTCTGCGTACCCTGACCATCATCGACTGGGCGTTAGGTCTAGTGAACCCACGTTTGAAGAAAGAGGGTAAAGAACCGGTTCGTATCGAGTCGATTCCTCTTGATGACCAAGCGTCGTTCAACCTATTACAAAATTCTGAAACCACCGCGGTATTCCAACTGGAATCGCGTGGTATGAAAGACCTGATCAAACGTCTACAACCCGACTGTTTTGAAGATATCATCGCATTGGTAGCCCTGTTCCGTCCGGGTCCTCTTCAATCAGGCATGGTAGATAACTTTATCGACCGTAAACACGGCCGTGAAGCGGTTTCTTACCCTGATGAAACGTGGCAACACGAGTCGTTGAAAGAGACGCTAGAACCGACCTACGGCATCATCCTGTATCAAGAACAGGTAATGCAGATCGCACAGATTCTGGCGGGCTATACCCTTGGCGGAGCGGATATGCTGCGTCGTGCGATGGGTAAGAAAAAGCCAGAAGAGATGGCGAAACAGCGTGGTACCTTCAAAGAGGGTGCTGAGGCCAACGGTGTTGATGGCGAACTTGCCATGAAGATCTTTGACTTGGTAGAGAAATTTGCGGGCTACGGCTTTAACAAATCTCACTCGGCTGCATACGCACTGGTTTCTTACCAAACGCTGTGGCTGAAAACGCACTACCCAGCGGAATTTATGGCTGCGGTAATGACGGCGGATATGGATAACACCGAGAAGGTTATTGGCCTTGTTGATGAATGTTTCCGTATGAAGCTCAAGCTGCTTCCACCTGATATTAACTCGGGCCTGTATCGCTTTAACGTGGATGAAGATGGTGCGATTGTTTATGGTATCGGCGCGATCAAGGGGGTTGGTGAAGGCCCTATCGAAGCGATCATCGAAGCGCGAAATAAGGGCGGTTACTTTAAAGACTTATTCGACTTCTGTGCACGTCTTGATCTGAAGAAGGTCAACAAACGTGTTATCGAAAAGTTGATTCTATCCGGTGCCTTAGATAGATTAGGTCCTCACCGTGCAGCGATGATGGCTTCATTGCCGGACGCGGTGAAAGCGGCAAGCCAACATCACCACGCAGAGTCCTTTGGACAATCAGATATGTTTGGCGTGTTGACCGATGCTCCAGAAGAGGTTGAACACAAGTATACCCAAGTGCCTAAGTGGCCTGAGAAGGTTTGGCTTGAGGGCGAACGTGAAACGCTTGGCTTGTATCTAACGGGTCACCCGGTTAACGCTTACATCAAAGAATTAGCGAAATACACCAGCTGTCGTTTGAAGGATGCCACGCCAACGCGTCGTGATCAGTCATTAACGATTGCAGGTTTAGTGATTGCGGCTAGGGTGATGACCACTAAACGCGGTACACGAATCGGTTTGATGACACTTGATGACCGATCTGGCCGAATGGAAGTGATGTTGTTCTCAGATGCGCTCGATCGCTACGCAGAATTGCTCGAAAAAGACAAAATTGTGGTCGTTTCTGGACAGGTCAGCTTTGATGACTTCAACGGTGGGCTTAAAATGTCCGCGCGCGAGGTCATGGACTTAGGAAGCGCCCGTGAAAAATATGCTCGTGGGGTATCGATATCTATCGACCAATCCCAGATTAATGGTCAATTTTTTGAACGCTTTGGTCAAATCTTAGAACCTTATAGAGCCGGAACGGTCCCAGTCAATGTATACTACCAACGTGCCGACGCTAGAGCGCGGTTAACATTGGGCACAGAATGGCGCGTGACGCCAAGTGATACATTACTAGACGAATTAAAACAGCTGCTTGGAAATAGCCAAGTAGAACTCGAATTTAACTAAAATTTAGCTTCATGACTGTGGAGCTGAATCAACAAGGATTCATAGATGAGCCTGAACTTTCTAGAATTTGAAAAGCCTATCGCTGAACTTGAAGCAAAAATCGAAGCGCTACGTGACGTTTCGCGTCACGGTGGTGACACAGCGGTAGATCTAGACAAAGAAATCGAACAACTAGAGAAAAAAAGCTTAGAGCTTAAACAGAAAATCTTTAGTGACTTAGGTGCATGGCAGGTAGCTCAACTTGCTCGTCACCCTCAACGTCCTTACACAAAAGATTACCTGGAGCATGCATTCACAGAGTTTGAAGAGATGGCGGGCGATCGCGCTTACGCTGACGACAAAGCTATTGTGGGTGGTATGGCTCGTCTAAATGGCCGCCCTGTTATGGTTATTGGTCATCAGAAAGGTCGTGAGACAAAAGAGAAAGTGATCCGTAACTTTGGTATGCCAAAGCCAGAAGGTTACCGTAAGGCGCTACGTCTAATGGAAACGGCTGAGCGTTTCAACATGCCTATCATTACTTTCATCGACACAGCGGGCGCATACCCAGGTGTTGGTGCTGAAGAGCGTGGTCAATCTGAAGCTATCGCGAAAAACCTTAAGGTTATGGCTGGTCTTTCTGTTCCAGTTATCTGTAACGTTGTTGGTGAAGGCGGTTCTGGTGGTGCACTAGCGATTGGTGTTGGTGACTACGTGAACATGCTTCAATACTCTACGTACTCAGTAATCTCCCCAGAAGGTTGTGCTTCAATCTTATGGCGTGATTCAGACAAAGCACCACAAGCGGCTGAAGCGATGGGCCTAATTGCCCCTCGTCTTAAAGAGCTTGAGCTTATCGACGAAATCATTCCCGAGCCTCTAGGTGGCGCACACCGTGACCCAGTACAGACTGCTCAGAACATGAAAGACATGCTAGTTAAACAGCTAGAAGAGCTAGAGCAGTTTGATAACGAAACGCTTCTTGAGCGTCGTTACCAGCGTCTGATGAGCTACGGCTACTGCTGATAAGTTGCCTTAGCGATAAGGTCTGCTTAGCGTAACAAGTTGATGAAAGGGTTGGACTCAGTGCCAACCCTTTTTTATTATTAAAACATTATCCCTTCACACTCGACCTCTTGGTTTATTCGCCTCATGACACACTTAATTGATACCTTCACATCTGTACTTGACCAAAGCGCGCTTAAGCCTCGTCGGTTGGTCGTCGCTTTCAGTGGTGGTGTCGATTCACGAGTGTTGTTGGAGTTATCCGCTCAATATATTAAAGCGTATGACATTGAGTGCCATGCGGTTCATGTTCACCATGGCCTAAGCAAGAATGCCGATCACTGGGCAGAACAATGCCAAACATGGTGTGATGCTTTGTCTATCCCGTTAGCTATCGAGCGAGTGTCGTTAGATGTTAACAATGGAGAAAGCATAGAAAAGCTTGCTAGAGATGCTCGATATTACGCCTTCAAACAGCATATTCGACACGGCGATGTACTTGTTACTGGCCAACATATCGATGATCAAGTCGAAACTTTCCTGTTGGCGTTAAAGCGAGGCAGTGGTCCGAAAGGTCTTTCTTCGATGGCTAAAGTGATGCCGTTTGCTGATGCTCATATTGTTCGCCCACTGCTATCGGTAACCCGAACCGAGATTGAAACAGCCGCTCACGATATGGGCTTAACTTGGGTAGAAGATGAGAGTAATCAGGATGTGCGTTTTGATCGTAACTTTATCCGTCATCAAGTGACTCCGGCGCTGACTGAGCGTTGGCCAAGCTTTCGTGAGTCGGTCAGTCGCAGTGCTCAGCTTTGTGCGGAGCAAGAGTTATTGCTCGATGAGTTGCTTGAATCACACTTTAAGCAAGCTTTAGGGGATAGCCAAAGCTTAAACATTGAGGCGTTATCTCAACACTCAGACTTGTTACGAGCACGACTGCTAAGAATGTGGTTGGGTCATTGTAATCAAGCAATGCCGAGTCAAAAGCAGCTCAAGCTTATCTGGAATGAAGTGGCGTGTGCTCAGGCTGATGCCAACCCTAAACTGGTGCTGAATGATGTTGAGGTTAGGCGCTTTAATCATCAGCTCTACATAGTGAAAGAGACTAAGGACTTGTCGAGTTGGTATGCTGATGTTGTGCTTGGTGATAGCTTGCAACTGCCCGATGGTTTAGGGGAGCTGCAATTAGTGCCGTCACAGAGTGATGCTGTAGCGAATGGTCGTAACTCGCAAAACTTCAGTTTGAAGGATTCAAGCGGAACGCTACGAGTGATCTTCAACCCTGAAGGATTATCAGCGCATCCTGTTGGACGCGGCCATAGTCGAAAGCTCAAAAAACTCTTTCAGGAATACCAAGTACCCAGTTGGTTACGACGCAGAACGCCAATATTAATGGATGGTGAGCGAGTGATCGCTGTTTTAGGCTTATTCGTAGATAAAAACTACGAAGGTCAAGATTGTGAAGCGCTTTGGAGCAAGTAGAAAAAGTTTGTGTCACAATTCGACGTCACTTTAATAAAAATAATTAATGGAATATGCAATGAAGAAAATTACACTAGGATTAGTTCTTGGATTTGGACTACTGAGTGGTAACGCTCTGGCGGGTGATGTTGCTGCGGGTCAAGCTAAAGCAGCAATTTGTGCAGCATGTCATGGTGCAGACGGTATCGCAGTGATCCCAGGTTATCCAAACCTTAAAGGTCAAAACGAGCAATACATCGCTTCATCAATTAACGCATACAAGAACGGCCAGCGCACCGGCGGTTTGGCTGCTGTAATGCAGGCTCAAGCTTCAATGCTGAATGATGATGATATTGCTAATCTAGCTGCTTACTACGCAAGCCTTAAGTAAAACCTTCTTAAAGCGCTGATTAAACAAGATGATAAATTTCGAGCCAGAGCTTTAAAGCTCTGGCTTTTTTCATTGAATGTTTACTATAGCTAACCGATAATGAGCCATTCGCACAGTTTAAGGGATGAACATGAAAAAGATTGAAGCCATTATCAAGCCATTCAAACTTGATGATGTACGTGAAGCACTTGCAGAAGTGGGTATTACGGGTATGACAGTATCTGAAGTTAAAGGCTTTGGACGTCAAAAAGGTCATACTGAGCTATACCGCGGCGCAGAGTACATGGTCGACTTTTTACCTAAAGTGAAATTGGAAATTGTTGTGACCGACGAAGTGGCTGACCAATGTGTTGATACCATTATCGAAACGGCGCAAACAGGCAAAATTGGCGACGGTAAGATCTTCATTACTGACGTTGAACGTGTGGTACGTATTCGTACTGGCGAAGAAGACGAAGACGCCGTATAAAAAAACTATTACCCTACAAGGAGCGTTTATCGCTCCTTTTTCATTTCTGGTAGGGTGCTGTATGTTTAAGAAAACCATCATTGTTATCGTAGTCTTGATAACGCTTGCTGTTGCTAGTTTTCATCTTATCTTCGTGATCCCGAATAAACCTAACTTGATCACTTCCTCTCAAAATACCAGCAATGATATCTACAGTTGCTACCAAAACTCTGAGCCGAAAGCGATTGATGTGTCAGATGGGTTGAGCCTCACCGTCTGGAACATCTACAAGCAGAACCGCAACAACTGGCAGAGCGAACTGAATAAGTTCTCGGCGGGAAGTGATTTAGTATTACTGCAAGAAGCGAGCATGACGGATGGGCTTCGCCAATGGGTGACGAGTGGTCAATGGGGAAGTACTCGTGTGAATGCGTTTGAAGCTTTTGAACAAAGTGCTGGCGTGCTCAACCTAGCGACTCATTTACCGATAGAAGCGTGTGCTTATACTCATGAAGAGCCTTGGCTGCAACTGCCTAAATCGGCTCTTTGGTCTCGCTACCAGTTAAGCAATGGTGAAGAGCTAGCGGTGATCAATATCCACGCGGTGAACTTTACATTTGGTACGGAAGATTACGAAGCTCAACTCAAAAGCTTGACCGATAACCTGCAAAAATACCGCGGTGCCGTCATCTTTGCTGGCGATTTTAATAGTTGGAGCGAAGCGCGCTTTACGGTATTGAAAGATGCGTTGGAAAAGGTGGGTTTAACAGAAGTTGCCTTTGAGCCAGATAACCGAACTCAATTTATGACGGGTTTGGTGCTCGACCATGTGTTCTATCGAGGTCTAGAGGTAGAAAAAGCAAAAGCGCCCATGACGGACGCTTCTGATCATAATCCAATGCTAGTGACCTTTAAGGCGAAGTAACTCATTCAGTTAATCGGTAGGCTCGCTAACTTGTTCTGTTTTCTGGGTTATTTACGACACTAAAATGTAGATAGCCCAGATTAGGTAGTAACCAACCCAAGGTAAACCTGAAATTACCAGTGCTTGCCCGCGTTCAAACTCAGTCCAAGTTAGTACGGCTGCGTAACCAAGCACGATGTACCAAGGTAATAGCAGTGGTAATGAGCTTGCAAACTGAGACCAGTCGCTAGTTAGAGGTAACTTGATTAAGCCGTTTAAGCTGTTCAGGTCTGCCGCGTAGTTCATCACATGGCCGTGCTTGAGGATTAGGCTTGCGTAGCTCGCTACATCACCTAACACAGCAGGGAATATTACAACCGATGCCGCTGCGAACCAGCGCCAAAAGCTATGCTGATGTTGGCTTGGCTTAGTTGCGAGATTAAACCAGAACGCTAACAGAACGATGGTTAACGTTCGGCCAAATACATCGTTGATAATCTCACTTGCGAGTAGGGTATTGCTGTCAAGTAACGCCAATTGGTCAGGGTTAGTTTGAGCCAGTTGTTTTGATAACTCTGCGCTTAACCAAGCAAAATCTACATTCGAAAAATAGGCACCCCAAAATAAAAATGGGCTGAGTATTAATACGACGTAGGGTTGCCATCCCCAAGCGCTTCTTTGATAAAGCGCTAAGAAACAAGCTGTTGGTGATCGGAATATATCCAACAGCATGACGAGTGGGTTACTTGACGGGTTCATACACTTACCTTAGTTACATCAACATACAGCTTCAGTTTTTGTCCTGGCTGTAGGTATTTCTTGTTCTGCAAAGTGTTCCATTTTACAACATCTGCACTTTTTACTTTGAACTTTGATGCAATACCGCTGACTGTGTCACCTGATCTTACGTTATAGAAGATCGTGCGGATGATAGCGCCGTCTGAACCATTCTTCCAAATGACCAGTTCTTGACCAACTCTAAGGGTGTCGCGTGGTCCCATACCGTTCCACTTAGCCAGTGATTGGTGAGATACCTTATTTGCGCGTGCAATCGTCCATAAGCTGTCACCACTTTTTACTGTATGGCTGAGCTTATACTGACCACGACTCTTCGACTGTGTGCTTGCTAGGCGATTTGAAGCGCTTAGTGCGTATGTCTTGTCGTCTTTGGTTGAGGTTGGGATAAGCAGGTGCTGGCCAATACGAATATTATTGTTGCTCAACCCGTTTGCAGAGCGAATCACTTTGCTGGTGGTGTTGTATTTGCTTGCCAGTACGCTGATGCTGTCACCCGACTGAACTTGGTAACGTACCAACTTCATGCCTTTGCCTTTATTCGCTGCGACTTCTTTGTTGAATTTTTCAACTGAGCTGATAGGAAGCAGTAATTGTTGGTGCTTCTCAGGCGATGTCGCCCACTGGTTATAAGCTGGGTTGTAGCCTTGCAGTTCTTTGACTGGAATGCCTGCGTAGTTAGCAGCAATCGCCAGATCAAGTTGCTCTTCAGGGTTAACCAGAGTCAGTACCGGCTTGTTTGGAATCGCTGGGATGTCAATGCCGTACTTTTCTTGGTTAGCGATCACGTCTGCTAGTGCTAGTAGTTTAGGTACGTAGCTGCTGGTCTCTTTTGGCAGATCCAGTGAGAAGAAGTCGATTGGCTTACCAAGCTTCTTGTTCTTACGGATTGCACTATTTACACGACCACCGCCACTGTTATAGGCCGCAATTGCGTGTTGCCAGTTTCCATCAAAGCGTTTGTTTAGGTCGGTTAGGAAGTCTAATGCCGCATCAGTAGAAGCAGCAACGTCACGACGGCCGTCGTACCAGAAGTTCTGTTCTAGTCCGTATGCTTCACCAGTGCCAGAAATGAACTGCCATAGGCCGGCAGCACTGCCGTGAGAATAAGCAAACGCGTCAAATGAGCTTTCAACAACCGGTAACAGTGCCAGTTCTAAAGGCATATCTCTTTCTTCAATCTTGGTGGTGATCAAATAAAGGAAAGGTTCAGCTCGTTGTGAGACGGTTTTTAGATGACTAGGGTGCTTTAGATACCAAGTTCGGTAGTAGTCGACCTTCTTTTGGTCTGGCACTTCCATTTCAAGTTGCATCGCAATGCGTTTCCAAACATCTTCTTGTGTTTGTGGAGTAACGACTGGTGCTTCAACTTTTGGCTCTTCTTTGGTCGCTTCTGATGAAACGTTCGCTTGAGAAACTTCTTTAATAGGAGATGTGTTGGTTTGCTCGGAAGCTTGGTCTGGATTCTCTGACTGAGTTAATTGGCAACCAGAAAGTAGTAATACCAAAGCCCAGCTGTACTTAACTCGCATGTTACAGCCTTTTTAATAAACGGCCGATGATAATACTTGCCACCCCCTATGAGTGACAAGTCTGTATTTGTTAAAATTCGTTCTTCCACGCACGTAAAGCGGTGAATACTGATAGAGGATCGGTCTGTTCGGTACGATTAGATACTGATTTGACTACACTTGGTTCTGTGTAGCGCAAGAAAGGGTTCACAAACTTCTCTTGTCTCAAATTTGTGGGGATGGTCGACTTATTTTGAGCACGCAGTCGGTTCACTTGGTCGCGATATTGCTGCAAATGTTGGTTATTAGGTTCGACGGCAAGTGCAAAAGCGATATTGGCTGCAGTGTACTCATGTGCACAATAAACTTCAGTTTCTTGAGGCAGTGCTGTGATCTTATTCAGCGCATCGAACATCTGTTGTGGTGTGCCTTCCATGATTCGGCCACAACCCGCAGAGAACAACACATCACCACAAAATAGCTTGGCATCACCTACATAACCAATATGGCCAGCAGTATGTCCGCTTAGTCCTAACACGAGGAACACTTCACCAAACAGCTCTAACTGGTCACCATCATCAACCGGATGCGTTAATGTCGGGATAGGTTCATTTCTTGGGCCAACAACATCGACGCCGGGAAATTGTCTTACCAGCTCTGGAACGCCACCAATGTGATCGTGGTGGTGGTGTGTAATCAAGATTGCATCTAAAGTTAGCTCATGGTTCGCTAAGTACTCTAATACTGGAGCCGCATCACCAGGATCGACGACAGCACAACGGCGATCGCTATTTTCAATCAGCCAGATGTAATTGTCGTTAAATGCAGGTATGCTTTTGATATGTAACATTATTGGTTCTCCAGTCACTTTCAGTGCGACAGAATAAGTGAGACAGATTATTGATGAAGCCAGCACGTAGCAGAAAGAAGTTTGAACATCCCTACACTTGGGCACAGTTGCACAATGGGGATTGGTTGAGAGAATCTATTCAAACTCGACTCGATGAGTGGTGCCCAAAGCTATTTGGTTACCATATGCTCAAGCTCGGCGGCCTCAGTAGTGAGATTTCTAGCTGCACATGCAACATTCAACATCAAGTAAACCTAGATATCCAGAACCCATTACATAATGTGATAGCGGATGGCTATAATTTGCCCTTTTTGGAGAAAAGTTTTGATGTTGTGGTGCTCAGTCATCAATTAGATTATAGCAATGACCCGCATCGATTATTGAGAGAAGTCGACCGAGTGATGATGGACGATGGCTATATCATCATTACCGGCTTCAATCCTTTCAGTGTGACTGGGCTGGCCAGTTTGATGCCTTGGCGAAAGAACAGCTTGCCTTGGAGCGGGCGTATGTACACGCCAAATCGAATTAAAGATTGGCTCGGTGTACTTAACTATGAAGTGATTCATTGTGATACTTATGCGTTGTTTCCGATGAGTAAGTATCAAGCGATGTGGACTTGGTTGGAGAACGCCTTAGGCGGTTGTGCCTCTTTTGCTGGCAGCCAATACTTTATTGTTGCTCGTAAGCGTACTTATCCGCTCAAACCTATTAAGCCGCATTGGCACCTTAAGCGACGCTTCTCTCCTGTGGGAGCAAGCTTTAGAACCAACTCTCGTCGTTCAGTGCATTCCACAAAAGCACCATACCCGTTAAAAACAGAAAAAGCCGACTCGTAGGCGGCTTTTCATTTATCTGTCCGTTTAAGAAACTATAAATCTGCTTCGAAACGTACATCTCATTTCAAAAGGTGATTAGCTTGGCTGATAACCCGTGTCTTCTTGAGTTGGGTTCTCTGCGGCCGTTCTTGCTAAATCATCACACATTTCGTTTTCTCTGTGTCCGGCGTGTCCTTTAACCCATCGCCAGTCAACGCTATGACGTGCTGTTTCTTTATCGAGCCTTTGCCACAAGTCGGCGTTTTTAACCGGTTTTTTATCGGCTGTCTTCCAGTCACGCTTTTTCCAGTTGTGGATCCACTGTGTGATGCCTTGGCGCACGTATTGGCTATCCGTGGTTAGAATCACGGAGCAAGGCTCTTTGAGGGTTTGCAGAGCCACGACAGCGGCGAGCATTTCCATACGGTTATTGGTTGTTAGGGTAAAACCTTCCGCTAATGTCTTTTCGACTTTTTTGTAGCGAAGTACGATGCCATAGCCACCCGGGCCAGGGTTACCTAAACAAGAACCATCAGTGAAAATTTCAACTTGTTTCGTCATGATTTGATACTATTACCTCAAGCACATTATCGGCATAGTCTGACACAGTTATCCTTATGAATACCAGTAGCACTCCAGAACAAAGCACGAACGAAAAAAATAGTTCAAACGAAAATAAGCGCATCGTTGTACTCGATACCGAAACCACCGGTATGAATACAGAGGGTGGCCCTCACTATATGGGGCATCGCATCGTTGAGATTGGTGCGGTAGAGATCATCAATCGTAGGCTGACCGGGCGTCATTTCCACGTCTACATCAAGCCCGATCGTGCGATTCAAGAAGAGGCGATTGGCGTTCACGGTATTACCGATGAATTCTTGGTGGATAAGCCAGAATACCAAGACATACATAAAGAGTTTCTCGACTTTATCAAAGGTGCCGAGCTGGTGGCTCATAACGCGCCCTTCGATACGGGCTTTATGGACTATGAGTTTGAGAAACTTAATCCCGCGATAGGTAAAACGGATGACTACTGCAAAGTTACCGATACCTTGGCAATGGCGAAAAAGATATTCCCAGGTAAAAGAAACAACCTAGATATCTTATGTGACCGTTACGGTATTGATAACTCGCACCGTACTCTCCACGGCGCATTGCTCGATGCGGAGATCTTAGCCGACGTCTACTTATTGATGACGGGTGGCCAAACTTCGCTGCAATTTAACGCTGGCCAACAAGAAGGCGAAGCCGAAAGTATACGAAGAGTAGAAAGTGGTCGAAAATCCCTAAAGGTTTTACGAGCTACGGCCGATGAAGTAGAAGCGCATCAAAATCGTTTAGACCTCGTCGAGAAAAGCGGAAGCTGCCTTTGGCGTCAGTAGGGAGAAAGTATGTTAAGGGTATTGGCTACCGGTTACTTATTGCTGTTAAGCTTTAGCTTACATGCGGCAACAGAATCCGTAATGAGTTTATTGGACAACCGTTTTCGCGTTGATCCCAGTATTGAACAAGTCACTTTTGTGATTTATCGAGCCGATAACTCTAAGCCTGTCGTTTTGGTTCGCCCTGACGGCAAGAAATACTACTCTTGGCGTAATGCTGATAATGTCCGTTGGTACGAAGAGTCGTCCATGGACATTATCTCTATCGATAAGCCGATGCCAGGCCCTTGGCAAGCGGTCGGTAAAGTTTCCCCTAAGAACAACATCAAGCTCCTGTCTCACCTTGTTTTGGATGCTAATGAGTTTCCAGACAAGTTGTATCAAACCGAACACATCAAATTTACCGCTCGTTTGACCTCTGACGGAAAGCCTCTTGTACTGCGTGATTTTCTCGATCGCGTGAAGCTCAAGGTGACGTTCACCAAGTTTGTCGAAAACGAAGAATCTTTAGTGAGAGAAGCCCGTCCAGTGCCTGTTGTTATGGGCGAGTTTGCTGACGACGGTGTGGATCTCGACGAGAAAGCGGGAGATGGCGTCTTTACTGTGTCACTGCCGATTGATATTGAGCCGGGAAAATACCGCGCGCGTATTACTTCTGGCAATGGCGTGTTCTTGCGAGCGCAGGAGCAAGAGGTTTTAGTTTACCCAACACCAATCACTACTACTTTCATTCAGTCACGCAAAGAGGGATTACCTCACACGATTGTTGTGTCTGGTGAACAGGGCATGATCGCACCGAGCTCTTTAGCGGTTCACGTTGAGCATAAAGCGCCTGATGATTATGTAACGTATAAGCAAGGGCAAGCTGATGTCGATGCAATGAAAGTGCCTTTAGAGGTCCCTTACAATGGTGAGCTGGGGATCTATAACTGGTCTGGGATGGTTTATGCTACCGACGCCTCAAGTCAACGTCCGCTGATTTTTCCAATTACCGAGCAGTCGTACAGTGTTGTGGAAGATATCGACTTAGCAGAATCTCGACGCCTTCAAGAAGAAGCACTTGCTGAACAGAAGCGTATTGCTACGGAATTAATGATTCTTCAAAAGCGTGAAGATGACAGGCAGCGCAGCATGATCATTATCGGAGTGGGTAATGTGGTCGCCATTCTATTAGGCTTACTGATTTGGTTTGTGGTTCGTAAAGTGACAGCGAAGAAAAGAGCTCAACCAGAGATGCAACTTAAGGCGCCAAAGTAATTCGCTTAGATGATTAGGTTGTCTTGAGAGGATAAGCCTCTAAAGGTAAAGCATTAGAATTTGTGACAACGATGTCATGAACAAAAAAACGGGACTCATAGGAGTCCCGTTTTCGTTTCTATTGCAAAATCTAGGCTACGTTATCAATCGATTGGCCTGGATATTGTGGCTTTGCTGCTAGCTCCTCTGGAGAGAAGTCATCAACGTTAATCGTGTACAGTCTGTGTTGTTCTGCACTGATTAGAAGGTCAGCCTCTTCTTGCGTTAAGATACCTTTCTCTAAGCCTTGTTCAGCAACAAGATCCAGTCTTAGGAAGGCGCGTTTTTGATGCGTCTCTTTGCAGACTTTGTCGAACAGAGGTTCAGCTTGAAGAATCACTTCTAGTGCTTTCTCAATCTTACCAACCGCGTTGTATTGAGTGTCCGCTAAGTATTGGCCACGACCGATACGTGAACGCGTTTCACTCGGTGTTTGCAGGATGTGCGCAACTTGGCTATCCAGCTTGTCGTTTGGTGCGCGACGAATGCGACCAAATGGCATGAGCACAACACGCAGCAGACGACCAACCACAGGGTTAGGGAAGTTCGCCAAGAACTCATCAATCGCCACCTCAGTTTGACGTAAGCTATCTTGCATCCCCCAATGTACTAGCGGTAGATCTTCAGCGTGGCTGCCTTCGCTCTCAAAGCGTTTCAGCGTTGCTGAACCTAAGTACAATTGACTCAGGATGTCGCCCAGCCTTGCAGATAGGCGTTCTCTGCGTTTCAGTGAACCGCCTAACACAGCCATTGAAATATCAGACAGTAGCGCTAGGTTTGCACTGTAACGGTTCAGTTGTTGGTAGTAACGTTGTGTTTGTTTGTCAGTTTTATTGGCTGGCGTAGGGGTATCTGAACCACGGCCATCAGTTAAACCAAACCACAAGCTGCGGACTAGGTTACTCATAGTAAAGCTAACGTGTCCTGCTAACGCTGAATCAAATTTATCTAGAGCATCACTGCTTTCAGAGTAAGCCGCTTCCATTTCGTTAAGAACGTAAGGGTGACAACGAATCGCGCCTTGACCATAGATGATCATTGAGCGAGTTAGGATGTTTGCGCCTTCAACGGTAATCGCGATAGGTGAACCTTGGTAGCCACGAGCTAGGAAGTTCGACGGGCCCAAGCAAATACCTTTACCGCCTACGATATCCATTGCATCAATGATGCTGCGTTGGCCGCGGTGAGTACAGTGGTACTTAACGATGGCAGAGATAACTGAAGGTTTTTCGCCAAGGTCGATACCCGCAACGGTGAGGTTACTTGCTGCATCCATTACGTAAGCATTACCAGCTAGGCGTGCAAGTGGCTCTTCAACTCCTTCCATACGTCCAATAGGTTGTTTGAATTGACGACGGATACGAGCGTAAGCACCAGTAGCAAGCGCGGCTGTTTTGATACCACCTGTTGAGTTAGATGGTAGTGTGATACCACGACCCACCGACAGACATTCAACCAGCATACGCCAACCTTGGCCTGCCATTTTCTGACCACCAATGATGAAATCGATAGGGACGAAGATATCGTCACCTTGAGTTGGACCATTTTGAAAAGGTACGTTGAGTGGGAAGTGGCGGTTGCCAATCTCAACGCCTTTTAAATCTGTTGGGATGAGAGCACATGTGATGCCAAGATCTTTTTGGTCACCAAGTAGGCCATCCGGGTCGCGCAGTTTAAAGGCCAAACCTAAAACAGTCGCGACAGGCGCTAGAGTGATGTAACGCTTGTTCCAAGTTAGGCGCATGCCCAGAACTTCTTCACCTTGCCACTCACCTTTACATACCACGCCGTAATCAGGGATAGAGCCCGCATCAGAGCCTGCTTCTGGGCTTGTTAGGGCAAAACAAGGGATCTCTTTACCTTCAGCTAAGCGAGGAAGGTAATGGTTTCTTTGTTCTTCTGTTCCGTAGTGTTGTAATAGCTCACCTGGGCCTAATGAGTTAGGTACGCCAACTGTCGATGATAATACGCTAGACACGCCCGTTAGCTTCTGTAGAACCAGAGATTGAGCGTAAGCTGAGAATTCTAAACCACCGTATTTTTTCTTGATGATCATGGCGAAGAATTTATGGTCTTTCAAGTATTGCCATACTTCCGGTGGCAAATCAGCAAGTTCATGTGTCACTTGGTAATCATTGACCATTTCGCACACTTCATTAACTGGACCATCTAAAAACGCTTGCTCTGCTTCAGAGAGTTTCGGATCAGCAATGTTTTGCAGCTTTTTCCACTCAGGCTTGCCCTTGAACAGCTCTGCTTCCCACCATACTGTGCCAGCTTCCAGTGCTTCTTTTTCTGTCTGGGACATTGCCGGTAGAACTTTCTTAAATAAAGAGAGTGCTTTTTGACTGATTAAAGTTTGGCGAATGGTTGGGACTGCAAACATCGCAACGGCTAACAAGTAGCATAGCCAGCCAGTAACAGCCACACCGCCAAACAGTGTTAATGCTACCATCGCGCCAGTTAATACGATTAACGCGCGTACCAGACTAACTCTATGATAAAGACAGACGCCTAAGATGGCTGTCATGCCGAGTAGGGAGAGCAATATGTTCATGATCGATTTCCTTTTCAGAGATCACTTATCGTTATGATTTTAGGTAAGAGGTCTAACCAGTTAAGTGTAAACAAAATATTAAATATTTGTAAAACTCTAAATTGGGTAAAAAGTGATCTTAATAGAGTTAAAATTCTAATTGTGAGAGGTTGGTGGTGAATAATTGGACGGTTCTGCAGTGAGATATTAATTAAGGTGGCAATCTTTGGGCTTAAGTGTCGACACTATTTCATGTTTGTGGGTAAACTCAGGTAAAAGAGGGAAAAACCCTCAGCTCTCATTTCACGTACCTTAAGTTGCGTAAAAAAATATAAGAGATAAGCCTTATGTACCAAGACCTAATCAAAAGTGAATTGAACGAAGCTGCTGACGTTCTTAACAAGTTCTTGAGTGATGATCACAACATCGCTCAAATTGAAGCGGCTGCAAAACTGATTGCTGACTCATTCAAACAAGAAGGCAAAGTGCTTTCTTGTGGTAACGGTGGCTCACACTGTGATGCGATGCACTTCGCGGAAGAGCTAACAGGCCGATACCGTGAAAATCGTCCGGGCTACGCTGGCATTGCGATTTCAGACCCTAGCCACTTATCTTGTGTGAGTAATGATTTTGGCTACGACCACGTATTTTCTCGTTATGTAGAAGCGGTCGGTCGTAAAGGCGATGTGTTGTTCGGCCTGTCGACTTCAGGTAACTCTGCCAATATTCTAAAAGCGATTGAAGCGGCTCAAGCGAAAGGAATGAAGACTATTGCATTGACGGGTAAAGATGGCGGTAAAATGGCGGGTTGTGCGGATATTGAAATCCGAGTGCCACACTTTGGCTACGCAGATCGCATCCAAGAGATTCACATTAAGATCATCCACATTGTGATTCAGCTTGTTGAAAAAGAGATGGAATAATAGTTATACAGACATTTGGAGCCCAGCTTTGTGGCTCCATTGGTTTTAATAGGGAGTAGATTAAACCATGTGTGAATTGCTCGGTATGAGCGCGAATGTGCCAACTGATATTTGTTTTAGCTTTACTGGTCTTATGCAGCGTGGAGGCAATACTGGCCCGCATCGTGATGGCTGGGGTATTACCTTTTATGAGGGTAAGGGTTTTCGCACCTTTAAAGATCCGAATCCGAGCTGTGAATCTAAGATCGCTGAGTTGGTTCAAAACTACCCAATTAAAAGCCAAGCTGTTGTCAGTCATATCCGTCAAGCCAACCGTGGTGGCGTTAATCTAGAAAATACACACCCTTTTACCCGTGAGCTTTGGGGGCGATACTGGACCTTTGCTCATAATGGTCAACTATCAGATTATGATGATCTGGTGAGTGGGCGTTTTAGACCTGTCGGTGAAACGGACAGTGAGCTCTCTTTTTGTTGGCTATTGAAACAACTTGAAGAGCGTTTCCCTGAACCACCTCAAGACATGGAAGGTATGTTTCGTTTCGTGGCCGAGTGCTGTGACAAGCTACGCGAGAAGGGCGTTTTCAACATGTTATTGAGTGATGGTGAGTATGTTATGACTTACTGTACTAACCATTTGTACTGGATAACTAGACGCGCGCCTTTTGGCAAAGCGAGCTTAATTGATGAAGACGTTGAGATTAACTTCCAAGAAGAGACCACGCCAAATGATGTAGTTACGGTGGTAGCAACTCAACCTCTTACGGATAATGAAGAGTGGTTTAGAATGAAGCCAGGCGAATACGCACTGTTTCATTTTGGTGAGCTGATTGGTAATAACCATCAAGCGTTAGAAGATGTTGCTTATGCGCCGAAAAAGGTCGCGAGCCAAGCACCGACAGAGCCATTAAGTTAATGCTATAAATCGTATTGCTTTAACCTGAACATGGAAAGGCCGCTTACTGCACTAATCAGTCAGTAAGCGGCCTTTTTGTTTTTAAGCAATTTGTCGCATGAGAGTCGTATGACGAATTACTCTTCTGCGTAACCGTGTTTGCCTAGTGCCTTACCGTCTAACACAGCCTGTCCATTTAGCATTGATAAACGGTCTTCCGCGAACCACTTGCAAACCATAGGGTAAATGCAATGTTCTTGAGTCAGCACTCGGCTTGCCAACATATCAGCGTCATCGTCTTCAAACACCGGCACCTTAGCTTGCAAGATCACAGGGCCGCCATCGAGCTCTTCGGTAACAAAGTGGACACTAGTACCGTGTTCTTTGTCTTGCGCATCAATGGCACGCTGGTGGGTGTGTAGGCCTGGGTATTTCGGTAACAGAGAAGGGTGGATGTTGACCATTTTCCCTGCATAGTGACGAACAAACTCTGAACTCAGGATTCGCATGTAGCCAGCGAGTACAATTAAATCTGGCTGGTAAGCATCGATCTGAACCATCAATTCATGGTCAAACTCTTCACGTGAGCCAAAATCTTTTGGATTCACTGAGTGAGCGTCTACACCTGCGGTTTTCGCTCGCTCTAATCCAAAAGCCTCTGCTTTGTTTGAGAAGACAGCTTTAACTGACGCATCAATCATATCGCTATCGCAGGCATCCAAGATTGCCTGTAAGTTACTTCCGCTTCCTGAAACTAACACAACGATGTTTTTCTGAGAGTGACTGGTTTTATTTGAGTGATTGTTTTTCATAGAGTGGGTCATACGATTGATTAACGGGAGTTTATACCAATCACAGTAAGTAAGTGCTCATAAATAGTGCAGGAAAAAGGCTTGAGAACAAGGAAGAAATTTTAGATAAGTAGTTATCCTACAATCAAAATTTCTAACGACGTGATCGAGCGTTTTAACAAGCTAGGATGACCAGTTATTTACTACAATTGGTATCTATATTACCTACATAAACTAAGGTTTTTTGCGGGCCAAATAGCAAAATGAGGACCATTAGGTCCCCATTGATTAACTAAGTAAGTGAACGTATCACTTATTTGATTTCAACTTGCTCTTCGCCCGCTTCAGCGTTTGCGATCTCACCGATAACCCAAGCGTTTTCGCCTTCAGCTTTCAGTAGTTCAACAGCAGCGTCTGCTTGATCTTTAGGTAGAGCAACAACTAGGCCAACACCACAGTTGAAAGTGCGGTACATTTCGAATGTTTCCACGTTACCTTTCTCTTGTAGCCAGCTGAAGACAGCAGGCCATTCCCAGCTCTTACCATCAATCACTGCTTTAGTACCTTCAGGAAGTACGCGTGGGATGTTTTCCCAGAAACCACCACCTGTGATGTGCGAGATAGCATGAATGTCATGCTCAGCAATCATCTTAAGTGCTGATTTGATGTAAATCTTAGTTGGTTCTAGTAGGTGTTCACCGATAGTGCGACCTTCTAGTTCTTCGTTCTTATCAGCACCGGAAACTTCTAGAACTTTACGAATCAAAGAGTAACCGTTTGAGTGTGGACCGCTTGAGCCAACAGCGATAAGTGCGTCGCCTGCAGCTACTTTAGTACCGTCGATGATGTCAGCTTTTTCTACAACACCAACACAGAAGCCAGCTACGTCGTAGTCGTCGCCTTCGTACATGCCTGGCATTTCAGCCGTTTCACCGCCGATTAGTGCACAACCAGCTTGAACACAACCTTCAGCGATACCAGAAACAACGTCTGCTGCTGTATCTACATCTAGCTTACCTGTTGCGTAGTAATCTAGGAAGAATAGCGGCTCACCACCTTGAACGATTAGGTCGTTCACACACATTGCCACTAGATCGATACCAATGGTGTCGTGTTTTTTCAGATCCAAAGCAAGGCGAAGTTTAGTACCAACACCATCAGTACCTGAAACAAGTACCGGCTCTTTATATTTCGTTGGAAGTTCACATAGGGCGCCAAAGCCACCAATACCGCCCATTACTTCAGGGCGACGAGTGCGTTTAACAGCACCTTTAATACGGTCTACTAGTGCATTACCTGCGTCGATATCAACACCAGCGTCTTTGTAGCTTAGAGAAGAAGTATTACCACTCACGGGATAGTCCTCGAACTTAAGTTGGATGTGAAAACGGCGCTATTCTAACAGGGCTTGATTACGAAGAGCAAACGTTTGCGTGGTTTTTTTTATTAGAATAAAGATTCTGAAATAACCACAAAGTTCGTGTATAATCTACAGGTTTGTTTAAATATTGCCGGAGTTGGAAATGAAAGTTGTTGAAGTGAAACACCCGCTAGTAAAACATAAAATTGGCCTGATGCGTGAAGGTGAGATTAGCACTAAGCGTTTTCGTGAGCTAGCGACAGAAGTGGGTAGCCTTCTAACATACGAAGCGACATCAGACTTTGAAACTGAGCGTGTAACTATTAACGGTTGGAACGGTCCAGTTGAAGTTGACCAAATTAAAGGTAAAAAAGTAACTGTAGTGCCAATCCTACGTGCTGGTCTAGGCATGATGGACGGCGTTCTTGAGCACATCCCAAGTGCACGTATCAGTGTTGTTGGTATCTACCGTGACGAAGAAACGCTTGAGCCAGTACCATACTTCAACAAGCTTGCATCTAACATCGACGAGCGTATTGCTCTAGTGGTAGACCCAATGCTTGCGACAGGTGGTTCTATGATCGCGACTATCGACCTGATGAAAGAGAAAGGTTGTAAGCACTTTAAGATTCTTGTGCTTGTTGCTGCTCCTGAAGGTATCGCTGCTCTAGAAAAAGCGCACCCAGACGTTGAGCTTTACACTGCTGCAATCGATGAGAAGCTAAACGACAAGGGCTACATTGTTCCTGGTCTTGGCGATGCTGGTGATAAGATCTTCGGTACTAAGTAATTCGGTTTCAGCTTAAGCGACTCTAAACCGTTTCTTAACTCGCTGAATTAACCGTATTAATAAAAAGGGAGAGCATTCGATGCTCTCCCTTTTTTGATCTTGTTGGTTTGTGATTTTTTTGAATCTAGCCTTACCGCAAGATTAATCGATTTGAGCTTTGTCTACCACAGTGTTGTCACCTAGTTCTTCTGGAAGCGCTAGGTTAAGTAGAATCGCTACGATACCGCACAAGCTTACGCCCTGTAGGCTGAAGTCACCGATACCAAAGGCCATGCCGCCAATACCAAAGACTAAAGTAATGCCCACAATCACAAGGTTACGTGATTTGTGCAGGTCAACGTTGTTCTTGATTAGCGTGTTAAGACCAACGGTTGCGATAGAGCCAAACAGCAGAATCATGATGCCGCCCATTACTGGAACCGGAATCGTTTGAAGTAGTGCGCCTAGCTTACCAACCAATGCAAGAACGATGGCAGTAACAGCAGCCCAAGTCATGATCACTGGATTGAATGCTTTCGTCAGCATTACTGCGCCAGTTACTTCACTGTAAGTAGTGTTTGGCGGAGCGCCCAGCATAGAAGCTGCGATTGTTGCCACACCGTCACCTGTGATAGTGCGGTGTAAGCCTGGCTTTTTAAGGTAGTCTTTGCCTGTTACGTTAGAAATCGCAAGCATGTCACCAACGTGCTCAACGGCTGGTGCAATCGCAACAAATACCATGAAGAAGATAGCGTTGATGTTGAACTCAGGTGCTGTGAAGTTTGGCAATGCCAACCAAGACGCTTGAGCTACTGGTGTGAAGTCTACCGCGCCGTATACCAGGCTGGTGATGTAACCTGCAACAATACCACCAAAGATAGGCAGTAGTTTTAGGAAGCCTTTCGAGAATACACTGATGACAATCGTTACTAGCAGTGAAATCGAAGAGATCCACAGTGCTGCGTCTGCATCAACAAGCTGAACCGCACCATCGCCAGTTTTACCAAGTGCCATGTTTACCGCAACAGGCGCTAGACCTAAACCGATAACCATGATTACAGGGCCAACGACGACGGGTGGAAGTAGCTTATGAATGAAGCCAACGCCTCTTACTTTAATCAATGCACCCATCAATACATACACAACACCTGCCGCCATAAGGCCACCCATGGTTGCGCCAACGCCCCATGTTTGAATACCAAACATGATAGGAGCGATGAATGCAAAAGAAGACGCTAAGAAGATTGGCACTGAACGGCGTGTAATAAGTTGGAATAAAAGGGTACCGATACCTGCGCCAAAGAGTGCAACGTTAGGATCAAGTCCTGTTAGTAGCGGCACGAGTACAAGCGCACCAAAAGCTACGAACAGCATTTGCGCACCTTGCAAAGCATTTTTCATGATATGTCCTTAAAAATGGTCGTTATATGAAAAGTGAAAAATAAAATTCGCGGGATTCTATCACTTAGCAATCGATTGCTACACCAGATAGATCAAATTTATTTATCTTAGTGATGTTTTATATCTATCTAAGCTCGGAAAATTCAGTTTATAAGTTAGCGATTTATCATGGCCAGGTGATATTTTGTGGTTATTAAACACAGTGGGCGCTATCGACCTTGCCCCTCAATCCATAGTTGCTTATCATCAAGGCACAAGCTTTGAATATTAGGATCAATATGCGCTACATAGCATTGTTGTTGATGGGACTATTAGCCTCTCCGAGTTATGCCTTAACTCAAGTAGATATCTTTAGTGCTGAAGTTGCGATTAACGCTGAAGACAAACAGCCAGAACAAGTGGCAAGAAATACAGGTATGGAGCAGGTATTGATACGTGCGACTGGCCAAACTGATGTCGCTTCAAATGAAACGATTCAAAAGGCCATGCGTAAGAGTGCTCAGTACATGTCTCAAATGAGTTTTGGCGAAAGCAATGACCAATCAACATTGCGTATGCGTTTTAACGGTGCTCAAATCCGTTCTCTATTAACTCAAGCGCAATTGCCGTATTGGCCTGATACTCGTTCAAACATCTTGGTTTGGCTCGTAGAAGAAGACAGCTACGACAAAAATATTGTGTGGGAGCACTCGAACTCACAACTGGCTGCAGGCTTACAAGCGAATGCAAAAGAGCGTGGCTTGCCTTTGACGCTTCCTGTGGGTGATTTTGACGATATTACGGGTATTGCGACTTCTGATTTATGGGGCAGTTTTGTCACGCCAATCAGTAAAGCAAGTCAACGTTATCCTGTTGATGCTGTGTTGGTTATTAAGGCTCAATCTTCAGGTCTACGTTGGACTCTGTACGATCAAAAACCAAGTCAATTGACGAGCGCACCAACATCGCCAGTAAGTGGTTCTTTGTCGGGTAACAGCGCAACAACGTCTAAGAAGCTCGTCGACCAAATCAGTAACTACTACGCAGGCAAGAGTGCTGTGACGGTAGCAAGTGAATCATCAGAGTCGATTTTAACGCAGTTTATTAGCTTGAATAATGCTCAAGATTTCTTCCAATTGGAGAACGCACTTAAGCGTCTAAACTCGGTTGCAAGCCTAGATATCCTTAAGATTCAAAATAACGAAGTGACTTTCCGTATCCACTTATTGTCGACTCAACAAGAGTTTGAACAAGAAGTTGAAAGCATTCGTCAAGTCGCGAAAGTTGAAGAGTCTTACATTGAACCTGAAGTTAGCCCTGAGTTTGAAACGCAAGACAACACTATGTCTGTGGGTGATGACTCAGCGAACACTGTGACAGGCGACGAAACTAACTCAGGTGTGCAAGTGGTTAAGGGCAGTGAGGTATCTACAGATGCTGAGCTAACAAGTACTTCTGATGCAACGCTAGACGAATCTAACACGGAAGAGTTAAGCATCATTGCGCCAGTGCATGCTAAGCCAAGCTTGGTATACGAATGGGTTCGTTCGTAATTGTCTGCTGACAGCACTGATTAAAACGAAACACTAAAAAAGCCCTGCAAGAGCAATCCTGCAGGGCTTTTTGTTTATCGAGTGTCAGTTCAAGAGTAATCAATCAATATTACTGCTCGAATTTCGCTTTCTCTTTCTTTTCTACTTCAGAAAGACGCTTCAGCTTGATGCCTAACTCTTTGGCACGAAAACGAGTGAATAAGATATTACCCGCAAAGCCTAATGTCGTTAGAAGCAGCTCTACAGCCGCTAGCAAGCGTTCACCACCGTCTATATACAAGATGGTTAATGCATGTAGGAAGTAGAGCATTAGGACGAAGTTCGCCCAAGCATGCGTATAAGGTTTACCAGCTAGGATGCCCGGTAATGGCAGTAATAGCGGTACCGCCCAAGCAATCGCAAGTGTGGTGTTACTCAGGTGCGGATGCGGGGAAAGTGTCATCTGCCACGCCACAACCCAACCTAATAGTAATAAGTTGCCAGCTAAAGCAAGGTAGCGGAATAACTTTGTCTTGGGAGACATAGCCCTGTCAGCCATATACATCATTGAGAAATTCCCTTCTGGTTGATGGCGATGCGCGCTAAGCGTTTACCTAGATTCTGTGCCAACTCAATCTCTTCTTTACTCAATGAAGCACTCTCTCCTGTACTGCTTGCACCGTAAGGTGTGCCACCGGTTTGAGTGGTGTGCAACGCAGGCTCTGAGTAGGGGATGCCTACGACTAACATGCCGTGGTGAAGAAGTGGCAACATCATGCTTTGCTGTGTCGTTTCTTGGCCGCCATGCAGTGATGAAGAAGAAGTAAAAACACAAGCTGGTTTATCGATAAGATCGCCATTGATCCACAGTGATGTCGTGCTATCCCAAAAGTGCTTCATTGGCCCTGCCATGTTACCAAACCAAACCGGACTACCTAACGCTAAACCATCGCAAGAACGCAGCTCTTGTAATGTCGCAATAGGGTCGGTTGGCTGATGACGCGAATCGGGCTGCTCTTCTACCGTGTACACGTCGTTCACTGTTCTCAGCATAGCTTCACACTCAGGGATGGACTCCACCCCTCGTGCAATCTGTCTTGCTAAAGCTTGTGTGTTGCCGTGACGGCTGTAATAAAGAACAAGAATGTTAATGCTCATATTGGATTACAGAATCTCTAATACTTGCTCTGGTGGACGACCAATCTTTGCTTTGTTGTTCGCAACAACCACAGGGCGCTCGAACAGTTTTGGATTGGTTGCCATTGCTGAGAAAAGGTCTTCATCAGTGACAGATGCATCACCCAAGTTTGCTTCTTTGTAATCCGCTTCTTTGGTACGCATCATCTCGCGAACACTGTCAAAACCCAGTTGAGTGAAAAGCACTTTCAGCTGCTCAACAGTTAAAGGCGTATCTAGGTACTTAATAACTTCAGGCTGTACACCGTTTGTTTCAAGCAGTTCAAGCGTTTGACGGCTCTTTGAGCAACGTGGGTTATGATAAATCACGACAGACATGTTTCTTCCTCATTATTATTTTTGATTTCGTTATTCAGTAGAAGCCATTCGAGTGGCTTCATTGTATTCGTTGAGCGTGCTTTTATTTTTGGTTTCGAGTCTTTGCTAATCAATTACACTTATTGCAGAGACAAGAAACGTTCACGCTGAATCATCAGTTGATCAATGCGAGCGTCGTAACGCGCTTGCTTTAGACTCCCCAGTTCAGCGATTTGGCTCGCCTGCGTGTAGTACTGAATCGCTTTGTTCCAGTTGGCTTGTAGGGCCAAAATTTCTGCACGAGCGGCAAGATCTTCGTCGCTGTTCCCAAGACTAGTATTCGCTTTTGAAAGCAGGTGCCAGCCGTTGGTGTCGTTTGGATTATCGTGCGTATAACGCTGCAATACGCGAACGGCTTCTGTCAGATCTTCTTTTTCGATTAAGGCATTCGCATAGTTAATGGTCAGAACCGGGTTGTTTGGCTGACGAACCAGTGCAGATTTCAGTTCTTTAATCGCAATCTCAGGCTGCTTCTTCTCAATGTGAAGATCGGAAATAGCATCTAAATAAAACAGGTTGGTCGGATCGCTGTTGATAAGCTTGGTCAGAATAGGCTCTGCTTTGTCTAGTTTCTTAGAGTCGAGATAAACAAGAGCTTGTCCGTATTCTAAAGATGGGACGATCTCTTTTGGTGCCTTCTTCAATTGACGTGAGAACCAATCCAATGAAGCATCATTGTTGATGCCTGCATAGCGCGCGACAATGCGGGCTCTTGCTAGGTGGTAATCCAGAGATGGAGCCAACTTCAATGGTGGATAGCTGCGTGCTCGAGCGCGAGAATCCGTAATACGGTCTTCTGGTAATGGGTGAGTTAATAGCATTGGCGGTGGTGTGCTTGCATAGCGGTATTCATCAGCTAAACGGCCGAAGAAACGTGGCATTGCATTCACATCAAAGCCAGCTTTTGCCAGCGTGTTGATACCAAAGCGGTCAGCTTCTTTCTCGTTGCTACGCGTATAGTTGATTTGGCTTTGCATGTTACCCGCCGTTGTTGCGGTTAAGGCTGCAATACCGGCTTCAGGAGCAGCAATCGCCAGTAATACTGAAGCCGCAAGTGCAGCGATAGTCGCAGGAGAACGACGAGCTTGATCTTCCATACTACGTGCTAAGTGACGTTGGGTAACGTGCGCGATTTCGTGCGCTAATACAGAAGCGAGTTCACTCTCAGATTGCGCGTGCAGGAATAAACCTGAGTGCAAAGCAACGTAACCACCAAAGAATGCGAAGGCGTTGATGTTGCGATCACGGATCATAAAGAACTGGAAAGGTGTCTTTACATCATTTGCGTTGGCTACAAGGCGATGGCCCAGCGTGTCTATATAAAGGTTTAGAACCGGGTCATTAACAATAGGCTGGCTGCTTCTGATGATGCGCATGTAGGCATCACCATAGATAAGTTCTTGGTCAATAGAGAGTGTGCCGCCAGCAGCGGTACCGATATCTGGTAGCTCCAAACTGTTGGTATTCGCCAACGTTGGGGTGCTTAATGTAGCTGCGATGCATAAGCAAGCAATTGAGCGAGCGCGTTTAAACATATTAGTCAGTAATACTCCGTTTCTTCTGACAGTAAGACAAGTGCGATGCAAATTGGTTCTTTATCTGATTTAACCTTTGCCAAGTGCGTGCGCTATCATGAAGGAAGATGAATGAATGATGGCGCGTTTTCAAAAACAGATTACAATACGACCCTTATAATAAGCATCGAGCTCAAGAATGACACCTAATATTCTAGATTTACGCCAAGAGCGCTGTCCAATGGCGCTATTATTAGCCAAGCGTCACAGTGTAAAGTTAGAAGTAGGGCAAACATTGTCAATTTATGTCTCTGACATCAGCTCGATGAAAGATATTGTTACGTTTTTATCTAAGCAAGCCTATGTCGTCGTCACTGAGGTTTGTTCTAATTACCACCATCTCCTCGTCACTAAAAAGGAATTGCAGTCAAATGCTTGAAATGGTCAATCGTTGGTATAAACGACGTTTCTCTGATCCCCATGCTGTCAGTTTGGTTGCCATCATTCTATTCGGCTTTATTACCATCTACTTCTTTGGTCACCTTATAGCACCATTATTGGTGGCTATCGTGTTGGCTTACTTGCTTGAGTGGCCTGTTACCCAACTTCAAAGACTCGGTGTTCCAAGAACCCCATCTGTGATGTTGGTGATCATGATGTTCTTTAGCGTGATGTTACTTGCGCTGTTTGGTCTAGTACCAACGATTTGGGAACAAGTAGGTAACCTTATCAATGATATTCCAAGCATGTATGGTGGCTTACAGAAGTTCATCGCAACCATTCCTGAGCGTTACCCTGAGCTAGCAAACCTGCAGATCGTTGAGTCGATTGTGTCTAACGCGAAAAACAAAGCACTAGGCTTTGGTGAAAGCGTTGTGAAAGGCTCTTTAGCTTCATTAGTGAGCTTGGCAACGTTAGCGGTTTACCTAATTCTTGTACCACTGCTTATCTTCTTCCTTTTGAAAGACAAAGAAGAGATGATCAGAATGGCAAGTGGTGTTCTGCCTAAGAACCGTCGTCTGGCGACCAAGGTTTGGGTTGAGATGAACCAACAAATCTCGAACTACATTCGAGGAAAAGTGTTAGAAATTCTAATCGTTGGTGGTGTGAGCTACGTGACCTTTGCGATTTTGGATTTGCGTTATTCTGCACTATTGGCTGTCGCGGTGGGTTTCTCGGTTCTAATTCCGTATATCGGTGCTGCGGCAGTGACGGTGCCAGTGGCGATTGTTGGTCTGTTCCAATGGGGACTAGAGCCTCAGTTCTACTGGCTATTAGTCGCTTACGGCATCATTCAAGCTCTAGATGGCAACGTGTTAGTGCCGGTTCTGTTCTCTGAAGCAGTGAACCTGCACCCAGTCGCGATTATTGTTGCGGTATTGGTGTTTGGTGGACTATGGGGATTCTGGGGCGTGTTCTTTGCTATCCCACTGGCAACGCTAGTGAAAGCGGTTTGGAATGCCTTACCGAGTCATGCATTAGACGATGACCCTGAACACTCGCACTAATTAGTGTCTAGTTTAAACACCCATTAAGAAGGCCGAATCTCACTGAGATTCGGCCTTCTTAATTTTATGTATCGCTGAAGTTTATTCGGTCAAAAGCTTTTTGCAACTTAGTGCTTTAACCGAAATAGACTCTTAAGCTTCTTGATTGAAGTAATCGAGAACCACTTCGTGGTGAGTCTTGGTTTTGAACTTGTTGAAGACGTGTTCAATCTGACCTTCTTCATCAATTAGGAAGCTAATACGGTGCAGACCATCGTATACCTTACCCATGAATTTCTTCTCACCCCAAACGCCAAACTGCTCAGCAACGCTGTGGTCTTCGTCAGACAGTAGTGTGAAGTTTAGAGATTTCTTCGCAACGAAGTTTGGTAGGCGTTTTACTGGGTCAACACTCACACCCAAAACAACCACATTTAGGTCATCAAGCTGTGCTTTGATATCACGCAGGCCTTCCGCTTGCACAATACAACCTGGAGTCATTGCTTTTGGGTAGAAGTAGAAAAGTACTTTTTTACCTTTGAAGTCACCAAGAGATACGATATTGCCATCTTGATCTGGAAGAGAAAAAGCAGGTGCTGGAACACCAGCCGTTAGCGTATTCATGACATTTCCTTTTTAAAGACTGTTTTTGATAAAGTTGAGCGAGCCTTGGACTGATAGGCTCTGACACAGCGAATTGAATTCTTCTTGTAGCTGCATCAAATTACATTCTGATTGCACAGAAGCGGTAATAGAGATATGGAATTGGTCGTTATCGAGCTGAACCTTGGACTTATTGATGGTTTGCGCGCTAAGCGAATCGAGGCCGATGTTTCGGTCTGCGAAGAACTGAGTGAACTGCTCGGTTAGGCCGAGTTTGTCGTCTGACTCAACGAAAACTTCTAGCGTGTAGGAGTTCTCAATAACATCATGAGGCGAGGTTCGCTTCATAATCGTAATCAAGTCGTGCTCTTGGCCAAGCAAGGGCAGGGTGGTTTCAACGCGGGTAATGTTGTTTGCCTTTCCAGACAGTAGCATGATAAGCGTAAATTCTTCGCCAAACAGAGCGATACGGCTATCAATAATGTTACAGCCTGATTGGGTGACTAAATGAACCACTTGGTTGCATACACCTGGGCGATCAGTGCCCACAGCTGTGATTACTAGATGTTGAGTCATAAAATCACGTCTCTATATATTCCATTGATGCTTGCATGTTAGCACAGTTAGCCTGAGGAATAAGCGTATGGGCGGGGCTTTTTATGAGGTACCTTGCGTCTAATTGGTAACAAATGATAGGAATATCGAGAGCGTTAAAAACAGAGATGGCAAAGTGAGGCGACAGCTTACTTGTTACTGACATCCAGTGATGCGCTATCCGCTAGATTGAGCGCAGGTTACCCAAATTTCAGGTATAACGCCGTTAGAAGTCGTTTTACCTCAAACATACGACAATATTTACTGCAGATGTTGCCGCTAAGCCACTTTAATGTCTTGTGTTTATTGATTGGCTTACAGTAACATGCAAAAAGAATAAATTAAGGGAGATAGACATGTTTTCAGGAAGTATCGTTGCGCTAGTTACGCCATTTAACGCAGATGGCGAAGTGGATTTCGACAGCCTTAAAAAGTTGGTTGATCACCATGTTGCTGCAGGTAGTGATGGTCTGGTTGCGGTTGGCACAACAGGTGAGTCTTCAACACTCACAATTGAAGAGCATGTCAAAGTCGTCAATAAGATCGTTGAATTTGCTGATGGTCGTATTCCTGTTATCGCTGGTACGGGTGCAAACGCAACTCACGAGTCAGTGCTATTCAGCCGTTTACTAAATGGTTCTGGCATTGCTGGTTGCCTGAGCGTAACGCCTTACTACAACAAACCGACTCAAGAAGGTTTGTACCAACACTACAAAGCAATTGCTGAAGTAAGTGACGTTCCTCAAATCTTATACAATGTACCGGGTCGTACTGCAGTAGACTTGTTACCAGAGACGGTTGCTCGCCTTGCTGAGATCGAAAACATCGTTGCACTTAAAGATGCGACGGGTGATCTCGACAGAATTGCAATTCACCGTGAACTTTGTGGCGAAGACTTTATCTTACTAAGTGGTGATGACTTAACAGGTCTAGAATTTGTTAAGCGTGGTGGTGATGGCGTGATCTCTGTAACGAACAACGTTGCAGCTGCTGATATGGCAACCATGTTCAAACTAGCGAAAGAAGGTAAGTTTGAAGAAGCAGAAGCGATCAATGAGCGTTTGATGCCTCTACATAAGAATTTGTTCGTTGAGTCTAACCCTATTCCCGTAAAATGGGCGGTTCATAAAATGGGTCTGATTGCTGAAGGTGGCTTACGTCTACCGCTGACTGAACTGTCAGAACCAGCTCAACCTGTCGTTGCTCAAGCAATGACTGAAGCGTGCATTTACTAAAACGTATGAAGTGATGCCGAAGCGAACCTTCGGCATTTAGGAGTATAAATGAAGTATTCTCACCAGCTAGTGATTGGGTCACTGGCTGTTTTCGTTCTTACAGCATGTTCTGGCAGCCCGACTCAACGTCGCCAAGCCAAAGATGATTTCGAATACTTAGAAACACCTGAGTTTTCACAATGGCAGTTGCCTGAAGATGCTCAGCCTCAGTTCTACCCAAACTTTGACATCCCAAGTGGTGAATTCAGTGGTGGTACAGGTCGTGAAGTGGATATTCGTCCGCCGCAACAAGTGCTTGAGCTGATCCCGGGAGCTCGTGCTGAGCGTCAAAATGGTGAAGTGACACTATGGCTTCTTCGTGCTGAAGAGGCAGATCGTGTATGGCAAACTGCTGTAGACATGCTGACTCAGCGTGGTATTGGCATTCGTGAGCAATCAGAGAATGAGATTGAGACTGATTGGGTAACTTGGGTTTCTGAAGATGAAGATGTAGAGATTGGCAGCCGCTACTCTATTTCTCGCTTCCAAGCGAACAATCGCCACGGCTTCAAGATTAACCTGATTGATTGGCGTGAAGGCTCTGAAGTGAAGCCAGTAACGGCTACCAACAAAGAGCGTTACAACGCGTTCCTAACTAACTTAGTCATGGCTAAGTACGATGAAAACCTTCGTGCTGAAGCGGCGCTGAAAGCGCAAGAGTTGGTGAAGCGTATTCCAATTTCAATGGGTGCTGACCGTAGTGGTTTCCCTGTGATTATTGCTCGTACACCATACAATGTATTCTGGCAGCGTCTGCCAAGCTTGTTGCCTGCTATGGGCTTTGAGCTTGAAGAGCGCAACCAGTCTCAAGGTACAGTGAAAGCTAAGTACGCTGCTCCAGATGATGAATTCTGGGAAGAAATTGGCCTACAGCCTATCGACTTAGCGCCAGGCACTTACAACTTCCTATTTGGTGACCTTGGCAACCGTACGTCGATCAACGTAACGGATGCATCAGGCAAACCAGTAGAAGAAGAGCTACTTAAATCAATGGTTCCGGTACTCGCGCATATCGCTGACCAGACCAAAGATGACAAAGAAGCGAAAGCTGAGTAGTCGCATTTAAGCCGCTTCAGAGCTGAGTAAAATCAGTTCTGTGATTAGCTAAAACTAATAAAAAAGAGGACACACAGTGTCCTCTTTTTTTGTATTCGCTTTTAGCAGTCTGTTGAACAATCAGGCAGGATTTTCAAAGCAAAAGGCTAAACGTCTTTGTTCTCTTTAGACTCTTCTTTTTGAGCTTTCTCTTGATTCTGCTTATCCAAGCGATTGAGTTTATCTAAGTCTCGCTCTGTTTTGCCACGACCAGTCAGATCCATATTAGCGGTCTGCTTAAGAGCTGCGATGTTACCCACCACAACGCTAACCACGATGATGATGATAACCCAAGGGTTTGTAAGCCACTCCAACATAAGCGCTCCTAATGGCTGATGTTCGCTACGAAGCGCGCATAGATCTCGTCTAGCTGCTCCATAATAATCTCATACCCTAATATTGGCTTAGATTGGAGTTGCTTGCCAAGTAAAGTGGGAGATAACTGTGATAAACATGACTCCGAAACGTTACGATGGCTAATATGCCAAGGTTCTATTGCCACACCACCCAAGTCTTGGCTGTAAGGAAAGAAGAACCCAAATTGTGCAGCATGAACCGATAGCCATTGGTAAAACGCTTGCTGGTGGCCAGTAAGGTATTCCCATGGTTCTAATTGCAGCTGTGTGCCTTTAGGTAGGTGGTTACGAGCAAAGACATCGAAGTCACAACCCCAATGGTGACGACTCGCACCGGGAAGCGCAGACCACCTCAGGATAGCCGATAGCTTTTGCTGCTCAGTCAGTTTTGAAGCATCAAGAGGTTGGCTTTCTGAATCTAATATCGGTGCTTCACCAGAAAACTTACGGTTCCAAATCAGAGATTGTCTTTCATAGTCGCGAAAGCCACTGGCAATCTCCATTTTAAAACCAGCGAGTTGAGCAGCTTCAATCAAATTGTTCAGGTCATTCTTAACCTCACTGTGAACCAAGAAGGTCTTGGCACCGATCAGGCTAGGCTTTAGATGAGAATCTGATTGTCCGGTAAGCTGCTCTGGTGTCATAACGAGTCTCTCAATAATTAGATGCTATGAATCGCTGATGAAAGACTATTTAGCGAACAGGTTCACTAATGTTCTTTCGTACATGTCAGTTAGCTTCTCTAAATCAGCCACTTTCACGCATTCGTTAACCTTGTGAATCGTTGCATTCACAGGGCCTAATTCAACCACTTGTCCGCCCATACGTGCAATAAAGCGACCATCAGACGTACCGCCAGTCGTTAGTAGAGCTGGTTTAACATCATTGACGTGACCCACTGCATCAACAATAGCATCAAGCAGTGAACCTGCGTCGGTTAAGAACGGGTCGCCATTGAATGTCCATTTTAGGTCGTATTCGAAATCATACTTGTCGAGTGTCGTTGTGATGCGCTCAACGATGATGTCGTTGCTTAACTCGGTACTAAAACGCAGGTTAAACTGAACATTAAACTCACCAGGAATTACGTTTGACGCGCCTGTACCCGCACTCACATTTGGAATCTGGAAGCTTGTTGGTGGGAAGTAATCATTACCTTTGTCCCACTCAGTTGTTGCCAGCTCATTGATAGCAAGCAGAGAGCTGTGTACTGGGTTGTTTGCTAGGTGAGGGTAGGCAACATGACCTTGTGTACCTTTAATCGTTAGATCGCCTGTGATAGAGCCACGACGGCCGTTCTTCACTACATCACCTACGAACTCAGTGCTTGATGGTTCACCAACAATACACATGTCGATGTTCTCACCGCGTGCCATTAGTGTTTCAACAACACGTACAGTGCCATTGATAAACGGGCCTTCTTCATCCGATGTGATAAGGAAACCGATTGAACCAGTGTGGTCTGGATGCTTCGCAATGAACTGTTCTACCGCAACAATCATTGAAGCCAGAGAGCCTTTCATGTCCGCTGCGCCGCGGCCGTGTAGGAAACCGTCTACGATAGTCGGTTCGAATGGCTTAGTATTCCACTGCTCAATCGGGCCTGCAGGAACAACATCAGTGTGGCCAGCAAAGGCAAATAGAGGAGCTTCGGTACCACGACGAGCCCAAAAGTTCGTCGTATCTTCAAATACCATCACTTCGATTTTAAAACCGAGCGCTTTTAAGCGATTAATCATCAGCTCTTGGCAGCCTGCATCTTCAGGGGTTACCGATTGACGGCTAATGAGATCTTTTGCCAGAGCCAAAGTTGGGCTATCTGTCATCCTTGAATTCCTTGTTTAAATAAAACGTCTAGTCATTAATTTCAGGCGTTGAACAGAGGGAAGTTCAACGCTTTGTTATCTGTTCTAATATTTCTTATTACGCAAATTGCTGATTACGCAAAAATAGCAGCGTATTGGTCAGCTTTGAAGCCAATATGAAGCTTACCATCGACTTTCAAGATAGGGCGTTTAATCATTGCCGGTTGTTCAACAAGCAGAGTGACGGCTTTTTCTTCCGTTAATGTGTCTTTTTGCTCTTGAGAAAGTTGGCGATAAGTCGTACCACGTTTGTTTAGCACAAGTTCCCAACCAAGCTCTGAACAGAAGCTTGTTACTAACTCTTCAGTAATGCCTTGCTTGCGATAATCGTGAAATTCGAACTCGATACCTTCAGCTTCGAGCCATTTCTTTGCTTTTTTGATGGTGTCGCAATTTGGGATACCAAACATAGTGATAGTCATTATTCTTCCTTTGGGTGATTTTATTTCATTGTTATGAGTTGAATCCTATCAGGAAGCAGCAATTCAGACAAAATAGAGTGAGGAATATTTCATTGAGCGAAAAAAAACAGTAAGAAAATGTCACTATTGGAGAGTTATTGATCAGCCTCAACATGTTGTCAGCGAAAAAAGAAATAATTGAGTTGCACATATATAGGAGGTGTCAATGGAGTTGAGTCCTGTTTTTGCAAGGCGGCTATATTTAGCATTGTTAGTCGAAAGCCTTGATAGGCCAAATGTGCCTAAACTCATCGAAAAAACGGGTTGGCCTCGTCGTACTATTCAAGATGTACTCAAGGCGTTACCGGGGATCGGTATCGAACTTATGTTTGTTCAAGATGGGCGACGTCATAATGATGGTTATTACCAGTTATCCGACTGGGGACCATTTGACAGTCAGTGGGTTCTAGAACGTAAAGGCGATATAGCAACAAGCCTTGGATTTAGTGCATAAGCCAGCGAAAGCTGGCTTTCTTTTGGGCGTTATAAAATCGAAGCATAACGATATGCCGATTTAATTGCTTACTCGCACAGGTAGGCAGTACCAAGCATGGTCACGGAAGTGCTGAAATCTTGGGGAAGGGTAAAGATAACGGTGTCTGCGCCTAGCTCAATGGCATTCGACTTAAGCTCATTCATCGCACCTTGAATAAGGGTGTCATTGGGAAAGAACAAGTAGCTGTACCAATGACCTTCGCTGCCAGTGACTTCCCCTTTATATTCACACTGCTCGATGTTAATCAGACCGTGGTAATCCATTTGTACCTTGTCTGCTTTACTATGAGGCGTTGATGTGGGTGTGGTACACCCGAGTAACATGCCACTCATAGCCAAAGCGACTAATTCCTTTTTCATACGTTTACCCTGCTATTGCATCAAATAAATCGCGAAGCCTACCCAGCTTGCGATCAGTAGTAACCACGGCAGTTTAGTGGCGTGATTTGATGGTGTTTCAACACTTGCTTCGATCGTGTCTTCTTGGTTTTGACTAGCTTGTTGAGTCTGCTTCTCTTTTTGTACGCGTTTCTTCGCTTTATCGGCTTGGCGACTGCGCTCTTTTTGCTGTTTCTTATACAGTGCGATGCCTTTCTCGATACCCTGAGCAATCAGTTTAGTTTGTTCTTTGGTTTGAGCTGGCTTTTGAGTCGCTTTGGCTATCTTCAGTGCTTCTTGTTGAGATTCAACAGACGGCGTATTAGTTTTCTTTTTCATACTGAGTTCGATAATTAAAACGGATTGGCTACTAAGATAACGCAAAGCTAGTTAAGTATGAATGATTTGCGTTAAAGTGTTGGTTTGAAAATAAGTGAAAGTGAGATTTGTGCGGTACTCCATAGAACAATACGACAAGCACGGCTTTTTGAAAGCCCCAATCTTGCTCTGGTTAGGTTGGCTGTTTCTAGCGAAAGCCTTGGTCGTTTTCATTGTTGCAGGCGCAAGCCGAGAATCGGGAACCGATATTCTTGAGATAATCTACCCAGACCATCAGATGTTTTATGTTGGAATTGCATTGAGTGTTCCTAGTTTGCTACTGATGTGGTTATTTGGGCTAAGATCTCCAGATAGAAAGCGCCTTAACAAAGTCGTGTCATGGGGGCGCGGGGTGACCATGATGGCTATCTTGGCACAAGGCTCCCATACGATTTATTTAATCTATTTGGATAACGGATGGTTCCGTTGGTCAAATGGCATCACCCTATTGTTGCTGCTTTGGTTAGCGCTTTATCTAACCAATAGCCATGCTGCAAGGGATTGCTTTAAAGTGGTTGAGCTCGAAGACTGATTCTCATCAAAACATTTGTCCCATTCACAATTATACTTAGAAGCTAAAACTGGAAGGAATAATCTATGCTTAATGTTTCAAATGAGCAGCCTAACGTTCAAAGTGCTATTTTGCCTGAAGCTGGGCCTTTCGCTCTTTACGTTCAACTTAAAGTGAACGCTAACACTGCTAGTGTACTAGCAGAAATTCAAAAGCTTCCGACTCTAATCGACGAGCTAAACCAAACTCAACCTGATGCGAACCTAACGGCGTCGGTTGCGTTCTCAAAAGCTTTTTGGGATAAGTTCGAGCAAGCTGCTCCCTCTGATCTAATTGATTTCCCTGCGCTTGGTGAAGGTGATGTTACAGCACCGAGCACACTGTCTGATGTTTTGATTCACTGTCATTCAAACCGACATGATCTGCATTTCTTCATCCTACGTAAATTGCTATCTGAAGTAGCAGCAGACGTGGAAGTAGTGGATGAAACTTACGGTTACCGCTTCCTAGACTCACGTGACATGACTGATTTCGTTGATGGCACTGAAAACCCGAAAGACGCGCAGCGCGCTGAAGTGGCGATTGTGCCTGAAGGTGAATTCGCAGGTGGTAGCTACGTGATGGTGCAACGCTTTGTGCATAACCTACCTGCTTGGAACCGATTAAACGTATCGGCACAAGAAAAAGTGGTTGGCCGTACTAAGCCAGACTCTATCGAGCTAGATGATGTTCCTGCAGCGTCTCACGTTGGTCGTGTGGATATCAAAGAAGAAGGCAAGGGCCTTAAAATCGTTCGTCACAGCCTGCCTTACGGCACAGCAACGGGCGATCACGGCTTACTGTTCATTGCTTACTGTAACGTGCGTCATAATTTTGATGCGATGTTAGAGAGCATGTACGGCGTAACTGATGGCAAAACAGACCAACTGCTTCGCTTTACTAAAGCCGTTACTGGCGCTTACTACTTTGCTCCTTCAACTGAGATGTTGAGTGCATTAACGATTAAGTAAGTCGTCTCAAAAAATAAACAAAGGGAGCCTCAGGGCTCCTTTTTTATTAAAGCTTTATATGAATTGGTCGATATAAGAGCAATCGTGAGTTTTATTCATCTTTTTGTAAGTGAAGGTCTATGGCTATAACTGTTAATACAAATGTCTCAGCGCTGGTGGCTCAGAGAAACCTCTCTAATGCCAACAACATGCTGAACCAATCTTTGGAGCGCTTGGCTTCAGGGAGTCGTATTAACAGTGCTAAAGACGACGCTGCAGGCCTACAAATCTCGAATCGACTCGAAGCGCAGATGAGCGGCATTGATGTCGCAGTTCGAAATGCGAATGACGGTATCTCCATTATGCAGACCGCAGAAGGCGCGATGAATGAAACCACCAATATCATGCAACGCATGCGAGACTTGTCACTGCAAGCGAGCAATGGTTCAAATAGCCAGTCGGAAAGAACAGCGATTCAAGAAGAAATTACTGCCTTAAACGATGAGCTGAATCGTATTGCAGAGACCACTTCATTTGGTGGTAAAAAACTCCTTAACGGTAGCTTTGGTAGCACGTCATTTCAGATTGGTGGCAGTTCTGGTGAAGCGGTGCAAATCGGCCTGAAAAGCATGCGCACCGATGATATCAACATGGGCGGTTTTAGTTATGTCGCGAATGGCATGGCCAATGACTCGTGGGAAGTAAAATCCAATCAGAATGATATGACGATGTCGTTTACGGATCGTTTTGGTCAGCCTCAAGAGATCACCATTAATGCGAAAGCGGGCGATGACATTGAAGAGTTGGCGACTTATATCAATGGTCAAACGGACCTGGTTTCGGCTTCCGTCAATGATGACGGACAGCTTCAGATTTATATGTCTGGTGAAGATACTGCGGGTACGATCTCTTTCTCAGGGTCGTTAGCCGGTGAGCTTTCGATGTCGGCGGGTTATTACGAATCTGTCGATGACATCAATGTGACCGATGTGGGTGGTGCACAGCGTGCTGTTTCTATTTTAGACACAGCCATGAAGTATGTGGACAGTCATCGTTCTGAATTAGGCGCAATGCAAAACCGCTTTGATCATGCGATAAATAATCTCGAAAATGTTCATGAGAACTTGGCGACATCAAATAGCAGAATCAAAGATACTGATTACGCCAAGGAAACCACTCAAATGCTTAAGCAACAAATACTGCAGCAGGTGAGCACCACAATACTGGCTCAAGCAAAGCAGGCGCCGAACCTTGCCTTAACCTTATTAGGCTAATAAATCGTCTCAAATCTTATAAAGATATTTCAGCTTAATTAACCCGTTTGGTTAATTAAAATACAAATCATCGCTCGACCGACTTCTCGGCAACTTTAGCGTTTTTCTCATCTTTTTTTGATAATTTTACTGCCAGTCACGCTTTCTTCTCCTTTATCGCTATTTCTTTAATTTTGTTGTTTTTTTCCTAAAGGTTTCGCCAATCACGCCGTTATTAAAAGTAACTTAGAGATAACTACTTGGTTTTCCGAGACGTCGGAAACCGCTATACCGGAAAATCAATTGGAGAAATCACCATGGCAGTGAATGTAAATACAAACGTATCAGCGATGACAGCGCAACGTTACCTAAACAATGCAAACAGCGCACAACAAACATCAATGGAGCGTCTAGCTTCAGGTTCTAAAATCAACAGCGCAAAAGATGACGCTGCAGGCCTACAAATCTCGAACCGTTTGAACGTTCAGAGTCGTGGTCTTGATGTTGCTGTACGTAACGCGAACGACGGTATCTCTATTGCACAAACTGCTGAAGGTGCAATGAACGAGACAACGAACATCCTGCAACGTATGCGTGATTTGTCTCTACAGTCTTCAAACGGCTCAAACTCAAAATCTGAGCGTGTAGCGATTCAAGAAGAAGTAACCGCACTGAACGACGAACTAAACCGTATCGCGGAAACGACGTCTTTTGGTGGCAACAAGCTACTTAACGGTACTCACGGTACTAAATCATTCCAAATCGGTGCGGACAACGGTGAAGCGGTAATGCTTCAACTGAAAGACATGCGCTCTGATAACGCTCAGATGGGTGGTAAGAGCTACCAAACTGAGAACGCGAAAGACAAAGACTGGAACGTTCAAGCGGGTTCTAACGACCTGAAATTGTCGTTCACTGACAACTTTGGTCAAGCACAAGAAATCGACATCAGCGCAAAAGCGGGTGACGACATCGAAGAGCTAGCGACTTACATCAACGGTCAACAAGATTCTGTTAAAGCGTCTGTTACTGAAGACGGCAAGCTACAAATGTTCACAGGCAACAATAAAGTGAGCGGTGATGTGTCTTTCTCTGGCGGTCTTGCGGGTGAACTAGGTATTCAAGCAGCTAAAGACGTAACGGTTGATACTATCGACGTAACATCTGTTGGCGGCGCACAAGAGTCTGTAGCAGTAATCGATGCGGCACTTAAGTACGTAGACAGCCACCGTGCTGAGCTAGGTGCTTTCCAAAACCGTTTCGACCACGCTATCAGCAACTTAGACAACATTAACGAGAACGTTAACGCATCTAAGAGCCGTATTAAAGATACCGATTTCGCGAAAGAAACGACTCAGATGACCAAGTCTCAGATCCTTTCTCAAGCTTCAAGCTCGATTCTTGCTCAAGCGAAGCAAGCACCGAACTCGGCACTTAGCCTACTAGGTTAATCGATTGAAAAGCCACGTTGACTAAAAGTTTTGACGTAAGGCTTCCACAAATTAGCTCGTGGTGAGAGATGAGCGCTAAACAGACCCAGCTTCGGCTGGGTTTTTTATTGCCTGTAATTTGGCAAAGTAGAGAGTTTAGGACAGTGGTAAAAGCCAAAAGCGAGATTCCCTATCACGTTCGTACCTCACTGTAGGGAATGACGGGAATAGGGCGATGATGATCTTATTGCTTTGTAGAATGAGTACGGTTGGTTTGAGTAAGTAACAGCTCAGTTAGAATAAAGGCTTTTATCGTCATTCCAGAACCGAGTAGAACGAGGTATCAGGAATCTCGCTTTTAAAAAGAGGTTGGTATTCCAGGTTGATTTTTTGTATTCGTGAAGTTTTTATAAGTTAGTTGAGCGCTATTCGTCATTCCAGAATCGAGTGGAACGCGATATCAGGAATCTGTTTTGAACGAGAAGTTTAATGATGAGGGATTTGAAATTCTATTGTCCCTGAGAGTGAGAGGTCTTGCCTGAGCTCGTAGCTTTCTAGGTTGGGAACAAACAGGGGATAAGTAACGTTGCAACCATTCGTCATCCCAGAATCGAGTAGAACGAGATACCAGGGATCTATGTTTGCTGAGATTCACACAGTGCAATCAATATGCATGGTTAGCGTCTGGAATGGATTCTAACACCACTCAATTAGAAGCTAGCTTGGTAGTTGATAACAAACGTCCGCTATTGTTTACGTTCGTAGAGAGGACTTTGATAGGGCGAGTAGTGGGGTTGTAGTAGCTCACGGAAGAGTCGCTGACAAAGGGTAAATCGTGAATAAAACAAATACAGCAGGCACAAAAAACGCCACCCTTAGGTAGCGTTTTAATTAAAGCCGATAAGTAATCGAGATTACTTAGTTACTTTAAGAACTGGAGTTTCGCCAACAGTTACAGAACCAGAAAGCTTGTTCAGCTCTTTGATTTCGTCCATGTTAGAGATAACAACTGGAGTAAGCGTAGATTTTGCTTTCTCTTCTAGAAGCGCTAGGTCGAAAGTGATGATAGTGTCACCAGCTTTAACAGATTGACCTTCTTCAGCTACACGAGTGAAGCCTTCGCCTTTAAGTTCAACAGTATCGATACCGAAGTGAACGAAAAGCTCAACACCGTCGTCAGACTCGATAGAGAATGCGTGGTTAGTTTCGAAGATCTTACCGATAGTACCGTTAACTGGAGCTACCATTTTGTCGCCAGCTGGTTTGATCGCGATGCCGTCACCAACGATTTTTTCAGCGAAAACTACATCTGGCACATCTTCGATGTTTACGATTTCACCAGAAAGAGGTGCGATGATTTCGATTGCACCAGCATCAGCGCTGTCATCAGATACAAGCTTTTTCAGTTTGTCAAACAGACCCATTGTGTCATGCTCCTAACGTTTAGTTTTATTCTGTAGAATATACTATACCAATCTAACAAATTAGACGACTATTTTTAGCCGTCTAACGTTATTAAGCAATTGGCGATTACTGAGTTTTCTCAGCGATGAACTTTTCTACGCAAGCTTCAATTTCAGCAGCTGTTGGTAGGGATAGTGCTTCGTCAGCCATAGCTTTAACTTCAGCGAAGTTAGAGTTACGGATTACTTTCTTAACTTTAGGGATAGAGATACCGCTCATAGAGAACTCATCTAGACCCATACCAAGTAGAAGTAGCGTTGCACGCTCATCACCAGCAAGCTCACCACACATACCAGTCCACTTACCTTCAGCGTGTGATGCGTCGATCACTTGCTTGATTACTGTAAGAACAGCAGGAGATAGTGGGTTGTATAGGTGAGAAATCATTTCGTTACCACGGTCTACCGCAAGAGTGTATTGCGTTAGGTCGTTAGTACCGATAGAGAAGAAAGATACTTCTTTTGCTAGGTGGTGTGCGATTGCAGCAGCTGCTGGAGTCTCAACCATTACGCCGATTTCGATTTCTTCATCGAAAGCTAGGCCTTCAGCGCGAAGTTCAACTTTGTACTCTTCGATTGCTTTTTTCAGTTCACGGATCTCTTCAACAGAAATGATCATTGGGAACATGATACGTAGTTTACCGTGTGCAGATGCACGTAGGATGCCACGTAGTTGGTCACGTAGGATTTCACGACGATCCAAGCTGATACGTACTGCACGCCAGCCTAGGAAAGGGTTCATCTCTTGTGGAAGGTCCATGTATGGTAGGTCTTTGTCGCCACCGATATCCATAGTACGGATAATCACTGACTCGCCTTCCATTGCTTCTGCTACTTCTTTGTAAGCAACGTATTGCTCTTCTTCAGTAGGAAGCGCGTCACGGTCCATAAATAGGAATTCAGTACGGTACAGACCAACGCCTTCACCGCCGTTACGCAGGATACCGTCACAGTCTTTTACTGTACCGATGTTGCCGCAAACTTCTACACGGTGGCCGTCTAGAGTTTCAGCATGCAAATCTTTTAGTTTTGCTAGTTCAGCCGCTTCTGCTTCGAAATCTGCTTTGATTTTCTTAGCTTCTGCTAATTCAGCTTCAGAAGGGTTGATGATGATCTTGTTGTTCATCGCGTCTAGCACAAGCATGTCGCCGTTCTTAACTTGCTTAGTGATATCGTTAGTACCAACGATAGCTGGAAGCTCAAGAGAACGTGCCATGATTGAAGTATGAGATGTACGACCGCCGATGTCACAAGCGAAACCAAGAACGTAGTCTAGGTTGATTTGTGCAGTTTCAGATGGTGTTAGGTCGTAAGCAACTAGGATAACTTCTTCATTGATGTCTGCTAGAGAAACAATGTTGATGCCTAGTGCATTTTTAACGAAACGAGTACCGATATCACGGATATCAGTTGCACGTTCTTTTAGGTACTCGTCATCAAGAGACTCTAGTGCAACAGCTTGCTCTTCGATCACAGTGTGGATCGCGTTGTCTGCGTGCATCTTGTCTTTCTTGATGAGTGCTAAAATCTCTTCTTCTAGCTCTTCATCTTCAAGCAGCATGATGTGGCCTTCAAAGATTGCTTCTTTTTCTTCGCCAAAAGTTTCAAGTGCTTTTTGCTTAACAACTTCAAGTTGTTGAGAAGATTTGTTACGAGCGTCAAAGAAACGCTGTACTTCTGCTTCAACTTGGTCGTCAGAGATAGATTGAGTGTTTAGGACAATTTCATCTTCTTGAAGTAGTAGTGCTTTACCAAAAGCAATACCAGGAGATGCTAGGATGCCTGAAATCATAGCCTTACCTTAGTTGTTCAACTGTAAACGGGAGAGTGTGTGACTTTAAGTCGTCGACTAATGTCGCGCTTATTCCTATCTATTTCGAACAAAGCCACTTTGCTATGCAAAATGGCTTTGAAAGAAGGAGACCGTATTAGTGTAGTTGATCCATAAGAGCAACTAGGTGGTCTACTGCTTGCTGAGCTTGAGGACCTTCAGCTGAAATAGTAACGTTAGTACCTTTTACTAGGCCTAAAGTTTGTAGTTTGAACAGGCTTTTCGCGCTAGCGCTTTTGCCGTTAGAAGTCACTGTGATGTCAGCGTCGAAAGATTTTGCTTCTTTAACGAACTGTGCAGCTGGACGAGTGTGAAGACCGTTTTCTGCTGTGATTTCTACTTGCTTCTCGTACATTTTATATACCCCAATTAATTTATTTTTTGTAAGTTTGTAACCAGATTAGCTTAACTGCTTTAGCCCAAATGCGCTAGAGGCTAGTACGCCATGTTCGTGTTAGAACTTAGACTGGTTATAAATTTTTATCCAGCCATGGTCGTCTTTTGTTGAGTACTCATGACTTTCAGAATTTGTTTATTGCTTCTTTTATTTTGAAGCGAAAAATAAAACAGACCCGATATTACCAAAGGTGGGGCAGGGATCAACAAAAAAGCCCCTAAACGGGGCTTTTTTGGACGAAAAATTGATTTGACCACATATTATTGTTGGTTCTCTTTTTCCGTAAAGATGCCAGCAAATAGGGCTGTACTTAGGTAACGTTCACCAGAGCTTGGTAGTACCGTTACAATGGTTTTTCCTGCAAATTCAGGGAGTTCTGCGATTCTGTTTGCGGCTACTACAGCTGCGCCAGATGAGATGCCAGCAAGAATACCTTCTTCTTTCATTAGGCGTTGAGCCATCTCAATCGCTTCTTCAGAAGTTACCGATTCTACACGGTCAATAATCTCTAAATCTAGGTTTCCAGGGATGAAACCTGCACCGATACCTTGAATTTTGTGCGGAGCTGGCTTGATTTCTTCACCTGCAAGCGCTTGTGCAATAACTGGAGACTCTGCCGGCTCAACCGCTACTGAAGTAATCGCTTTGCCTTTTTCGCCTTTAATGTAACGACTTGTACCAGTGATAGTACCGCCCGTACCAACACCCGCTACAAACACGTCGATTTCGCCGTCTGTTGCTTCCCAAATTTCTGGACCAGTTGTCTGCTCGTGAATCTGTGGGTTAGCAGGGTTGTTGAACTGTTGAAGTAGTAGGTACTTGTCTGGGTCTGAAGCAACAATCTCTTCTGCTTTAGCAATCGCGCCGTTCATGCCTTTTGGTGCTTCAGTCAGTACTAGGTTTGCGCCAAGTGCTTTAAGCAGCTTACGACGTTCTAGGCTCATTGACTCAGGCATAGTTAGCGTTAGCTTGTAACCGCGCGCCGCAGCGACGAATGCAAGAGCAACACCAGTGTTACCACTAGTAGGTTCTACAAGCTCGATACCTGGCTTCAGCGTACCTGCTTTTTCTGCTTCCCAGATCATGTTTGAACCGATACGACACTTAACACTGAAGCTTGGGTTACGAGCTTCGATCTTAGCTAGAACGTTACCTTTGCTTACTTTGTTAAGGCGGACTAGAGGTGTGTTACCAATCGTTAGGGTGTTGTCTTCGTAGATCTTGCTCATGCGATATTCCTTCATTTAATGACAGAACTAAACGTAGTATATCAATCACTTTACCGTCTAGTGTCTTTCGATGTTTGTTCAGCTTGAATTTAGATTAAACAAGTTGAAAAAAAGGTAAAAGGATTAAAAAGTTATATCATATAGATATGTAGCAGAATTGACGCCTATCTTTATTGAAATCAGAACTTCAAAAAGATAGGCGACACTAGGAAGTATGGCAGGGTTAGAGAAGAGAACTATAGACGTGAGCGCAGGGCTTGGTCTTTAAACTCAGCAACCCACATTGCAGTTGCGCCACAAACGGCAACGGGCATCACAATCAGGTTTAAAATTGGAATAGTAGTGAAAACAGAAACAAGCGCACCGAAGCTGTAGCTCTTACCTTGTTTTTGTTTCAAATTGTTTCTCATGTCATCGAACTTGATTTTATGGTTATCGAACGGGTAGTCAGCGTATTGAATCGCTAACATCCATGCTGTGAAGATGAACCATAAAAACGGTGCAACGGTTTGCCCTAGGGCTGGAATTAACAAAAGTAGGAATAAACCGATCGCTTTTGGCAGAACGTAGACAAGCTTGCGCCATTCTCTCGCTAATATACGTGGGGTATCTTTGAGAACATCAAGTAAACCATCGTCATTGACTTTTTTACCGCTCAGCAACTCTTCCACTTTTTCTGCGAGTAAACCGTTGAACGGTGCGGCAATGAAGTTAGCGAGCGTACTAAAGAAATACGAGAACGTGGCCAAGACGGTTAAGACAAGTAACGGCCATAAAATGTATGACAACCAAGACAAGAAGCTTGGCAATGCACCAATCCAACCTTCAATCCAAGTGTTTAGATTGGAGAAGATATAAAACAAGGCACCACCAACAAGCAATACGTTAGCGATCAAAGGAAGTAGTACAAACTTACGAATGCTCGGTGATAAAGCGATTTTTATTCCGAAAATAAAATAGCCAAAGCCTGAGCGTGGAACAGATTCAATAGTCATATTTAAATTAGGTCACATGTGAATTTGATTAAATAGCAAACATGTCTAGTGTACTCGACCGAAATTAAGAAAAAAAGCGTGGCGAAAATCACACCATGTAAGGAACTAATTGTATTAAGTTGTTCTAAAACAGTGGCTACTTTTGATAGAGTAGTGAGATTGGCCAAATTAACCCAACTTAGTGACAGCGTCTTTATCGCTAGTTGACTAAGAAAGCTGAGAGCGAAAAATGCAGGAATTGCGATTTGTACTCATTATTGTTGGCGCACTAGCTATCGCCGCATTATTGTTCCACGGTCTGTGGACGAGTAAAAAAGAAGGGAAAGCAAAGTTTGGTGATAAGCCGCTTGGTAAGCTTGATAACGATAGCTTAGATGAAGCAGAAACTATCCCAAATCGTTCATTCGCCCCAGAAGATGATTTTGAGATAATCCGAAAAGAACGTAAAGAACCGGATTTTGCTGTTTCGCCATCTGCGACTGATCCTCTGATCGATTCAGATCCACTTACAGCGCCACAAATGAAAGAAGCTCACGAAGACGACATCGAATTGAATGATCTTCCTTCTTTCAGTGTTGAAGACCCAATCAAGGTTGAAAGTGAGCCGGAAGAGCTTGAAGAAGAGAAGGTTATTGAACCTGAAGTTCCAAGCTTTGAGTTGACCGACGAACAAAAAGAAAACCATGCAGGCTTTAAAGAGCAGTACGGTTCGTTTGAAGAAACTTCTGAGACGGTTGATGAGCAACTTGTTCCAAACGAAACGTTCACTCAAAGTGAACCTGTTGTTGCGAAAGAAGTCGTTACTCCACAAAGCGCACCTGTTGAAGAAGCGAAGCCAGATGAAGAACTTGGTTTAGAAGTTATCGTTCTTAATGTTCATTGTGCTGGAGAAATCCCATTCGTGGGGACTGAGCTGTTCCGCAGCATGGAAAATAACGGTCTAACTTATGGTGAGATGTCTATCTACCACTGCTTTGCGCAGTCGAGTGACGAACCAAAAGTTATTTTCAGCGTAGCAAACATGATGCAGCCAGGCACTCTAGAACATGACGACCCTGCTGATTTCACGACGAAAGGTATTTCGTTCTTTATGACGTTGCCTTGTTACGGTCAAGCTGATCAAAACTTCAATGTAATGTTGAGTGCGGCGCAGAAAATTGCTGATGATATGGGCGGAAACGTATTGGATGAGTCACGTAATTTAATGACACCAAACCGTTTGTCTGACTACCGCAAGCAAATCAGAGATTTTATGACGGCATCGAATGCCTAGCCGTATTGTTTAGCCTTATAAATAATCTATATTTATAGAAAAGGGCTCCTAAGGGAGCCCTTTTTGATATTTCAATCACGACAGAGAATGATATGAAAGAATCGATTCAAGTTACCTTAGAGCAGTTAAGAGAAACTCTGCATTATCACGCCGTTCGTTATTACGTAGAAGATAGCCCTGAGATCCCTGATGTCGAGTACGATCGATTAATGCAGCAATTGCTAAAGATCGAAGAAGAGAACCCAGAGCTCGTGACGGTCGATTCACCAAGCCAACGTGTTGGCGGTCAGCCTTTGGATGGCTTCACGCAAGTGACTCACGAAATCCCAATGCTTTCTCTAGATAATGCATTCTCTGACGAAGACTTGGATGCGTTTAATAAGCGTATGTCGGATAGAGCACCAACCGCGAACCTTAAAACTTTCTGTTGTGAGCCTAAGCTTGATGGCCTTGCTGTAAGCTTGCTCTATGTGAATGGCACTTTAGTTCAAGCTGCGACTCGTGGTGATGGTGCGACTGGCGAAAACATTACAGAAAACGTACGTACGATCAGTTCGATTCCACTTAAGCTGCAAGGCGAAGGTTGGCCTGAGCGTATCGAAGTTCGTGGTGAAGTATTCATGCCAAAAGCAGGCTTCGACAAATTAAATGAGATGGCGTTGAAGAAAGGCGAAAAAGTCTTTGTTAACCCACGTAATGCCGCAGCAGGTAGTTTGCGTCAACTTGATTCTCGTATTACAGCGAAACGTCCGCTGGCTTTCTATGCCTACAGTGTTGGTGTTGTAGAGGGCGCTGAGCTTTCTAATAGCCACTATCAACGTTTCTTACAGCTGAAAAGTTGGGGTTTACCTATGTGCCCTGAGACTAAGCAGCTTAGCTCACTTGAGGACGTAAAGGCTTATTATCAAGATATCATGACCCGTCGCGATGCTCTGGCTTATGAGATTGATGGTGTGGTTATCAAAGTCGATGATATTGCCGCACAAGAAGTGCTTGGCTTTGTTGCTAGAGCTCCTCGCTGGGCGATTGCTTACAAATTCCCAGCGCAAGAAGAGATAACTTTGCTTAACGATGTTGAGTTCCAGGTAGGCCGTACGGGCGCTATTACGCCTGTTGCTAAACTGGAACCTATCTTTGTTGGTGGTGTGACGGTGAGTAATGCCACACTCCACAACGCTGACGAGATTGCTCGTCTAGGTGTGAAGGTAGGCGATAGCGTTATTATTCGTCGAGCTGGTGACGTGATTCCACAGATCGTCGCGGTTGTACAAGATCGTCGTCCTGAGACAGCGAAAGACATAGTTTTCCCTGATGCTTGCCCTGTATGTAGTTCTGCCGTTGAGCGTGTTGAAGGCGAAGCGGTAGCGCGTTGTACTGGCGGTCTCGTGTGTCAGGCGCAGCGTAAAGAAGCACTTAAACACTTTGTTTCTAGAAAGGCGCTAGACGTTGATGGACTGGGCGTGAAAGTAATTGAGCAACTTGTGGACCGTGAAATGGTAGAAACACCGGCTGACTTGTTTAAGCTCAGCGCTGGCGTGATTACTGTTCTTGACCGAATGGGACCTAAATCGGCACAAAACGTCGTGAGCGCGCTGAATAAAGCTAAAGACACGACATTAGCGCGTTTCCTCTATTCACTCGGTATTCGTGAAGTCGGTGAAGCGACAGCGATGAACCTAGCGCAACACTTTAAGACGTTGGAACTGGTTCAGGCAGCCACTCATGAACAATTAGTTGAAGTGTCAGATATTGGCGACATCGTTGCTAGCCATATCACCAGCTTCTTCTCACAAGGGAAAAATAGAGCTGTTGTCGATCAGTTGATAGAGCTAGGTGTGAATTGGCCAATCATCGAAGAAGCTGCCGATGATCAAGAGCTACCATTAGAAGGAAAAGTCGTTGTCTTAACAGGTTCATTGTCGCAATTAGGTCGAAGTGAAGCGAAAGCTGCGTTACAAGCATTAGGTGCGAAAGTGACGGGTAGCGTATCGAAGAAAACTGATATCTTATTTGCTGGTGAAGCTGCGGGTTCTAAACTAACTAAAGCACAAGATTTAGGAATCGAAATAAGAACCGAAGAAGATCTAATAGCCCTTATATCGTAAGTAAATTCAGATAAAAAAAGCTCAAAGGCACTCCTTTCAAGGGAGTGCCTTTTTTGTTTTTGCTATAAATTAGCAAGCTTTTTGTTTGTTGAGAATTTTGTTCCTATACGAAGTCTCAAATCAGGACAGTGATGGTGCTCAACATTAATGAAATGCTGTTCTAGTTGTGCTTAAAATGCGAGTCATATCTATTTTTATAAAAGGTGTTTTCATTTAACTTGTTGTTTTTATTTGTAATTGCTGTTTTTAGTTGTGAGCTTTTCATTTTGTCGATCTGGATCACTAAGTACCTACTAAATTTGCACCAACTCATATTTTTTTAGATGAAAATTAAGTTCTCATTGATCTTTTTGAGGGCGAAGTTAGTCTTAATGCCATGGATGCACGATGTGTATACCCAGAAAGGAAATAGAGAATTCAGCGTTAAGGGTTCTCAAACAAGAAAAGGTATTTCTCTCTACGGCGGCCAACTTTAGGCGGGAAATATTCAAACAGCTATATCCATTTTTAGGAGTTTTATTCCATGGAAAACAAAATTTTCAAACGTACTCTACTAGGTGCATCCGTTGCACTTTTATCGACAGGCGTAATGGCGAAAGAAGTTGGTATCAACTCTGACTTTAACGTTGACGTATACGGTGTTGCAGCTATCTCAATGGTTAACTACAACACGACTGATAACAACAACAACAGCAAGGGCTTTGTCGTAGAGAATGAATCTCGTATCGGTTTCCGTGCTCATAAAGATATGTTTGATGATGTATTAATCACAATGCAGATCGAATCTGGTTACGTAGATAGCACAGACTGGTCTCACGGTGGTGTTTCAGGTGGTGTGCTAGGTTTCCGTGATACTTTCATCGGTGCTTCTGGCTCTTGGGGTAACCTACGTGTCGGTCGTGTTCTGACACCACTATACGAAATCGTCGACTGGCCATTCTCTAACCCTGGTCTAGGTTCTGTATTCGATTGGGGCGGCATCAACGGCCACTACGATCGTCAATCTAACCAAGTTCGTTACGATTCAGCTAAATTTGGTGGATTCTCTTTTGCTGCTTCTGTTGGTCGTGATGACGATAACAATGGTGGTGGTAACGCTACACGTGATGCAAGCTTTGCTGGCGCAAGTGCTAAATATAGCTTTGAAAAAGTAACTTTGATGGGTGCGGTTGAATCTGGTACACGTGTAACTCCAGCTGTTGATGCTGGTTTTGAGTTTAACCCAGAGACGGGTGTTGCAGACCCTGTAGCTGCTGCTGCAGAAATTAAAGACGATACATTTGCATACATCGTTGGTTTTGAAGCTAGCCTACCTGCAGGTTTTGGCTTCGCAGCAGCTTATAAAGGCGAAGAGCTGGATAACAGCATCCGCAAAGTAACTCAAGATTCTTACTCTATCATTGGTCAGTACTGGAATGGTCCAATCGGTTTCAAACTAGGCTACGCAGCTAACCTTGAGTCTGAAACAAACGGTAAGAAAGACGCTAACTCAGACAGCAACACTATCTCTGGTCAGCTAATGGCTGTTCATAACGGTTTCGTACCTTACCTACGTGTAGCGGGTCGTACTGTTGGTGACGCTGATACAGATATCGTAACTCGCGTTGGTCTTGAATACGGTTTCTAAGCTAGAATCTTTAGCTTAAACAGTTAGATAAAAATCAAAACGCTGGTAAATTTTGTTTGCCAGCGTTTTTCCATAGTGAACGTAAGGAATTAGTCATAATGAATAAAGTTAGTGTAGTCGTATTATCATTATTTTTGGGAGCTTGTAGTTCACTCGATTCACAAAGTAATTTTGCAGACTCAGTTGCTGATGTGCAGCCCAAAGGTGGTTACATTAAAGTAACAGGTCAATCTTACGTAGCAGAAAATAGAGCAAATGTAGGCGCAGACATTCTCAAGTCGTCGCTTTACTTTACATACAATAAAGAAGTAACACCGAATACTGCCCCAGAATCTTCAATTACTATGGACGTGAGTTACTTCCAAAGTTACAAAGAGTACGAAACGGTTAGTTTTTTTGGTAAAACGATAGAACTAGAAGACAGACAAGTACCAAGAGAAAGCTGCAGCGAACACTGCACAAAGACTCAGTATATTAAATTTCCACTGAGCGAAACTGATATCCAGCAAGCAAGAGAAAAGAACTTAGAATTTACACTTGATGGACAAAACTCAGTAATGAGTACAACTTTCATTGTGCCGAAAGCGTATATCGACACAATTTATAATGGCGCAAATAATCATACAGCTATCGCTGTTGCTCCAGTAACGGTACCTGTTGCGGCTGTAGTTGCTGAAGAACCAAAAGCGTCTCAAGCTCAAGAGATGGTTAACTATTGGTACGGTGAAGCAACAAAAGAAGAGCAAGCTGCAGTAACAGATTGGGCATTCAAGAACCGTAAGAACGCTAACCCAGCATCACTAGAAGGCTCAAAAGAGATCGAAATGGTTTCATACTGGTTTAATAAGCTAGACAGTGAAGAAAAATCTCAAACTATGATTTGGTTGTTAGAGCAAGAGTAAACCTTTAACGTTACGCCCTAACTATGTTTTTCAACCGCAGTATTGTATAACAGCAGTACTGCGGTTTTTCATTTTAGGCTTACAGGTAAGATTGTGAATATTGGTGAAGTAGCAAAGCGTGTTGGTACAACAGCGAAATCCATTCGTTTTTACGAAAGTAAAGGCATGATGAGTCCTCCACATCGTTCAGAAAACGGCTATAGGCAATACGGCGAGATTCACATCGAACAGTTAGAGTTTGTACTAAGAGCTAAAATGGTTGGGTTTACCCTTGATGAGTGTAAATCACTGGTTGAGTTGGCAATGAATCCCAATAGAGAAAGCTACGAGGTAAAAAAGAAGGCAACGCAGAAGTTAAACGAAATAGAGTTGAAGCTTGCTGAATTAAATAAGATGAAAGCCCAACTGCAATCTTGGGTTCATGACTGCCCTGGTGATGCTTCCACGGAATGTCCTATCTTAAACAATCTATCTGGCCGCAGTTAGGTTGTGTCAGTTATACATAATCGTCAGGCCGCAATTACATTACTAGCCTGACTTTAGTCTCCTATCACAGCACTTTTCCGCCGTAATGTTTACAAATCAGTAATGGCACGTGAGTGACTGCATTACCATCTGAACATTTTACAATTGGCCCCATGTTTCCGTTACCAGGAGACTGACTGCTCGCGAGAGCACTTCCGAATGATAAGCTGAAAATAGCCGTTAGAATTATTAAAAAATGTCTCATACAAACTCCATTAGGTTTATCTCTGATTGAGATAAATGAAAGTATGGACAAGGAAAAGAAAATTTCAAAAATTGGACGGACTTAACATTTTTAATAATTATAATTAAGCGAGAGTCAGGCTAATTATTCATATATATCTTGGGTAAGAAATCTGGCTTTCTTATACCTTTTTAGCTTAATCAAACTTTTTAGCTTTACGAAATAAGAACTTATTTTTTTTTCAATTCAATCTATCGCAATGATAATTCGAATATTATTAAGGTTCAAAAATAGAAAAAGCCTGCATTTATTGAAAATGCAGGCTCTATATAGCATTTGATTATAAAGGTTCTATTATTAGAACTATTCCGTCTAAAGCGACAATCTTAATTTCGGTGCCAGATGGAATATCTTGACTCGCCTTTGCAGACCAAGAAGAGTCACCGAACTTGATTCGACAGCTACCTTTCTTTACGTCTTCACTTAGAATAACGGTTTGACCTACCAGTTGCTTTTCTCTTTGGTTTAACTCTCGCCCTGCATCCGATTGCTTGTCATTTGAGAGTTGTCTTCTCCACCACAACCAAGTCGTGATAAGTGAAAAGCTTGCAAAGGATAGCCATTGCATCTGCCAACCAATTGGTAGAGCACCTAAAAGTGCACCGATTAACATGGCAGATATGCCTATCCATAAAAAGTAACCAGCGGTTCCAACCAGTTCAAGTGCAAGCAGTGCTAGACCAAATGCTAGCCAGTGCCAGTGGTTTACTTGTTCTAGTAATTCGACCATAAGTTAGTCCTTACTACCTTTGTCATTCTTATGCGCAAACATCTCTGCAATGCCCGCGACAGAACCCATTAGGCCTGTGGCTTCAAGTGGTAACATGATGATCTTACCGTTTTCTGCTTGACCAATTGATTTAAGTGCGTCGGTGTAGCCTTGTGCAATAAAGTAGTTTACGGCTTGCATGTCACCTTGAGCAATCGCCGTCGATACCATTTCTGTTGCTTTCGCTTCTGCTTCTGCAGCGCGTTCACGAGCTTCGGCTTGAAGTATCGCGGCTTGTTTTTCACCTTCCGCTTTCAGGATCTCAGACTGCTTGTGACCTTCCGCTTTTAGGATCTCAGCTTGTCTTACGCCTTCCGCTTCTAGTATGTCAGCACGTTTGTTTCGTTCTGCCTTCATCTGAGCATTCATCGCAGCGGTAAGATCGGCGGGCGGTTGTACGTCTTTAATCTCGATACGCGTAACTTTTACGCCCCAAGGGTTAGTTGCTTCATCGACGATGTTCAGCAGTTTGGTATTGATCATGTCACGCTGGCTGAGCATTTCATCCAGTTCCATAGAACCCAGAACTGTACGGATATTGGTGAGGGTTAAGTTACGGATCGCGTGCTCAAGATCGTTCACTTCATAGGCCGCTTTAGGGGCATCGATAACCTGAACAAAACACACCGCATCAATAACGACGTTCGCGTTGTCTTTAGAGATGACCTCTTGAGCTGGGATGTCGAGAACACGCTCCATCATGCTGATGCGTTGTCCAACTTTATCAATAAACGGAATGATCAAGTTTAAGCCCGGTCTTAGGGTATGCGTGTAGCGACCGAAGCGTTCTACCGTCCAGTTATTGCCTTGCGGAACGGTTTTTACTCCGGCGAAAATAAATAACAGTGCGACGACGGTAAAGACGCCAATAGTAATCAATGTATCAATAGCCATACAAAATCCTTTGCAAGTTTAAGTTTTTGATAGTTCATTATTGATACTGGCTCATATTTAAAATCGGAGCAAATTTATAAACGAAAAACGGGCCATAAAATATTGATTTTATGGCCCATTTGGCATTCTTGTATTCGATAAACTAACTGATTGAATTGTTAGTTTTCGATGTGTTTTACAACGCTTAACTTAACTGGCGTTGACGATTGCTAGTAAAGCAGAGAGTACAACTGTCGACGGTATTTACTCGCAACCGGGTTACCTTGTCCAAGCGCACTCAAGATGTCCATGAATTCTTTCTTCATGTCACCATCGAGAGTATTAAGATCTTTTGCTAGGAAAGACCACAGTAGGTCCATTGCTTCTTCGCTACGGTTTACTTGGTGGTATTGCAGTGCTAATTCAGAGGCTGTTTTAGCATCGCTTGGGTTTTGCTGAAGAGCAGATTCTAGTGCTTGAATCTCAGGGCTGTCTGCTGCCTGTTTATGAAGTTCAAGCTTCGCAACTAGGCCTTTGTAGTAGTTATCTTGGTACTCAAGTGGGATGGTTGCTAGCTGAGCTTCAGCAAGGTCAAACTGTTGTGTTTCTAGCAAACACTCTGCTATCGCCAGTTTTACTTCACCTTTGTTTGTAAGCTCTGCTGGAAGTTGTTGCATTGCCGCTAGAGCTTGAGTGTGATCGCCTGCTTGCATTAACTCAAGAGCTTGGCGCAGTGCGAGTTCATCTTGACTAGGAAGGTGTTTGCTTAGCATCTCTACAATCGCGTCTAAGCTTTGAGGGCCACCAAGACCGTCGACAGGTTGACCGTTAACAAACAGTGCGATCGTAGGCAGTGCTTGAACACCAAATTGGCTAGCAATCGCTTGTTCTTGCTCGCAATTCAGTAGGGCTAACGTGAAAGCACCGTTGTATTGCTGAGTTAATGTTTGGAGTTCAGGAATGACTTGGGCGCTCTCTTGGCTCATTGGTGCCCAAAAATGGATGAGTACAGGGGTCTGCATCGAACCTTCTAATACTTGACGAAAGTTCTGCTCATTAAGTTCAACAATATGCGGAGATTGCATTTACGTTCCTTGAGGTTTGTTTTGTGGATACGTTGCAAATATGGGGTGAGAAGTCGGTAACTTCAAGATCTAACTCAGTTATCTCAGATAAAAAGCGCCAAAAATAAAAAAACGCCATGCTTCGATGTTGATTGAGTTGTTATCTCAACACGGAAGACACAGCGTTCTCATTGAGGTGGTCAGTGAGGTATTACTTAAGATATTCAAAACAGAATAAACAACGTAATAGCCAAACTCACACCTACCCAATTAAGGCGGTTTAAAGTCATGAAATATCCAGAAGTAGCTTCATCAATTGGGAATAATTGATGAGATAGGCTAAATCATGACATCTTATTGTTACGAATAAATTACATCGTTACATTAAAGTTTGCGACTGTGCATTCAAAGTTAGTAATTTATGCTGCTTTTCTCAAAATAGGGTCTAGCAAGCGGCTTGGTAGTAGCCTTTTTAACACAGCGAATACCTTAGTTGGTGTTGTCACTCGGTACCTTAACTTAGGTTTATCGGCAGTCAGCGCGTGAAAAACAGGTGCAATGCAGCTTTCAGCAGGCAGAACAAAAGCGTTGTTCGACGACTCTTTTTCAAGTCGGTCTTTTTGCTGTTGGTAAGCTTCTTGATGGACACTGCCTTCGATGCGTATCCACTTATTGAAGGCCTTTAGGGCGTTCGTTCTAAACTGGGTTTCGATAGGGCCGGGTTGAAGTAATGAAATGTGTATGCCACTGCCATGAAGTTCTAAACGCAGAGTGTCAGTCCAACCTTCTATCGCGAATTTTGAAGCGTTGTAAGCACCGCGATATTTCATAGCGGCGAAGCCTAACACTGAACTGTTTTGTACGATTCGTCCTTCGCCACGTTCACGCATGTGTGGGAGGATCTGGCAAACAAGATGGTGCCAGCCGAAGAAGTTGGTTTCGAATTGCTCTCTGAGTCCTTGAGTTGGTAAGTCTTCTAGCGCACCTGCTTGGCCGTAAGCGCCGTTGTTGAACAATCCATATAGCCCGTTAGGTGCGAGTTCAATAGCAAGCTTGGCACCATGTTCAATACTTTCTTGGTTGGAAAGATCGAGTTGAATGCAGGTGAGACCTTCATCTTGAAGGCGTTGAACATCTTGTGGGTCACGACAAGATGCAATGACATGAAAACCGCGCTTTTGCAGTGCATGAGCACATGTATAGCCAATACCCGTTGAGCAACCAGTGATAAGAATCGACTTGTTCACGCTTAATCCTTTATTAGAGTCTCTATGACTCTAGGGTAAAGAATTAGTCTTGATGTTGTAACAAGTTTTTTAGTGCAGGCTCGATTCTTGAGTAACTAAAGATGAATCCCATTTCGGTGAGCTTCTTTGGTTTGGAGCGGATGCTATCAAATAGCAAACAAGATGATTCTCCCATCAGAAGCGACATAGCCCATTTCGGTGTGAACAAGAAATGTGGTCGGCCCAATTGTTTGGCTAACGTACTGCTGAACAGTTTGTTAGTCACAGGGTGTGGCGCGCACATATTAAACTCGCCTTGAGCGTGAGGAATCGACAACAAGTGGTTAATGGCTCGCACCATATCTAGCATGTGAATCCATGGCATGTACTGTTTGCCAGAACCTAGAGGCCCACCGACGCCCAGTTTGTAGGGCATCAGCATTTTCTTTAGTGCACCGCCATTTTCTCCTAATACAATCCCCGTTCTGAGTAGTATCACTCGCGTGTTATCTGTTTCAGCTCGTTTAGCTATCTCTTCCCAGTGAGCACAAACTTTATGAGGGAAGCTCTCATCCTCCACTCGTAATGATTCATCAAACGGATGCTGTTGTTGATCGCCATAATAACCGACGGCTGAACCACTAATGAAAACCTCTGGTGGGTTGCTGCTGGCATGAATTAACTCGACCAACTTTTCTGTGATGTGCCAGCGGCTACTACAGATTCGCTCTTTTTGTTCTTCGCTCCAACGCTTGTCGGCTATCGGTTCGCCAGCAAGGTTAACCACCACATCGAAGTCGTTGAGGTCGCTTAGTTCATCAAGGGATTGAATGTAATGAAGGTTGTTCTGGTTCAGGTGATTTAGATTTTGCTTTGCTTTTTCAGGGTTCCGCGTCAGCAATGTCACATCGTCAGTGTTCCAACTTTTAACCAATTCAGAGCCAATAAATCCCGTACCACCAGTTAACAATATCTTCATACCAATCTCCTTATTAAACATAATTATAGACATGGCTTGTTTTTAATCGCCAATCAATACGAAAAAATCACTATAACGATCAGTTGGTTTCAATCGTGTGATACCCAAATTACGCCTTTTAAAATTAAAGAATGAATGAAATAAAATTCATTTGGCCAGGATGTGTACCGTTATCACACTTATGGATTTTACTCGGATATGTTACCAACTGCGTAATATTTATCACATAAGGAATGATAAGGATTTGCCATGATTATTAGTAACCAATAACCCGACACAATTTCAGCGATAAGGAGTGGCGATGGCGGCAGTACTTGCTTTGTTTCGAGCCATGCTAGGTAGCCTACGAGATCTGTTGCCGATTGTCGCAGTGATCGCCTTCTTCCAGCTCGCTGTGTTGCAAGAGCCACTTCCTCATCTGTTATCAATTCTAACTGGTTTAGTGCTGGTGGTCTTTGGACTGACTTTCTTCATATTCGGGCTCGAAATGGGGTTATTCCCAATTGGTGAGTCTATGGCCCAAGCCTTTGCTCGCAAAGGGAGTGTGTTCTGGTTACTGACATTTGCTTTTTGTTTGGGTTTTGGAACAACCATTGCAGAACCTGCGTTAACTGCGGTGGCGGCTGAAGCTGCGGAAGTGGCCGCCGAGGGAGGCGTTATCCCTAATACGTTAGATGAAATGGAAGAATATGCAGACGGCCTACGTTTCACCGTAGCATTGTCGGTGGGTATCGCCATCTTACTCGGAGTATTACGCATCTTAAAAGGGTGGCCAATTCAGTACATGATCATCGGTGGGTATATTGGTGTGGTGGTGCTTACCGCTTTCGCCCCTGAAAATATCATTGGCATAGCCTATGACTCTGGTGGAGTGACAACATCAACCATCACCGTTCCGTTGGTGACAGCATTAGGGGTGGGTTTAGCTTCAGCAATCAAGGGCCGTAATCCAATGATCGATGGCTTTGGGTTGATCGCCTTTGCGTCACTGTTGCCGATGATGTTTGTCATGGTCTATGGGATGGTGGTGACATGATCAGTGCTCAGCAGTTTATCGACACCTTTTTAGGTACCGTGATGGATGTGATTCCGATTGCGGTGATCATTTTTGGTTTTCAGCTGGCGGTGTTACGTAAGCCTGTGAACAATTTAGCCAAGGTGTTGATTGGTTTTTTCTACGTCATTCTTGGGTTGTCCCTTTTCTTGATGGGATTGGAACTCGCATTGTTTCCCTTAGGGGAGACCATGGCCATGCAGTTGACCGAACCCAGTTTTCTGACTGAGTTTAAAGTCAGCTCTGGTCTGACATTAGCTTGGTTTGATTATTATTGGGTTTACCTTTTTGCATTCTGTATTGGTTTTAGTACCACGATAGCCGAGCCATCTTTGATTGCGGTGGCTATTAAAGCGAATCAAGTATCCGGCGGCAGCATCAGTGTTAATGGGCTGAGAATCGCAGTGGCATTAGGAGTTGCTATCGGTATCTCGCTTGGAAGCTATCGGATCGTTGCTGGTGACCCGATCCATTACTACATCATTTTTGGCTATGTTGTCGTGGTTATCCAAACCTTTTACGCCCCCAAACTGATCATCCCATTGGCCTATGATTCTGGTGGGGTGACGACATCCACCGTGACCGTTCCCTTAGTGACGGCGCTTGGGCTAGGGCTCGCTTCAACTGTACCTGGACGAAACCCTGTGATTGATGGTTTTGGGTTGATTGCCTTTGCCAGCTTATTTCCGATTATTTCAGTGATGGGCTATGCCCAAATAACACAATGGTTAAACCGTTTACATACCTCTAAGGAGAGCAAAGATGCGCTTTAAACTTATCTTAGCGTTTGTAGAAGAGAGCAAGACAGACAGTGTACTCGATGCCGCGCGTGATGCGGGCGCAACTGGAGCAACGGTGATAAACAATGCCAGAGGGCAAGGTCTAAACCAAAAAACCACCTTCTTTGGCTTAACCTTGGAGGTGCAAAAAGATGTGTTGTTGTTTGTCGTCGAGGAGCATTTGGCTAGACATATTTTAGAAACCATCGGTGAAGTCGGAGAGTTCGACCAAGAGTCAGGGCAAGGCATTGCTGTTCAGATCGATGTTGAAGATGCGGTCGGGGTCGCGCATCAAGTCGAGACATTAACCAAAGTTGTGGAGGATGAGCTATGAATACGGGTGAGACAATTCGAGTAAGCGATGTAATGGCCAACACGTATGTGATTATTGACGGTCTAACGACGGTGTTAGAAGCGATTGAGATGGCAAAAAAACACAAAGTAAAAGCCATCATCGTCGATAAACGCCATGAGGATGATGAATACGGCATCGTGTTGATGAATGACATCGCCAAGAAAGTGTTAGCCAAGAACCGATCACCTAAGCGCACTAACGTTTATGAAATCATGACTAAACCGGCTTTGAGCGTGTCTGCCGATATGAATGTGAAGTATTGTGCGCGCTTGTTTGAGCGTTTTGGTATCAGTCGTGCCCCAGTAGTCAGTGACCATAAAATAGTCGGTATGGTTAGTTACAATAATATCGTGATCAACGGTATGGCGAGAGATGACGTGTAGCCGTTAGATACGTACAATAGGCTCATAAATTTTATGGAGAAGTACGTGTGAAATTATTTTTTGCTTCAGACCTACACGGTTCGCTGCCAGCAACAGAAAAAGTATTAGAGCTATACCAAGCATCTGGTGCGCAATATTTGGTTCTATTGGGTGATATTCTGAATCATGGTCCAAGAAACCCGATTCCAGAGGGATACAACCCGCCGGCGGTTGCAGAGAAGTTGAATGCGTTTTCTCAAGAGATCATCGCCGTTCGTGGTAACTGTGACAGCGAAGTAGATCAGATGCTGTTGTCTTTCCCAATGATGATGGATTACTCATGGGTGTTATTGGAATCGGGTCAGCGTATTTTCTTAACTCATGGTCACCTATATAACACAACGAAGCGACCAGCACTGAAAGCGGGCGATATTATTGCTCACGGTCATACTCATATCCCAGTTGCTGAATACCAAGATGAGATCTTCATTTTCAACCCTAGCTCAGTGACATTCCCTCGAGAAGGGCACGCAGCAAGCTATGGTCTATATGAAGACAACACCTTCAAAGTAATCAGCCTTGAAGGTGACCTGATTGTGAGCGGTCAGCTTTAAATAATAAAATCGGTCGCGTGGCTTTACTTTGAATCTACGTGGCCGAGGTCTTTGTCTGGAGCAATAATGTTCCGTACTCTTTGCTTCAGAACTTTAGCCTCAGGAAAACCGCCGTCCGCTTTTCTTTCCCAAATCTGTATTCCATTACAAAAGATCTCGAATCGTCCGCCCGTATCAGGGTGCAGACTGACTTGCTCTATCTCTTCACTGAAGGTGTGTAGCAATTCTTGGCACAACCAGCTTGAGCGAAGCATCCAATTACATTGACGGCAATAGTGTATGGTTATCGTTGCTTTCAGTACTGTTGTCGTGGTTGGATTCGATTCTGTATTCATAGTTAATCCTTTTAAATTCTATATCAGCAGCTTGATACCGACGGCAAACGTCAATATTTCAAAAGCGGTTTTGACGAGCTGATTGCTTGAACGGTTGGCAAGAAATGCACCGAGGCTTCCGCCTATAAATGAGCTAAGTAGAAGTATGGGTAGCCACAACCAGTATATCGGAGCACCAGCTTGTACGATTGCGATACCGCCGATGCCATTCCAGAACAGACCAACACATATCATGGTGAGTGCCACGGCCTGCTTATAAGTGAAACCAAACCAGCGAACAAGAAACAAGGTCACTAACAGTCCTGATCCGGCAGTGAGCGAGCCATTGATGATGCCAATCAGCGCAAGCCCAATGCCACCAATAATCCAACCTTTGGTATCTCGGTTTTTGAGTTGTTCCTCTTGTCCCAATTGCTTCTTTAGTCGCGAGTAGACGCCAAGCGCTAAGATCATCGCCCCAAGCAGTTTTTGTGCAATATCATCTGGAATCAGTAACACGATATTTGCCCCAATGACAACGCCGATGCTGCCAACAAGGATCAGATAGCAACAAATTCTCCAACTGAGCGTGCCACCTTTAATATGTGTATAAGCAGCGCCCAAACCTAAAGCGACACTGGCGACTTTGTGTGTTGCTAAGGCGACTGAGAAGGGGAGGCCAAGAAAGATAAGCAGTGGGAATTGAAGTAGCCCAGCACCACCACCCGATAAGGAAGCGAGGGTATTGGCGATCAATGAACCAAAAAAGAGGGCAAGTGAGTTTATCCAATCCATAGAATTTCGTACTTGTAAGTTTTAGATAACAAAAAGGGGCATCATGCCCCTTTTCTATTGGTTTACCGCTTCATGGTATTCAGCTATTGATACACAGTAAACGGCTTTCCAATGTTAGTTTGAAAACAATACGGTTGAACCGTGATTTAAGCTAGTCAGTAGCAGTGCTTTCGGGTTAACGATGTCGATTCGTCGGCTTTGCTCTGCATCCATCTTAATAACCTGAGTGATCAATTCGAGCTGACCTTCCGAAAAATCTTGGCGCTGAGCAGAAGTCACATCTTTAAACTCTGTTGGTGAAACCAATAGGTAGTTGTCATTGATATCCCACTGACCCGTTTCCGAAATGTTGATGACATTCGCAGGCTCAGTTTGAGTACCATACAGTCTAACCACTGACATTCTCAGATATGTACCATTTGGTAGGTATTTCGCATTCGATGACAGCTCAACTTTGCGAAGTGGGCCGATTGAGTCCGCTTGTTTGTTGTCGCTGATCAGAGTGACCATCTTAGATTGCCATTCATGTGCAGTAAGTAGGCGCTCTACTTTTGCATCGCTTCCCCAATATAGCCAACCACTCAAAAATGCAGATAGAACCAGTAAAATAATCGATACTTTTAATTTCATGTTACTGACCACCGTTACAAATGTCGTTTACATCCGACTGGTTTGCATAAATTCTTAGGGTTACATTCTCGCTAGAGTAATCTTGCGGGTGAATGTAGTTGAGGGCAAGGTTGTTGGTTTGTCCACCTGTTGCGATCACTTCAGTCGGCTTGAGCATGCCTGTGTGATTGGTGTTGTAACGTAATACACACTTCTCTATCGCTGGCAGCCAACTGCTAAGATCTGGGTGGTTAACTGGTGATTGAACCTTTACGCCATCCACTTCAGCCAATGTTTTGAACTCGGATTCTGCCGGGTTAGTAAACGTTAAAACCAGAATCGGCATGATGAAAGCAATAAGTAGCAACCAAAACGTTAACCACTTATTTGTGCTTTTAGCTGGAGTTGCAGCAGGAGCTCGTGCTGGTTCAGCTTCGACATTGGTTTCTTGAACCTTTGCTACTGGCTCTGACTCAACCGTTTCAGTGATCGTTTCTTCAGTCGCTGCAGGTGTTGCAAACGTCAAGATAGGTTCTACGTCATTTTCGACAATTTCAGCCGCTACTGGCTGATCATTTGATGAAAGTGGTGCAGAGCGCTCAACGGTCGCAATAAATTGATAACCGCGTTTAGGCACTGTCTTTACGAATTCTGGGGATTTGGTCGAATCTTTCAGCATCTTTCTTAGCGTTGATACTGCTTGCGTTAAGCTAGAGTCATCAACCTCAAAGCCTTGGTCTCGCCAAACATACTCGTGTAATTCATTACGAGTGATAACTTCATTGGGTCTTTCCGACAGCATCAGGAGAATGCGGCTTTCATTGCTGCCAAGGCGTACGACTTCGCCGTCGCTCATTTGGTCAACAAGTGAGTTGCTGTTTGGATCGAAGACAAACCGCTGTGCGAGAATAAACTTTGTGCCGATATTGCTCATTGAATTCTTCTACTTTTGGATGATTTGGGGTGCGAAATAGACAAATCTCAGGTGAAGTTCAGTTAATTCTTCACCAAATCATGGCTTCTTTTATGTTCTTTTATATTTATCAGACTCAAGGATAATAAAAACAGATCAAAAAAACAGTGTTTTTATGATTTTTGACCTTGAATTTACATTTGTCATCCTCATGTTAATGAACATAAGAGTGGCATCAAGTGTTACGCCCCTATGGTTATTCAACATAAAGTATAGATGTTTTGGAGTAAAAATGAGCGAAACGGCAACGCAAAATAAAGAGACTCGTGGCTTTCAATCTGAAGTAAAACAACTACTTCATCTAATGATTCACTCACTGTATTCAAATAAAGAAATCTTCTTACGTGAGCTGATCTCTAACGCATCTGACGCGGCTGACAAGCTTCGTTTCCAAGCCCTATCTAATGGTGACCTTTACCAAGGTGATGCTGATTTAGGTGTAAAACTTTCATTCAATGCTGAAGCAAATACCTTAACGATTTCTGATAACGGTATCGGCATGAGCCGTGACAACGTTATTGAGCATTTAGGTACGATTGCTAAATCAGGCACTGCAGACTTCTTCTCAAAACTGTCTGAAGACCAAAGCAAAGACTCTCAATTGATTGGTCAATTTGGTGTTGGTTTCTACTCAGCATTCATCGTTGCGGACGCGGTAACCGTTCGCACTCGTGCAGCTGGCCTAGCAAACAATGAAGCCGTTCAATGGCACTCTGCTGGCGAAGGCGATTACACCATCGAGGACATCACCAAAGAATCTCGCGGTACTGACATCATTCTTCATATGCGTGAAGACGGTAAAGAGTTCTTAAACGAATGGCGTCTGCGTGAAGTGATTGGTAAGTACTCTGATCACATCGGCATTCCTGTTTCTATCTTCACAGCAGTGAAAGATGACGAAGGTAAAGACACCGAAGAGAAGCATTGGGAACAGATTAACAAGGCGCAAGCGCTTTGGACTCGTAACAAATCTGATATCGAGAAAGAAGAGTACCAAGAGTTCTACAAGCACGTATCTCACGATTTCGCTGATCCACTAACGTGGAGCCACAACAAGGTTGAAGGTAAGAACGACTACACAAGCCTGCTTTACATCCCAGCGAAAGCACCTTGGGATATGATGAACCGTGACCATAAGAGCGGCTTAAAGCTTTATGTACAGCGTGTATTCATCATGGACGATGCTGAACAGTTCATGCCATCTTACATGCGTTTCGTTCGCGGCTTGATTGATTCAAATGATCTGCCTCTGAACGTGTCGCGTGAAATTCTTCAAGATAACAAGGTGACTCAGTCTCTTCGTGGCGCATGTACTAAGCGTGTACTAACTATGCTTGAGCGCATGGCGAAGAACGACAACGACAAGTACCTAGAGTTTTGGAAAGAGTTTGGCCTAGTTATGAAAGAAGGCCCAGCTGAAGACATGGCGAACAAAGAGAAGATCGCGGGTCTACTACGCTTCTCATCAACGGAAGTGGATTCTGCTGAGCAAACTATCAGCCTAGAATCTTACGTTGAGCGCATGAAAGAAGGCCAAGATAAGATCTATTACCTAACAGCAGATAGCTACGCTGCCGCTAAAAACAGCCCGCACTTGGAGCAGTTCAAAGCAAAAGGTATTGAAGTGGTTCTAATGTACGATCGCATTGATGAGTACGTAATGAACTACCTAACTGACTTTGATGGTAAGCAGTTTCAATCGATCACAAAAGCGGGCTTAAACTTAAGCAAGTTTGAAGGTGAAGAAGAGAAAGAGAAGCAAAAAGAGACTGAAGAAGAGTTCAAGTCTGTTGTAGAGCGTACTCAATCTTACCTAGGTGGTCGTGTTAAAGAAGTTCGCACCACATTCAAGCTAGCAACAACACCGGCTGTTGTTGTAACTGACGACTTCGAAATGGGTACGCAAATGGCTAAGCTTCTTGAAGCTGCAGGTCAAGCGGCACCTGAAGTGAAGTACATCTTCGAGATTAACCCTGAGCACGCACTGGTTAAACAGATGGCTGACGAAGCAGACGAGCAAGCGTTTGGTCGTTGGGTTGAGTTGCTACTTGGTCAAGCGATGCTGGCTGAAAAAGGCTCAATGGAAGATCCGTCACAATTCTTGGGTGCAATCAACGAGCTACTGACAAAGCGTTAGTCTTTCGACTTTAGGTTAAGCCAATAATTGTAATAAAAAGCTCGCAAATGCGGGCTTTTTTTATGAACGTCGCTGAAAATCTATTAAACGTGGTCAACGTCACCGTTGTCGTCACAACAAATGTTGCCGATACATTCTTTAGTCGTAAATTCAGCCAAATTGAATATTAATGTGATAGAATGCTCGACCTAATCAGCTGGAGCTAGGAACTCATTCCTTCCAGTTGTATGATTTTTAAACGTTATACCGAAACTTACCGTTTTGCTTCTGTTTACAGTTTTGCTTAACCTCAGCTGTTACCTAACTTTTCCTGTTTATCTTAAGTATGAACGAGGAAGGTGGGATAGTGAGCTTCGGTATAAATCATAATTTTATAAGAGGATTAAACATGCGCATCATTCTTCTAGGTGCTCCTGGCGCGGGTAAAGGTACTCAAGCTAACTTCATCATGAACAAATTTGGTATCCCTCAAATTTCAACTGGTGACATGCTACGTGCTGCTATCAAAGCGGGTACTGAGCTTGGTAAGCAAGCAAAATCAGTAATCGACGCTGGTCAGCTAGTTTCTGATGAAATTATCCTTGGTCTTATCAAAGAGCGTATCGCTCAAGATGACTGTGAGAAAGGTTTCCTACTAGACGGTTTCCCACGCACAATCCCACAAGCTGATGGCCTAAAAGAAATGGGTATCGCTGTTGATTACGTTGTTGAATTCGACGTAGCTGACGATGTGATTGTTGAGCGTATGGCTGGTCGTCGTGCTCACCTTCCTTCAGGCCGTACATACCACACTGTGTACAACCCGCCTAAAGAAGAAGGTAAAGATGACGTAACTGGCGAAGAGCTAGTTGTACGTGATGACGACAAAGAAGAAACAGTTCGTGCACGTCTAGGCGTATACCACGATCAAACAGCTCCGCTTATCTCTTACTACGGTAAAGAAGCTGAAGCAGGCAACACTCAGTACCTTAAGTTTGACGGTACTAAGCAAGTTGCTGAAGTTAGTGCAGAACTTGAGAAAGCACTAGCATAATTGGCTAACAGCCAGTTTTAGAATTTGATATATTGGAAGCGACCTTAAGGGTCGCTTTTTTTGTTTCAATTTTTAGTACGATACCAATCTAGATAATTTGATTGCACATCATTCAAGACGAAACCGTTTTCGATGAAGGTGGCTCACAATCGAGAGTAGATATTGTGATATCCCATTTAAAGAATGATTATTCAGACATTTAGTGGGAAGCAATGATCTTAAACTTATGCAGATTAGTATATTACTTTCCAGAAAAACACATATTGGTCTCAGGTATCTATGGAAAATAATAAAAAGCAGGGCGTTTTACTGGTGAACTTAGGTACGCCAGATTCTGCGACCCCAGCTGGCGTTCGTCGATTTTTGAGTGAGTTCTTGCACGACAAGCGAGTAGTAAACCTAACTCGTTGGCTTTGGTGTCCTATTCTGCATGGGGTGATTCTTCCTATTCGCTCGCCTAAGGTGGCAAAGCTGTATCAGTCGGTTTGGATGGATGATGGCTCACCACTGCTTGTTTACTCGCAAAGACAAGCGGAAAAGCTAGAGAAAAAATTAGAGATGCCGGTTGCATTGGGAATGACCTATGGTAACCCAAGCCTTAAGACGGGTATCGAACAACTGATGGAGCAGGGCGTAGAAGACATTATCGTATTACCTTTATACCCTCAGTACTCAGGCACAACGACAGCCGCCGTTTCTGATGGCTTAACTAAAGCTTTTAAGCAGATGCCTGTAATTCCAAGCTATCGCTTTATTCGTGATTACTACTCACATCCGAGCTATGCCAAAGCACTGGCTGAAAGCGTTCGCAGCCATTGGGATCAAAATGGCAAAGCCGATCACTTGGTTTGTTCGTTCCATGGCATTCCGAAGCGCTTAGCTGATGAAGGCGATATCTACCCACAGCATTGTGAAGCAACGACAAAACTCCTTGCAGCAGAGCTAGGTTTATCTGAAGAAGACATCACTATGACCTACCAATCTCGATTTGGTCGAGAGGAGTGGTTGAAGCCTTACACAGACGAGACGCTAGAATCCCTGCCAGGAAAAGGTATTAAGAAGATTGATATCATGGCTCCTGCATTCTCGGTGGATTGCTTGGAAACATTGGAAGAGATTTCAGACCAGTGTAAAGAGACTTTCATCGAAGCTGGTGGCTCAGACTTTAGCTATATTATGTGTCTTAACGATAGAGACTCGCATATCGACATGATGGCTGAACTGGTAGCACTTCATCGCTAATTGATGTGTCGATTGAATAGATAACAAAAGGGCTGCTCATTGAGCAGCCCTTTTTGATCTTGATGTTTCTTCTTGAAATAGATCTAGATATTAAGCCACAGAGGTTTCTGCTGTCTCAGCTTTTGGCTCTGCTTCAAGCGTCATGTTGGTTTCTACACCGTGCATCCATGATACAAGCTTGCCCGCACAAAGAAGTAGTAATACGCCACTAATTGTTGCTGTAATCGCGATACCACCGAAGATAGACATTGCGCCAAGCTCACCAACGTGAGAACCCACTAGGCCTGCGACGTAGTTTGCAACCGCATTGAAGCCGAACCAAGCACCCATCATTAGTGATGCTAAACGAAGTGGAGCTAGCTTGGTGACCAACGACAGGCCAATAGGCGATAGACAAAGCTCACCAAGAGTATGGAAGAAGAATGCACCCACTAGCCATAACATCGATGTTTTCACTGTTAGGTCGCCACCTTGCTCCATTACCGCGCCCATCATGCACACAAAGCCAAGTGCTAAGAAGAACAACGCCATCGCAAACTTAACCGGTGAGTTTGGTTCACGCTTACCTAGTTTCACCCAAAACGCAGCGATGATCGGTGCAAGTGTAATGATGAAGAATGGGTTTAGAGATTGGAACCAAGCTGCTGGAACTTCAAAACCACCAATCATACGGTCAGTATATTGTTGAGTGTAGATGTTCATTAGGCCGCCAGCTTGTTCAAAGCCAGCCCAGAAAACGATTACGAACAGACCCATAATCAGAATAACTTTTAGTCTGTCGAATTCTTCTTTAGTCAGTGGCGCTTTCTCTTTCGATTTGTTCAGCTCTTTTGCTCGAGCAGCCGCAGGTACAGAGCCGATGTTGCCTAACCAAGATTGAGCCATCGTCATTTGCATGATCAAGCTAATAACCATACCGATACCAGCAGCCAAGAAGCCTGCTTTCCAACCGAATGAATCTACTGCTGCACCCGAAATCAAGCCACCAAGTAGTGCGCCTAAGTTGATGCCCATGTAGAAAATGGTGAAAGCACCATCACGGCGGTTGTCACCTTCTTGATACAAGTCGCCAACCATGGTCGAGATGTTTGGCTTAAACATACCGTTACCACTGATAAGCAGTGCTAAACCAAGGTACAGAGCGTTGACTTGGTCTAAGCCAATAAAACCGTTAGGTAGGGCAAGTGTGAATTGGCCTAGAGCCATTAATACACCACCAATCAGGATCGATTTACGTTGTCCTAGGTAGTTATCGGCAATCCAGCCACCAATTAATGGTGTGATGTAGACTAAACCGGTGTAGATCCCGTAGAGATCGAGTGCGTCTTTTGTTGACCAACCAAGGCCACCATTAAGGGTGGTATCAGTTAAGAATAAAACAAGAATTGCACGCATTGCATAGTAGGAGAAACGTTCCCATAGCTCTGTGCTAAATAGTAGAAATAGGCCTCTAGGGTGGCCAAAGATGTTGTGAGTGCTTGGCATAAGTTTTACTAATTTTAGGTATTAAAAGATTTTATAGTCACTTATGTATACAGAGTGGAATAACCATCTGCAATAGGCGTCTTTTATGGTTACGATAACTAATTTTTTATAAGCTTATGAAAATAAGGGGTTTTCTATGCAATGTCACCCAGATAATGCGTGCTGCAAACTAATTTTCCAGTTTTGAGCTGGACGCATAGTGAGCGTTTTAAAAGAATTACCGAATAATAAAAGTGAAATGCATTGGCTTGTTGTATCGTTTTGATCTTCATAGGGTATGGTGTATTTTATTTGGTCTTGCATACATACGCTTACAAGAATGCGCCTTTTTGTCTGCAAATGATCCCTGTACAATGCTTAACCACTTTTCAGACCTATGACTTTTTGTTGATAAGTTGGTCTGCTACGCATAATTTCTTGCTTAGCAGTCTTCATTTTATTAACGGTGATTAAACCGTTTTAGGCTTGTGGTAAAATGTCCAAAAATAGAAAATGGCTAGTAAAATGAAACGTTGGTATTTGCTCTACTGTAAGCGTGGTGATCAAAAACGCGCTCAACAGCACCTAGAAAATCAGGGGGTAGAGTGCTTTTACCCTCAAATAGAAGTCGAAAAGGTGGTTAGAGGGAAAGAGAAGCAGGTCAAAGAGCCACTGTTCCCGTCTTACATCTTTGTTCGCTTTGACTATGAACAAGGCCCTAGTTTTACGACAGTTCGTTCAACGCGCGGTGTGGTCGACTTTATTAAGTTCGGCGCAAGACCGCATGAAGTCCAAGGTGACTTAGTTTTCGAACTCAAAGAGTTTGAGAAGTGTTGCAGTAACGAAACTGAAGATTGTTGTGTTGAGTTTGAGTCTGGGCAGGTGGTTAAGATTAAGAGTGGCCAGTTCGCTGGCATTGAAGCGATTTTCCATCAGAAAGATGGTGAAGCTCGCTCTATCATGCTCGTAAAAATGATCAGCCAAGTGGTTCCTATCAGTATTGAGAACGAAGCACTGCAAGCTCACGCATAAATACAACAATAAAAAATAGGCTTAAAAATAAAAAGGCGCATCATGCGCCTTTTTTAGTCTTTAGAATTTACCAATCGCTTTAAGCGTTGTAAGCATCGTTGTGAACGGCTTGTACTGCACGGCCAGATGGGTCAACACAGTTTTGGAAAGACTCATCCCATTCGATAGCTTTTGCTGATGAACAAGCCACAGATGGACCACCAGGTACACACTCTGCTGCTGACTCTAGCGGGAACAACTCTTCAAAGATTTCACGGTAAGCGTAACCTTCTTTGGTTGTTGGCGTGTTGTAAGGGAAACGGAACTGAGCTGTTTCCATTTGCTTATCCGTTACTTTCGCTTCGGCAGTTGCCTTCAATGTATCAATCCAATCGTAGCCAACGCCGTCAGAGAATTGCTCTTTTTGACGCCAAGCGATTGAATCTGGTAGGTAGTCTTCAAAACACTCACGTAGGATGTGTTTCTCCATCTTACCGTTACCACACATCTTGTCTTCAGGGTTCAAACGCATTGCCACATCGATGAACTCTTTGTCCAAGAATGGTACACGACCTTCAACGCCCCATGCTGCCAACGATTTGTTCGCACGAGCACAGTCAAACATGTTCAGAGCCAGCAGTTTACGTACTGTTTCTTCGTGGAACTCTTTAGCGTTTGGCGCTTTATGGAAATACAGGTAACCGCCGAAGATTTCATCCGCACCTTCACCTGAAAGTACCATTTTGATGCCCATCGCTTTGATCTTACGAGCTAGCAAGTACATCGGAGTTGATGCACGAATTGTCGTTACATCGTAAGTCTCGATGTGGTAGATAACGTCACGGATTGCGTCTAGGCCTTCCTGAATTGTGTACGTCATCTCGTGGTGCACAGTACCGATCTTGTCAGCCACTTCACGAGCAGCGATAAGATCTGGCGCACCTTCTAAGCCAACAGCAAACGAGTGCAGTTGTGGCCACCAAGCTTCAGATTGCTCATCATCTTCAATACGCATTGCAGCATAACGTTTCGCTACTGCTGAAGTAATTGATGAATCTAGACCACCCGATAGAAGTACACCGTAAGGTACGTCAGTCATTAGTTGGCGTTTAACCGCTGCTTCTAGTGCTTCAGTCAGTTCTTCTTTGCTTGTGCTGTTGCCTTGAACTGCCGCATATTCGTTCCAATCACGAATGTAGTAACGTTGTGGCTCTGCATCTTTAGAAGAGTAGAAGCTACCAGGAGGGAACTCACTGATTGTTTTACATACTGGAACCAGTGCTTTCATTTCTGAAGCAACGTAGTAGTTACCGTGTTCATCGTAGCCTTGGTAAAGCGGGATGATACCGATGTGGTCACGGCCTACTAGGTATTCGTCTTTCTCTTCATCGTATAAAACGAAGGCGAAAATACCGTTAAGTTCTTCTAGTAGGTCGGCACCCATTTCTTGGTACAGCGCAAGAATCACTTCACAGTCAGAATCTGTCTGGAATTGGTACTTGTCTTCGTAGCGTGCACGAAGTTCTTTGTGGTTATAGATTTCGCCGTTTACTGCAAGAATATGCTTTTTATCCTGGCTGTATAGTGGTTGAGCACCACTGTTTAAACCAACGATAGCTAAACGCTCGTGAGCAAGGATTGCTTTTTCACCAGCATAAATACCAGACCAGTCAGGACCGCGGTGACGAAGCTTTTTAGACATTTCTAAAGCAATTGGGCGAAGTGCTGCGGCATCACTTTTAATGTCGAGAATGCCAAATACTGAACACATAGAACTTCCTTTTAAATAATTTCTAAATCAACTGTATTCAATTTGCCATTCTGGCTAAAAAAAGCAACCGGATGTAAGCAAAAAAATAATATAAAGGGGGTTATGTTAGAAATTATCTAATTATTGATTGGTTTTGGTGTTTGATATTTAATTGCAGTTGGTTTTTTATACGAAAACCTCTCAAAAGTGCAAAAATTCGCAATTTTGAGAGGCTTTGAAGAGGGCGTTTTAGGTTAGATTTTATTGATGTTTGGGTTTAACTGTTCACATACGTGACGAGCAAAACCACTACCGGCTTCGCTATAAATGTTAAATGCCGCATCAACACCGTTTTCTTTGAGCGTTTCGAGTTGATCCGGATATTCAGCAATCGCCGCAATTTGACCTTTGAAGTTTCGAGATTTCAACTGGTCTAAAGCAGTTTGGTTACCTTGGTGGTGAGGCATCGCCAAGATCACTAATTTTACATTGGCGGTATCTAAGATGCGTTCCCAGAAGTCCGGGTCAGTCGCGTCGCCAGAAATCACGTTTCTGCCATGACTTCTGTGGTTGTGTGCTGCTTCTTCACGAACTTCGACACCTAGGCTGACTTTGCCATAGCGAGAGCGTAATTCGTCATAAGCACCAGTACCAATTCGGCCCATACCAAGAATAAGCACTTGTGCTCGACCTGGGTCAATTCGTTTATCACGTTGATTAAGCTTTTCTGACGCATGCTCTTTCAGCCATTTACCTGACTGCTGATAAAGCTTGTGACCAGCTCGGTTTAAAGGTGCAGCGATTAAGAACGAGAGTGAAACCGCAATGGCTACCGCAACTAGGATATCGCCCGACATCCAACCCATCTTGAAGGCAAGACCACCAACGATGAGGCCAAATTCGCTGTAGTTAAACAGTGATAATGAGGCGAGTAGAGACGTTCGAACACGGAACTTGAAACGGTTGAGCACCAAGAAGTAGAGAACACCTTTCACTGGCAGCATCAGCAAGAACAAGATTGCAAGCATAAAGCCTTGAATGGTTGGTTGCTCTGACAAACCAATGTTCAAGAAGAAACAGACAAGGAAAAGCTCTTTAAGATTAAACAGCGATTTTGATAACTCTGAGGCTTTTGGGTGACCAGCAAGTAACATACCTAGAACAAGAGCACCCAGATCTGGTTTCACACCAACCAAATGGAATAAACCAGCACCGACGACTAATGCGAAGAAGATGCCGGACAGAACCAGCATCTCGCCGTGACCAACCCAATCGAGCACCTTGTAGAACAGTGGGCGTAATAAAGGCAGGGCAAACAGAGCAATCGCATACCACTCAGGTATTTTGCCGGTAGAAGCCGTTAGGAATACGACGGCAAAGATATCCTGCATGACCAAGATACCAATCGCCAACGTTCCGTAAGTCGCATTCATCTCACCTTTCTCTTGCAGAGTCTTAACCGCAAATACCGTACTTGAGAAGGAAAGAGCAAAACCGAGCAGAACGATCTGTTCTACCGACATGGCGGCCAACGATGAAATGCCTAAGAACTTAAAACCAAACAGGGCGGCGGCGAAAAACAGAGTGGACAAAAGGTTGTGGATTGTCGCGCCAGCCCAGATCTCTTTAGAGAGTAGGGTTTTGATGTCGAGTTTTAAGCCGATAGTAAATAGAAGCAGTGTGACACCAAGGTCAGCTAAAGTAATGATGGTGTCGTTGGTTTCAAAGCCAAAGGCAAAAAGCCCAAAGCCTGCAACCAAAAAACCAACTAATGGGGGAAGGTGACACTTTAAAGCAATAAATCCTGCGATAAACGCAGTGGATATTAATATAAGTTCCATAACTTGTTGTTGTAGTTCCCTAGCTTAAAAAAACGGGCCGTGTTTATACAAACACGGCCCGCGGAAAATCAGAATTATTTTTCTTTAATCTTCGAGAAGCTTCTGCAGCAACACACCGTTGAGCATGGCGCGCTTAATCATGGCAAAAGCTCCCATCGTAGGATGTTTATCGATCTGTGATGCTACAATAGGCAGGCCGCTATGGAAAGTCGTTAACGACTGATTCTCTACATTGCGCTTAATTGCAGGGAAAACAATCTCTTGTGCCTTCGTAATATCACCCGCGATGATAACTTTTTGAGGGTTAAATAAGTTAATCGTCATAGCGATCGCCTTACCTAATTGGTTTCCTACTCGAACTAAGCTTTGTTTCGCCAGTTCGTCACCATTGATTGCATGGTCACACACATCTTGAATCGTAATACGGTCAAGCTCTGTTAAAGAAGACTCATAGCCTTGTTTAATCAACTTTTGAACTCGTTCAACGATAGCCGGGTTTGCTGCTACGGTTTCAAGACAACCGAAGTTACCGCATTGGCATTGCTCGCCTAGCGGATCGATTTGGATGTGACCAATCTCACCTACGTTGCGGTTGTGACCTAAGAAAACCTGACCATTCACGATAATACCTGCGCCGGTACCACGGTGAACACTCACTAAAATAGAGTCTTGGCTGTCTTTACTTGCGCCGAAGTAGTGTTCAGCAAGCGCCATTCCGCGAACATCGTTACCCACAAAACAAGCGACATGGAATGTGTCGCGAATAATGTCGCTTAAAGCTAGGTTATCGATGTCTGTGTTTGGCATGTACTCAACAACACCAGTCGTTGGGTTAACCAAGCCTGGAAGAGTAACGCCAATAGCAATCAGCTGATCGATCTTTGGTTGGTGCTCAGCAATGAAAGCCTTCAAATTATTAACCAAGCCTTGGGTAAGGTCTGATTGGTCTGAATAATTCAGGTCTTGCTGTTGGAAAGCCAGTTCACGACCGCCAAGGTCATGAAGGCTTATTTGAATATAGTCTCGGCCTAAGCGCACTGCGACAGAATGAAAAGGTTCCACTTCTGTGGTTAGGGAGATAGCGCGTCTACCGCCAGTAGACGCTTGCTGCGCAACCTCTTTGATTAGGCCGCGCTCTAAAAGTTGGCGGGTAATTTTTGTAACACTTGCCGGTGCGAGTTGGCTTACATCAGCCACTTGTATACGACTGATAGGCCCTTGTTGGTCTATTAGTCGGTATACCGCCGCACTGTTTAGTTGTTTAACTAAGTCTACGTTACCTATTTGTCCGCCATTCATACTTAATTGTGCTCGTATTGTCCATTAACAACAGTCGCTTTAACGTTAAAGTCTCGGTCAAATACAGCTAGGTTTGCAACCATGCCTTTTTTGATTCGACCTAGCTTGCTTTCTACACCGATAGCCGTAGCTGGGTATAGCGTAGCCATGCGAAGAGCTTCGTCTAAAGCGATACCAGCGTGCTCAACTGTATTCTGAACTGCTTCAATCATAGTCAGAGCTGAGCCGCCCAGTGTGCCGTTTTCATCAACACACTTACCATCCCGGTAATATACTTTCTTACCGACAAAAATAAAGTATTCCATGTCAGCACCTGCAGGAGCTGTGGCGTCCGTCACTAATACGAGCTTTTCTCCCTTGATTTTGTGCGCAATTCGAATGTTTGCGTAATCAACGTGGAAGCCATCGGCGATGATACCTGCGTATACTTCTGGTGTATCGTAAATCGCGCCAACAACGCCTGGCTCGCGGCCAACCATAGGTGTCATTGCATTGAATAGGTGAGTCGCGAAAGTAATACCAGATTCAAAACCTTGACGTGCTTCTGCATAAGTTGCGTTGGTGTGGCCAATAGAAACCACCACGCCCGCTTTCTGAAGACGTTCAATGTGTTCAGGATCGTTAAGTTCAGGCGCCAAAGTTACTTTTGCAACAAGGTCGCTGTTTTCACAGATAAGCTCAATCATCTCGTTATCAGATTTACGAATGTGATCGACGCTGTGAATGCCTTTTTTCGCAACGTTTAGGTACGGACCTTCAAGGTGAAGACCTAAAGACTGGTTTTGGTACTGATTGTGGTATTCACGAGCTGCCGTGATAACTGCACGCATATCTTCGTCTGAAGAGGTGATAAG